>JBNLEN010000227.1:0-9235 GCA_050304975.1 Polyangiaceae bacterium
CGTCGCGATTCTCCGAGCGGTGTTTTCATTCTGGGGAGCCGATTGAACGAATCCAGGTACTACTCTAGTATCGGCGGAGCTAGGCAGCGCGGAGCGCGCGCGCTAGGAAAAGCTCAGCTGGCATGACGGTCGCTATCATCGACTACAACATGGGAAACATCCGCTCGGTCGCCAATGCGCTCCGGGCTGTCGGAGCTGAAGCGGTCGTTTCGCGAGACCCACAGCAGCTGCGTGAAGCCAGCCACTTGCTATTACCAGGAGTCGGCGCGTTCGCTGACGGCATGGCCAACCTAAAGGCGTTTGGCCTAGTACCCGTCTTGAATGAGCTGGTGTTGGAGCAAAAGAAGCCGTTGTTGGGGATCTGCCTGGGCATGCAGCTGTTGAGCAAAGTAGGCTACGAACACGGAGAGACTGAAGGTCTTGGTTGGGTGGATGCGTCCTGTATCCGTCTGACCAGGCAGTTCACACACAACCAAAAGATCCCTCACGTGGGATGGAATGATGTGCGTCCCGTCGTCAGCACGCCGCTGCTCGGTGAGCCTGAGAGCGTCCGATCCTACTATTTCGTCCACAGCTACCACCTCGAGTGCGTCCGATCCGACATTGTCGTGGGACGTTGTGAATACGGGGAGCAGTTTGCGGCCGTAATTCAGCAGGACAACATTGCTGCCGCACAGTTTCATCCCGAGAAAAGCCACCGAGCGGGTCTGGACCTCTTGCGGCGCTTTTTAGGTCGGACTGAGTCCGCAGAGGCAGCATGCTGAAGAAGCGCCTCATCCCCTGCTTGTTCTTAAAGAATGGCTTCCTGGTTCGCAGCGAGCAATTCAAGACCCACCAGCTGCTGGGTAACGCCATCCACCAAGTCGAGCGATTCAACGCTTGGCGCGTCGACGAGCTAATCTACATCGACATCACCCGCGAAGACGAATATGACATCCGTCGCGATGATTTAAAGGTGAAGAGCGAAAGCGACGTGCTGAAGATCTTGGAAGCGATCTCCGAGAACTGCTTCATGCCCCTAACCTTTGGTGGGCGCATCCGTACTCTGCAGGACATCCATGACCGCATCTCCCGGGGGGCTGACAAGATAACCATCAATACCCAAGCTGTTGCAGAGCCTGAGTTTATTACCCAAGCTGCCTCACGCTTTGGCAGTCAGGCCATCATAGTCTCCGTTGATGTAAGACAGCACGACGACGGTAGCTATGAAGTGTTCACTGAACACGGAACCAAGGCTACGGGGCTGCACCCGCTGGATTGGGCCAAGGAGTGCGAACGCCGAGGTGCCGGCGAGATCTTCCTCAATTCGATAGACCGCGACGGCATGGCGTGCGGCTATGATTTGGAGCTGATTCGCAGCGTCTCCGAGGCTATTGAGATCCCCCTCATCGCCTGCGGTGGGGTCGGTCGATTCAAGCACATGGCTAGGGGCATCACTGAAGGTAAGGCTGACGCAGTCTCCGCCGGCAATATCTTTCATTTCACGGAGCTCAGCGCAGTGCAGGCACGCAAGGAGCTGATCAAGATGGGGATCGACGTGACGAACCCCTAGCGGTTACAAGATCGGTTCAGACGTCCGGGTTGAGCTTGCGCAACAAGGCACGCGTTTGTTCGACGGAAAGCATCTCCGTCGTGTTGCTGGAATACTCGAAGCCCCCCGCGACCGGCTTGCCCTCAGGCGCGGCGGGTCGGTGGCCCCACCAGGGAAACTCTGGTCGAATGAGATAGTGGCGTTCGTATTCGACCACACGGCGAGATTCCTCGCTCGTGATCAACGTCTCATGCATCTTTTCGCCAGATCGGATCCCGACGATTTCTCGCTCCAGACCGGGTGCGATGGCTTCTGCCAACGTTTCGATCGTACAGGCGGGCAGCTTGGGGATGAACACATCGCCTCCGGTGCCTTCCCGTAGGGCAAGCAGAACCAGTCCGACCGCATCTGGCATGCCGATCCAAAACCGGGTCATGTTTGGATCCGTCAAGGTGAGTTTGCCGGTCTGTCGCTGCCGGAGAAAGAGCGGAACGACGCTCCCTTCGCTACCCACCACGTTTCCGTAGCGCACCAGGTCGAAGCGAGTGGGCCTGTCACCAACGTACGAATTGGCGGCGACAAGCAGCTTCTCCATACACAGCTTTGTCGCCCCGTAGAGGTTGACGGGACTGACCGCCTTGTCCGTGGAAAGCGCCACGACGCGCTTGACGCCCCGTTCGATCGCCGCGTCAACCAAATTGGCCGCACCTTCTATGTTGGTGCGGATCGCCTCCATGGGATTGTATTCGGCAATCGGCACATGCTTCATCGCGGCGGCGTGAACAACGATATCGATACCGTTGAGTGCCTTCATAAGCCGATTCTTGTCGCGAACATCTCCGACGAAGTAGCGCAACCTCGGATCCTGGCGCCGCTGCTGTTCACGGTAGTGCTTCTGCTCATCACGAGAGAAGACGACGATTTTTTGTACCTGGTCGTGCGCAACCAGCCAGTCAACGAAGGCGCGACCGAAGGACCCGGTGCCTCCGGTTATCAGAACGGAAGCTCCGTCAAGGGCAGGCACGCTACCCTGCAGCAGTGGGCTGTGGACGATCGTCATGGTGCTGACCATCTATTTGGTCGAATTCGGCGCGGAGGGCAATGACCTTTTCCCGTCGCAGTATTAGCCAGCTCATCCATTAGCTTGGGTCCTCCGCTCGTCGGCGCGCAATCAGCATCATGTTGGAAGACAGATTGTTGTCCGTGATGAAGCGCTGGAAGTTGTTCCCCACCCGATCCCAGTCGTCAATCAGCACCCGCTGCAAAAATGGGTGGTGCTTGGCGTCAAACGCGCCCGATAGAATTTGCTTACGCACGAGTTCGGCGTCGAGCTGCCCCGGGGTTTGTGACTCAATCACGTCGAATCCGCAGCTCCGCATGAGCAAAGCGAGCGATTCGGGATTGAACAAATTTATATGCTCAACGTCGACTGCGGAAGAAAGCTCGCGCAGCACCGTGACATCGAAACCTTTGCCGTTGGGGCAGGTGAGGATCAGTACCGCACCGGGGCGCATGATCTTGGCGCATTGCTGAAGGAAGTCGCGCGGAGAAAACAAATGCTCGATCACCTCGAAGTTGGCCACGACATCAGCTTGACCGCCGTAAGCCTCGAGCTCCGCAAGGTCAATTTGCTCGACGAGTTTTTGGATGGTCGTGATGCCCCGCGTGCGACAAACTTCAGCCAAATCAGGAGTGGGCTCCACGCCCACGACATGCTGAACGCGCCCAGTTTTCATCATCTCTTCGCAGAAGATGCCAAAGCCCGCTCCCACCTCCAACAGCATGCGCGTGGGCAGCTGAAAGCGATCACAGACGCTCAGCACGCGCTGCACGCGCGGCTTGAAGATCTTCTCGCGTCGGGCATTCTCCGAGGCAGGAAAGATGTACTTGCTCCAATATTCGTAGTTCTCCGAATGGGTATAGTAACTTTCCAAGTGCTCGGGGCTTGGCCGAGGGTTGGCGTAGATGGTCTCGCACTGGGGACAAGTTTCATAGTCCATCCCGTATTTGATGAAGGTATGGCGGCCATCCATTTGGTCGCAAGCTGGGCAGGGGACGCGCACGAACTCGTGCTTGTGGGCCATCAATCGCCGCACGTCGTTTTCGAAGCGCCGAGCTTGTTCGGCCATCAGCTCGTCAGGACGGATCTCGTTTTCGGTTAGAGCGCTCATCCGGGTGGGGTTCAGGCGATGGTGGCCAGTTGGCGAAAGTGGTCCCAATCCTCTTCGCGTTCATTGCGGGTCAGCTTGGTCACGGGGTAACTGGAGCGGCCGCCCCAGATGTTTTCTTTTGACCAGGTCCCATCCGCGTCTTTGCTCCAAACTCGTGGATCGCGAAAGCTATCGGCAATGTCGTCGAACTCGTCTTCCGTCATGTCCACGTATTGGAGCCAGCGCAACAAGTCACGCGGTTTGACGTGGTCATACTTGCGAACCATTTCGATGCCCTGCTCACGCGTCATGGCGCCGCTGCGGATGTCCTTGCAGACGTGGTCCGACGCTCTGCCATAGCCGAACTTGATGAACTTGATGTAGTCGTGAATGCCGTTTTCATGCATGTCGTCCAAGTTGGACATGCGTCGGTAAGTTCGGTCGAACTCGAAGGGGGCTGGCTCGAACCCGTACTCAGTCATCAGCTTGCTGTGGACGTTGGCGTCCCAGTTCACGAAGTTGCCCAGATAGATGCCACGCACCCCAACCCGCTCGAGCTCCTCGTCGCTGGGGTAGCGTGCCCACTGCAGGTCCTTCGCCTCGATCCGCTCCTCCTCGTCAATCATGTCGAACCAGTCGTAACCACGCTGCGAATGTTCGAGGCGGTGCTTGGCAGTCATTTCCACCATGTCATTCAAGGAGAACATTCCGCCAAGATCCAAGAAACCATGCTCGCCCCAAATAATGAGCGGGATCTGAAACTTCACCGCGATTTGCACCGGGTATGTGAAGATCCCGCAATGGGCATGCCAATTCATGTCGCCCATCTTCTTCATGCATAGGCGGTTCATCTTTTTCAGTAAGTCGACATTCGGGGAAAAGAAGATGTGATCGACTTGAAACACCTCGCGCATGCGTTTGAGGTTCCGCAGCCCCACGTCCAGATAGTTGTTGCCATTGTAGGTCACCAGCAGAGGGTTCATGCCCATGACCTCTTTCATGAAGTAGGTCTGGTACCAGCTGTCTTTGCCACCACTGACAGGAATGATGCAATCGTAGTTGCTACCATCCGGCTTGCGGTACTCGTCGCAGATCTCTTCGAGCCACTCCTTGCGGTCGTCCCAGTCGATACTCTGTTTCTGCTGGGCCACGCGGCAGCCGCTACACACGCCATCATCATCGAACTGCAGCGGCACGGCTGACGCGCCGGGGTAGACACATTTGGTACAGTAACGCATAGCGAATCACCGAGTGGATTCGATGTTGCTACGTAATTGTGGCCCCGTCACCGACTAAACGCACAAAATCACCCGCGACCGGGCCGTTCAAGCGCTTCGCGGCTCTATTCCGCAGGCTCGCAGTTCCTTGACGAAAGCCTCAGCCATCGAGTCGTAAATTTGCTCGTCCGTACGCGAGGTCTTGTCGTGGAAGGCCCTGGCAAACGAGCCCACGAAGAACAAACTCTGGGCATAGCTAAGAAAGCGGAGGACGTCCAGTCGCACGGCATCGGCGCTGAGTTCCTGAGTCCGCCGGATAGCCGCGCGACATTCCTCGACGGAATGCACCAAGAAGCAACTGGGGCACGCGGAGTACCACGACGGCGTGAACACGATCGCAGGTTTCTGATGGTCGCGCAGCGCTTCCCAGCCGGCAGTACCCTTGATGGATGCGACGACTTCAGCTTGACCGATGACATCACTCATCGGCTCATTGAGCGCCAAGAACCGCACGTTGGGTTCAGCCAACATTTGCTCGTAGTCCGCGAGCTCTCGGTAGTGGTAGGAGCCGAATTGCCAGAACTCGTTGGAGAACTGCGCTGGATTTTCTTTGACGTAGAGTACCCAGCCCTCGGGCAGCGCGCGCGCCAACACGCGCACCGCCATGATCTGGTCCTCGAACATCAACCCTTCCGGCTGAGTGGTGGCCTCCGGTTCTAGATGGAGGGGCATGAGCACGAACGGCCGGCGCGCATCGAGACGCTGGGAGTGCGTGTCATAGTAGTCGCGCAGCTTCTTGCGCCGCTTGAGGAACGGCAGTCGGTACCAAACCCGCTTGTGAATCGGCAAATAGCTCTCTTTGTAGAACGAGTTGCAGATGGCGAAGGTTGGCCCCAGCAAGTGCTTGACGAGACGGGGACGCTCCAGCACCTGACGCCAACGGGATTGCTCGCGTCGTTGCGTAACAGAGGCGAGCAGCTCCCGCTGACTCTGCAAAATGGCCGAGTCCTGCCAGGCCGCCTGCAAAAACTCCGGGGCGAGCTGCTGACTCAACTCCTCGGCAGAAGTTTGTCGCAAGTATTCCTCTGGAAGGTGCATGGGGGTGCGGAAATCCTCACGCAGGAACACACGGTCTTCAATCATGGTGGGGGTGAGCAGACGCGTGTGTACACCGAGAGCCTTGCACGCATAGAACAGCGCTTGGTCCCATCCTCCGTGGGGTGTGTATGGAAAGAAGACGGCAGAAATGTCCCGGGACCGCAGCAGATTCAGAAAGGCCTGAAAGTACCGCCGGTGCATGCGCTTGCGCTGCCGCACCGTGGCTGGCTGCAGACAGGCGCGATCGCTCCACAGCATGAAATAGAACTCACTCTCCATCAGCTGCGGAAAGTAGGCTTCTTCCAGCACAATGTGCTGCGGCCCAACCCAAGACTCCAGTTCGTCTGGGAAAAAATGATAGCGTGACGAAAACAGCTCAGTCGCTTCGAACTCGCTCCGGCTCCCGTACTCCTCCCGGATTGCTTCGGCGTGGGGCGACACGAACATGACGAAGTCCACCGGCATGCCCTGTTGTCTGCAGCGCTGAAGCAGCGGCACGAAGAAATCATGAAAATTGGCGAACAGCGTGCGCGACACAGGTTGTGGCCGAGAGTCGCAAGATAACTTACCGCTTGTCCAGTCTTCCGGTGCCGGGCCCCTCGGGGCAGTTCCCGCGCGAGGAGTGCACCAGTGACGTGGGGTTGGCGTGAATGGCTCCACGGAACTTCCGGGATTTGGCTGCCGGAGGTCTTGCCCCAAGGCAAGTGGGTAGCCTACGGAACGCAGTTGACTGAGTGCCTGGTTAATGCCATTCCGTGGCACACCCGGGTGCCGGCTGCTTATGGGTTACGCTGCCAATATCGACGTTTGCCCCTGACGACGGAAGCACATCGCTTTGCCATTTCGAAAGATCCAAGCGCTCGTTCAACCAGGGGACCGGTTGTGGTTCTACGGTCTGGCCGTGATGACAGTGGTCAACGCTCTGGTTGAGGTCACCGGCATCGCATCGATCGTTCCATTTCTCAGCGTGGCCTCAGACCCGGCGTCCATTCATTCCAATCGCTACTTGAACTGGGCTTACGAGACTTTCTCGTTCACCTCTGCCAATGACTTCTTGTTTGCCCTCGGGGTTGGAGTGTTCGTTGTCGTTCTGGGGCGAAATGCGTTCTCGGCGGTGTTCTTCTGGCTGCGGGCCCGATTCGCGGCTCGTTTTCGCCACCTGCTGGGCACTGCACTGTTGGCCAGTTACCTCAGACAACCTTACTCGGCTTTTCTAAATCGCAACAGCAGCGAGCTGATTCGAAATATCCTGGCTGAGGCGACCAACGCTGCGGGAGTGCTGCGCGCATCACTCGAGTTGTTGGCTCATGGTGTCGCTACCCTATCCATTTTGGTATTGCTGATCATGCTGGACCCGCAGCTGGCATTGACAGTAGCTCTACTGATGGGCGTGGCCTACGGTTTGGTATGGTCCGTGGTGCGAAAGCTGTTACGTACCATCGGTGAGGAAAGGTTCGTCGCAAACAAGGCGCGCTTCAAGATCTCAGCAGAAGCCTTCGGCGCCATGAAGGAAACCAAGCTGCTCGGAGGCGAGCATTACTTCGAACGAGCCTTCGCCAAACCAGACTGGCGGTACCTACGACACGAGGCCACGAACACGCTGGTCGCCACGCTTCCGAAGTTTGTTTTGGAGGCTGTCGCATTCGGCGGTGTGGTGGTTGTGGTGTTGTACCTGCTCGCAACGCACGACGACTTCTTGCAGACGATTCCGCTCATTGGCATCTACACTTTTGCCGGGTATCGGCTGATGCCTGCCCTCCAAGGAGCTCTGACCAATGCTTCCTACGTGCGATTCAATCGGCCGTCCCTGGATCAGGTTTACGATGACATAGTGGCGGAGCAGCACGTCACGCGGCCATTCGAAAGCGGGCGGCGCCACGTGGAGGAGGAGTCGGATCGCGGGCGCTCTGCCATCACTTTTTCCGTGGGAGCTGAGCTGCGCGACGTCACGTTCGACTACCCAGGGGCCAATTCTCCGTCTCTCACCGAGGTTTCCCTGAAAATCCCCAAGAACGGATTTATAGGCTTGGTTGGCCGTACGGGTTCCGGCAAGACCACGGCACTGGATCTTCTGCTCGGCCTGCTCCGGCCGTCTCAGGGAGGCCTCTTCGTTGACGGCGAGGAGGTTAGTGACGAGCAGCTACCCGCATGGCAGGCGAAGTTGGGCTACGTGCCACAAGATGTTTACCTGGCGGATGACACGATTCGTCGAAACATCGCATTTGCGGTGCCGGATGACGAGATCGACGACGAAGCCGTGCGCCGGGCGGCAACCATTGCCAACATCGCAGACTTCATCGAGCGAGAGCTTCCAGCCGGCTACGAAACGGTCGTCGGTGAGCGTGGCGTGCGCATGAGCGGAGGGCAACGGCAGCGCGTCGGCATCGCCCGCGCACTCTATCGCGATCCCGAGATCCTATTCTTTGACGAGGCCACGAGCGCTCTAGATTCAGCTACCGAGGAGGCCATCGTCGATGCGGTGGAACGCCTGAGCAGCAACCGCACCATCGTGCAGATTGCTCACCGCGTTGCCACACTTAGAAACTGCGACTGCATCTACGTCCTGGAAGATGGTCGCGTCGTTGCCCAAGGCACGTATACGGAATTACTGAGTTCTAGCGCGGCTTTTCGCAGCGTGTCACAGGTCGAATCTCACTAGCCCCCAGCCCCCCAAGAATGCGACGGCATGCGCGAGTTGCTGGATGTTTATTTCCAGCAGTCGTAGGAATAGGTGATCGTCCATCGTCGTGGTCGGAAAGTCAGCGACTAGTGGTAGGTGACCGTAAACAGGAGAGATGGGCTGGTTAGCGTGGTCGAGACATCGACAGGCGGAATATCCGTGGTGCCTCCATAGTCGCCGGAGACCTTGGCGAACAGGAAGCGCCCAAGCAGCCCGAGGCTCCACTCGTCCCCGACGAACCATTCGTAGCCGATCCCTGCAATCAGACCGAAGCCGCCCAGACTGCTGGCATCCACGGTATAGCCCTCAGCGTCCGTCCACTCCCCAATAGCGTACAGGAGGTAGCCGACCGCCGCCTGAAAATGGAACCCACGCTTCGGGTTCAGATATACGTCAACGAACGGAGCATACAAGGACGCCATTGAAACCGCGTACTCATCCCCCGAAATGTCGTCTTCGCTGAGGTTTAGCAGGGTGTGATTGAAGATGCCGCCTCCCAAGACGACACCTGTTCCTACCGTTCCTCCAAAGGCCAGCTCCGTTGCGATGCCTTGCCCAG
>JBNLEN010000228.1:0-9230 GCA_050304975.1 Polyangiaceae bacterium
AACACGTCGACCACCAGGCCGCTGTCGGCCGCTTCCCAGCGATCAGTCTCTTCATCGTAGTAGCCCGCGGGCACCTTGGTCCCAGCGGGGAACCCCAAAAAGTTGTCGACGTAGTTGACCACTGGCTGGTCAAACTCAATCGATGCGTCCTCTTGGCCCTCCACCGACAGATCCACCGCGTAGGTGAAGGCGCTGGTCGCCGGCAAGTTGGCGGGCATGGCACGACTGCCCCACTCACCAACGGTCACGTCGGTGACAACCAAACTCAGCTCATCCAGCTCTGTCTTTTTGCCGTTTTTGACGGCTGTGGCTTTGGTTTTTGGTTTGAAGAGCAGCGCGTGGGAACGCTCACCGTCATCGTCTTTCGACTGCTTTCCCTGGCGCATCGTCAGTGAATCCAGCTTCGAGAGATTGAGCTCGGGCAGCGGCTCGGCGCGCTCCACCAAAACGATGTCGTCGAAGTTCACGAACGTACGCCACTGGGCCACGCGTTGCCGCGCGGCGCGAATGTACCCGTCTTTTTTGAACTTGAGCGTCAGCTGCCCACCCCCATTGGCCGCCAAATCATAGTAGCCCCCCGCCCGGGTGAGCGTTTTGCCAAGGCTTGGCTCGCCAGCGACCCGTACGGTCACGCCGTCCAAACCTTCGCCCTCAGCATCCAAAACCCGACCGCGCAACACGACCACACGCTTGGGACTGATGACGCCGTCCTCAACTCCCGTCTGCACCGGGCTGTCGCCAGCAAATAGACACTTGGCGCTTTCGTAAAAGGTCGCGTAGCGCGCGCTTGGAAGCGCCGCGTTGCAACCGCTGGGGATCCGCGGATCGGGGACGCCAGCGTCAGTCGCAGAGCCCGCATCCATCGCTGTACCCTGATCCGGCCCGGCGCCAGCGTCAGTCGAGACCCCAGCGTCAGCCCCTGGCGCATCATCAGCTGGATCGCCCCCACATGCCAAGGCCAGCGCCATGGTGAGAAGCAGCGAAACCCGCCTTGTGTAGCGAGAACACGTTTCTAGATACCTGGCGCTTGGGACGGAGCCGTTCATGCCGCGGACCCTACACGGCGATCTTACTAAGCGGCACCGCTAAAACCGCACAAAGTCCGATTTGAATATTTCGCTGCATCGGTGGGAAACCCCGCTGCACCCCCTCGTCCCAGCGAGAAGAGGTAAACACAGCCAGATTGCCGCAGGACTTGGTGCGGAACAGCGCGCGAGACGCAGTGCGCCATGATATCTACGCTAAGACCTCTGAGCCACCATATCTCTCACCGCATTTCACCGACGAAAAGCATGCGGGGAACCGCACGTTGCTCCAAGCTGTCCTCCCGAGCCCAGACCGCGCCGGCTTCCGATGGCATGGCATGCAGGTTGCACAGAGAGCGTCCGTGACAAACTTTTTCCTACCCTTGGCTCCGATACCTAAACCCTCAGCGGCCCGTTTCACCAGGCGGCTTTGGCCGCTCCTGCTGCTGATTGGGGCCTGCTCTGGAGAGTCAGCGCCTGATCCCGGTGCGGTCCCTGATGTGCCAAGTGAGGAAGATCCTGGCACAGACGTGACACTCTCTGCACCTGCTGCCGTGGGCGCGATCACGCAAGAGTTGCAGGTCGTGAATGAGATGACCGCGGACGAACTTCGAACCGAACACTCGCTGCAGTTCGTCGACGAGCTCGGCTACGACCCGCTCGAAGCGGAAGGTCTGGACGCCATCGTCGACAGCATGTTTGGCCCCAATTTCCCAACTGATGGCTTGGCGAACACAGGTTTCGTGATCGACAAGCAGAGCCGCTATCCGTCTTTCGCCATGGGTTACGCCGAAATCTACATGGCTGATCTGCCGGTCTTCGTTTCCACGGATATGGTGCTCGAGGCGCTGTATCGCTCGCATGATAAGATCCTCCAAGCCTTGGAGAAGCAGTCGCTGCGCCCACGTCTTGAGAAATTGCTCAGCGAATTGCGCGAACAACTGATCGCGGATGTGGACTCGCTACCGGCGGAGAGCGCGTCGGATCTCAACTTCTACCTGGGGGTGGCGCTTTCCTTGCTGGACAACGGTCGAGTCGATCCGCGAGAGCCCGAAGGCGTGAAAGAGTTCGTAAAAGCGGCCATGAGTGCGGCCGGCGAACAACAGCGCGTCCTGTTTGGCGTCGAGCGACGCATCGATTTTTCCCAGTTCAAGCCGCGCGGTCACTACGCCGGTGATGCAGCGCTCGAAAGTTACTTCCGCGCCATGATCTGGCTGGGACGCATCGACTTTCGCTTGATCGAAACCCAAGAAAACGGCAAGCAGATCCTGAGGCGGCGCCAAGTCGAAGCCATGCTGGCACTCGAAAAACTGATGCAGCCCTTGATGGACAACTACTCCGCAATTGACGACACCATCACGGCGTTCGTGGGCGAGCACGACTACATGACGCTGACCCAAGTGGATGGACTCCGCAAAACGCTGGGTTCCCCGGATGAGCTGGATGACGTGGATGACGTCACGCTGGCCAGCGCCCTGCTCGAGGGTGAGTTCGGTGAGCAGCGCATCGCCAGTCACATCATCCGGCGCGTGCCTGGCAGCGACACATTCCCGCTCAACCTGAGCTTCGCTTTGTTCGGGCAGCGCTACACGGTCGATAGCCACGTGTTTTCGAATGTCGTCTATGACCGGATCCCAACTCGAGTGGTCCCCAATCCGCTGGATGTCGCGTTTGGCGCGCTGGGCAACGATCAGGCGCTGCAGCTCCTCGGCTCGGAGCTGGATGATGAAGCGGGCTTCGCAGGAGCGCTGGGCGGCATCCGCTTCTTGGTGGATGAGCACCCGGCAGAATACTGGGAAAGCAGCATCTACACCGGCTGGCTGGGCGCGCTGCGCGCACTTTCACCGGCCAGCGGGGCTCCCCCATCGGACGTCCCCGCAGTGGCGCAGACCGAAGCTTGGGGCCGGCGCTTGCTCAACACCCAGCTCAGCTCTTGGGCGCAGCTACGCCACAACAACGTGCTGTACGTCAAGCAATCATACACTTCCGGAGCCGCCTGCGAGTATCCCGACGCCTACGTCGATCCCTACCCCGAATTCTTCCAGGCCATCACGCACCTAGCGGAGCGCGCCCAACAGCTAATCGAAACACTGGAGCTCGATCCCGGGTTGGACAAGCCTGTGCAGACCTACTTTGCCAACGTTGCCCGGATCAACACCACCCTTGGGGAGATGGCCGAACTGCAAAAGAGCGGCATGCCCCACAGCGACGAACACATCGCCTTCATCAACCAGGCGGTCACGACCAACATCAACTGCGATGGCACCATCCTCGGCTTCGACGGTTGGTACCGGGACCTGCACTATGAGCCGCTGCAGGCTGTCGAAATGGATCCCGTCATCACGGACGTGCACACCGATCCCGGCGGTCCGCAACCAGTCGCGCGCGAGGCCAGCGTATTGCACGTAGGTACCGGACTGCCTCGGCTGATGGTGATGACCGTCGAGTCCTGTATGGGCCCGCGCGCCTACGCGGGCATGGTCTCGTCCTTTCAGCAGCACAAGGAGGCGGGGCTCAACCGCTTGACGGACGAGGAATGGAAAACCCAGGTATTCGACGACTTGCCTGAAGTCCCGTGGCTCGAACCGATTTTGTCGAAGTGACCGCTCCGGCGCTAGGAGAGCATCTTTGCCAGCGTTAACCGGCGATGGAGCACCCCACCAGGCTCACGCCCTTTCTGCAGTCGCTTGTAGCGTGCGTGAGCAGCGGAGCCCCACTGTGCACAGTCGTGCATCTCTCGCGTACGCACTTGTACCTCAATGGGCTGACCGACGCGATCTATCACAACAGTATGGATCGACCGGTACCCGTTGCGCTTGGGGCGCAGGATGTAGTCTTCGTACTCTCGCGATAGGTACTGGAAGCGCTGATGGATCAAGGATACCACCTGGTAGCAGTCCTCAACCTCCTGCACCACGACGCGAACGCCGAGCAAGTCAAAGAGATGCGTCGCGCTCAGGTCGAGTCTATCGGCTTTGGTTTGGGCTGAGTCGTGGGTCTTCTGGCGACCTGTGACCTCCGCAGACGGAACGCCCGCGACGATCGACGCTACCTCAGACAGCATGGCTCGCAGCCTGCTCAGGCTAACCTCGTCCAACTCAGAATGCGTGACGGTCATGGTTCAGTGGTCCCATCTGGACGTGTAGCAACCCTCGCTGGACGCTCGCCCCCTACAAGCATCCTGCCGGAACAGTTTCTCCGCAAAGCGAAGCCGTACGACCTACATTCACTATGATTGCCGGCGAGTGCGATCGCAAGCCGGGCAAAGAAAGCGCCATTTGGGCTATCGCTCGGCTTTACGCTGCCCAGATATTTGAGAAACCATTCGTCATTGGTTTCCTGCTATGGCACACTGCTGCTGTTGGGGCGTGGCTGCAAGGCCACTTCACACGTTGGAAGGTTGCTTTTCACACTCCGGTCAGAAGCAGGCCAACGCAAACGGAAGATCTCGACCTGAGCATAGCTCCTTGCGCTGAGCGTTGCCGGAACCACCTGGCGCGAATGGTAGCATGAGCAACAACAAACTGTACGTAGGCAACCTGAGTCCTTCGACCAGCGAGGCCGAGCTCCGTCAGGCGTTCTCGCCAGCGGGAACGGTCAAGTCAGTCAACATAGTAACCGACAGAGCGACGGGGTCTCCCAGAGGTTTCGCGTTCGTCGAGTTCGAAAATGATGAACAAGCGCAAGCTGGCATCGACAAGATCAACATGACGGACTTAGGTGGCCAAACGCTAACGGTCAGCGTTGCGCGACAGGCGCGCGCGAGGCGATAGCAAGCCTTCGGCGCCAATGCTCCGCAGCGTTAGACCAACGAAATCCGAGGACACTGCGCCACCCACGGAGCTACGCACGGTGGCACTGGTGGGCAGCCACGAACCACGGCGCTCTCGAGTCGCGGTATTCACGACCGACCTAACCCGCGCCCTGCGTGACGTCTCTCCTAGAACGCGGTTTCCGGTCATAGCTATGACTGGCGCCGGAAAACGCCACTCCTACCCCAGCCAGGTCCGGTTTGAGGTGGCTGAAAATAGCCTCGCCGCATACCGCGGAGCGGCTGACTTCTTGAACGTGAACGACGTTGGGGTCGTTTCGCTTCAGCACTCGTACGACACCTATGGCGGCAAGGACGGGGCACACGTATTGGCGCTGCTGCGTGAATTGCGCATGCCGGTCGTCACCACGCTACACAGCGTCCTGGCCGAGCCAAGCTCAACCAAGCGAGCTGTGCTGACCGAAGTTTGTGAACTCTCACAAAGACTCGTGGTGATGAGCACTGAGGCAGGACAGCTACTGCGCGCGGTATATGGTGTTCCTCGCTCCAAAATCGACAAGATCCCGCACGGGGTCGACGCGCTACCGAATCTGATAGAGAGCAAGAAAAAGCTGGGCGTGGATGGACACCACATGCTCTTGAGCTTTGGCCTACTCAGGCCGGACAAGGGCATTGAGCAGGTAATTGCTGCGCTACCAGAGATCACAGCTCAAATCCCCAACGTGATCTACACCGTAGTCGGCGTGACGCACCCTCTTGTCAAAGAGCGCAAGGGCGAAGCCTATCGGCTCATGCTCGAAGCGCGGGCGCACGAGCTTGGAGTTGGGGATCACGTCGTCTTTCACGACCGCTTCGTGAGCGAAACCGAGCTCACTCAGTTCCTTTCAGCGGCGGACGTCTGCATTACCCCGTATCTGAATGAGGATCAGACCTCTTCCAGCACACTGGCTCGCGCCCTGGGCGCCGGCAAGGCGGTGATCTCGAGTTCGTTCAGGCACGCGCGTGAGTTGTTGGTTGATGAACGTGGTCTCTTGGTCCCAACCTGTGATCCCTCGAGCATCGCCGCTGAGGTGATCTCGCTTCTGCAAAACTCCGATCGCAAGACCCAGCTGGAGCAGCGCGCCCGCGCGCTCGGTGCCGAAATGCGGTGGCCTGTCGTTGCGACCGCCTACATACAGACTTTTCAACGTGCGCTGAACGAGCATCGCGAACAAGCTCCTCGTTTTCGCCCTGTAACCAGAATAGGTAGCCGCACCTCGGCGCTGCCAGAAGTCAGTCTGACGCACGTGTTGGCCCTGACTGACGACACCGGCATCCTTCGACATGCGCAGTGGAGCGTGCCGCGCTTGGCAGACGGCTACAGCGTCGATGACAACGCCCGCGCGCAGTTGCTGCTAGCCCAGCTCGAGGACGCTCGCATCGAACCTCCCGCTTTGGTGCGCCTGCTGAGCACGCGCTACCTGGCGTTCTTGTCCTATGCGTTCAACCCCAAGCGGGGTCGGTTCAGGAACCTGCTGAGCTATTCGCGCCGTTGGCTGCAACAGGTGGGCTCTGAAGATAGCCACGGGCGGGCGTTGTGGTCCTTGGGAACCGTGGCCGCACTTTCCGCCGACCGCGATCAGCGCGCGTTTGCCAGCGAATTGTTCGACGCGGCTCTTCCCGCAGCGCTCGCGTTCACTGGCCCCCGTGCGTGCGCTTACACGCTACTCGGGATCGACGAGTGGCTGCGAGCTCAGCCAGATGATGAGCTGGCGCTTTCAGTCGGCGACACGCTGGCTCGCCGGCTGCTCACGCTGTTCGAAAACGTGTCCCAACCCAGTTGGTTGTGGTTCGAAGACCAGTTGACCCACGGCAACGCGCGCTTGTCCCAGGCCCTGATCGTTTCTGGAACCCGAATGCAGAACGAACCCATGTTGAACGCCGGTCTGAGCTCGCTCAACTGGCTAGCTTCGGTCCAAGGGAGCGATACGCGAGTGTTCACCCCAGTAGGCTCGAAAGGACAGCACACACGCGACGGCGTCCGCTCGACGTTCGACCAGTATCCGGCCGAAGCCTGTGACATGGTATCGGCATGCCTGAGCGCCCATCGCGTCAGCGGTGAACACCCGTGGGCGCTGCGCGCGCGCCAGGCATTCGACTGGTTTCTCGGCCAGAATCAACTCGGCCAGTGGCTGTACGATGCCGGCACCGGAGGCTGCCACGATTGTCTCCAGGAGCAAGGCGTCAGCAACAACCAGGGTGCCGAGGCAACACTTTCGTTCCTCATGGCGCTGGTCGAGCTGAGGCAATTAGACCGTCCTATCAAGGTCCAAGCAGCACGGGCCGACTTTGGGGACGTGCTGCCTTTGAGAAACGGCCGGTAGGGCTCTAGCCACGAGGCTATCCTGCCGCCTCCGCAACATAGCCCACCTTAGCTGGTTTGGTTTCGGCTGAGCGCTGGTCAATATGCACTAGTCGATGCGGATCTAGCTGGCGCCTCCGCTCCAGGTGCGCTTCCATCTGGTCGGATCGCGCATTGTCACTTCCTCCTGATCAGCTGCAACGACTCGTCGGTCACCTCCCAGATTTCGTGGTACTGCTGGATGCGAACGACTGCTACGAGTGGGTCAATCGTCTAGATCCGACCTTGTCATGGGATGTTCTCGCGGGGCGGCATATCTCCAGTGTGCTGCCGCCTGATTCGGTGGAAACCGTGATGACGGCCATCGCTACCTGCCGAGAGACAGGTGAGAGCGTGTACTACGAAGCCCTGGGTTACTCCGAGGGCGAATTCGAGACTTGGTACGGCTGCCGCGTCGTGCCGGCGCCGCCGGACGATCACGGCAACAGCCGCGTGCTGATCCTCTCGAGTGACGTCACCAAACGGCGATTGGCCGAAAAGGCCCTCGAGGCTAGCGAGGAGCGATTTCGTCGCCTGGTTGAAGGCTCCCCGGGGTGGATCTTGCTGATCGGTCGTGACCGCGCGGTCGAGTACGTCAACCGTCCGCTCGACGTCGAAGGCCAGGGCGTCGAAGTGCTGGGACGCAAGGTGGATGACTTCATTCACGAGGAAGATCGAACCGCCGCGATCCAAACCATTGAGACCGCCTTCGAGACCGGGCAACCGGGACGCTATCTATCGCGCGGAAGTATGGTCGAAGGGCATCACCGCGTGGAAGTCATGCCACTGTCGGCAGAAACCGCGCTGCTGTCTTCAGTCGACATCAGTGATGAAGTGCTCGCCGCGCGTCAGCGCGAAGACCTATTGGCCGAGCTAGATCATCGAGTCAAGAACACCCTCGCGACCGTCTTGTCTTTGGCTACCCGCAGCATTCAAACCGCCAGCAGTTTGAATGCGTTCAAAGAAACCTTCCTCACACGCTTGCGCGGCATGGCTCGCGCACACGAGTTGATGGCCTCCAGCGGTTGGCACGGCGTGCAACTCGAGAGTTTGGTCAATCAGGTGGTTGGCCCCGTGGACTCGTCCCACTGGATCAATCGGCTCTCCGAAGGCGCCAACCCGCGGCTCGATCCGGCAACCGCCACCCCCTTGGCCTTGGCGCTAGCGGAGCTGGCGACCAACGCCGCCAAACACGGGGCGTTTTCGGCCCGCGGCGGCACGGTTGAAGTCAGTTGCAAGCTCGAGGCTGAGCAACTGGTGTTCACCTGGCGAGAAAGCTTCGAACGCGCCGTCGAGCATCCGACAGGCGCACCGTTTGAGCTGCAGCCAGGATTCGGTCTGCGTCTGGTCCGTGGGATCTTCGAACATGACTTGGATGGCACGCTTCAGTCCGAATTTGGACCAACGGGCTTGACGCATGTCGGCAGATTCAAGCTGGGGGCCACATGAGCTCAACGCCCGAGTTCAACGGCATGACGGTCCTCATTTTGGAGGACAACGTCTTGCTCGCGATGGAGCTGCAAGAATTGCTCGGAGAGTGGGGCGCTCGCGTGTTGGGGCCAGTGCCATCGGTAGTGCGTGCGCGCGAGCTGCTGAGTCGGCAGCAACCGGACATTGCCGTGCTCGACATCCGGCTACGCGATGGCACCAGTCTGGAGCTCGCTGCCGAGCTGAGAGTCGCGGGTGTGCGCTGCGTGTTCGTATCCGGCTACAGTGAGCGCTACGACATCCCGGAGTCGTTGGCGGCATTGCCTCGCTTGACCAAGCCGGTCAACGCCAAAGCGCTGCGCGACGTGCTCGGCTCGCTGCTCTAGGCAGCCGGACTCCGCGAGCTATTTTCCCGAGCTGGACGCTCGAGCTTGAGCATCCAACACGGAGCGCAGACCGCGGGCGAGGTCCTCAGAATCTCAGAATGGGCAGTTCGTCGGCTCAGACGTGAACTTGGGGTTGTCAGCGACCTGTAGCCAGTCAACGAACCAGATGCAGCCATCGCGGGCGCTGCCCTCGGGGATCTTCATGCACTCTCGGCGCACGCACTCTTTCTTTTCGGCGT
>JBNLEN010000229.1:0-9167 GCA_050304975.1 Polyangiaceae bacterium
CGTGTGCGTGCAGCTCGCCGCTTTTGCTTGCTCGAGAAGTTCGGGTTCTCCGCAAGATGCTCGAGGTGTGGACGCTTCGGCTAACCAACCCAAACCCGCCGGCTCGAGAGGCGACGCGGACGAGCAGGACGATGAAGAGCTGCCAAGATTCTCCCAGCAGCCCGATTCGGGCACCGTTGATGGCGGGGTGAAAGGTCCAGAAGCTTCAGCGCTGCCCGAGATGAGCGGTGGCTGGCTGGACCACAAGGCCTTGTTGGTTCCGAGCGACGGCACTCGCAGCCTGGGAGAGCCGGACCAGCGTTTGGAGGGAGGGAGCGGTAATCAGAGTCGCGATGCGGGCAGCAAGATCGTGTTCTTTGACAAGCTGCTTGGAAGCAATGAAAACGCGGAGGTCTACTGGTGGGACGGTAAGCAATTGATAGACTCTTCAGGCAACTCTACCAATGCGGATGGTGTCGCCTACGGGAGCGACCCGTTGCTGCCGAATGAGTCGGCGATCAAACCGTTCGCGATCGCCGCCGGGATCCGCCCGAATGCACCGGGAGATCCGCGGCTGAGAACTCACGCTGACGGTTTTGAAGCTGTGGCTGGTAACTATCCCGACTGGTTCCTGTTCCGGCGAGGGCAAACTCATGATCAGTTCGACGGCGCCTTGGTGGGGGGCAAAAGCGAGAGCGCGCCGATGGTGGTGGCAGCATACGGCCCATCCCAGGATGGGCGAGCCGTGATGAGTTTCGACGGCCCGCCCTTCGAATTTGAGGGTGAGTCTCGAAATCCGCTGAATCCTTTCGACGCGCACAACTTCGGGGCCGCGCAAAGTTTCCTTCACCATGTGCTGCTCAGTCTCGAGATTCGCGGCGTTTGGTCTCATCTGGGAGCTCACCTGGCTGATAGTCCAAACGGTGGTCCAGTGAGTGCATACTCGGAAGACTGCAAATGGACAGGCGGCGCCGCGGGCATCACCTACCCGCCAAAGAAGCTCACGTTGCGCCGCAGTGTGCTCATGAACCGTTGGGATGGCGAAGAGCACAACCAGGCCTACTTCACCAATGAATACGAAAATGTCAGCCTGTTCGATGAGGTTATCTTCTACCGCAACGGCTTCAAGACAGACCCGGCAGTGGACCCAGATCCCCGGCGTGATGTCTTTAGCCGAAACGTCTATCAAGGCGGCGGGGCGCAGATGGGGCACACCTATAGGGGGATCATTTCTGCGGACGGTGCCTCCGGCGGTCCCCAGATGCGTCTGGGGGGGACTTGCGAAAACAGCCTGATATTGGAAGGGTACTGGTTTAGCAGTACTCGGAGCAACAACCCCAGCAATCCGTGGATGACCATGGGCGGACAGTCCGGTCAGTCTGCGGTCGTGCGCAACAACGTGCAATTCGTCTTTCAGTACCCGACGCCAGCCGATCCCGACCCAAGTGGTTCATCTGATGTCGCAGCACAGCCGGGCTGGGGCTACACCTTGCAAGGGGCTTCGTTCGGTGCATTGGTTGAGGGCAATATCATCTCGGGTATCATGCTGGAGCAACAGCTGCTCTCGCCGCAGTCCAACGGCGCTGGGATTACTCTGCTTCCCGAACCAGACGAATACCAAGACGGCGCGACCTACACGCTGCGCGATAGCGTGCTTCGCAACAACATCGTCCTGGCCAGGGGCATCGGTCTCGAACTCAAGGGCGACTGGACCGGCGTGGACAACGTCATCGTTGAACAAAACGTGTTCGCGGCGGAGCGCGCCGTGCTCAATACCACCGCGGCGCTCTCTACGACCGAACAACTGCTCATCGACCAAAATCGCTTTTACAGTTCTGACATGGCCGCCGCCGACTTGGTCCTGGGCCGGGACAATGAGTGGCTGGGGGCGGGAGCGGCAGCTGAGGCCGAACGCTGGCCGGACCCCGAGCGGACTCTGTTGCGCTACGTTACTGAGGAACTCGGTTTGCTGCTGCTGGATTGGGACGATGACCCATTCTTGGACCGGCAAGCCGCGGCAGACCGCCAAACCCTAGAGGAGCTGTATGATCCCACAGGCATGAAGACTTTCATGGCGGTCGCTACGAATATGCGCAAAGGAGGGCGAGATAGCATCAGCAAAGGTGACAAGCCCGACTGGAATGGTGACTACGCGTGGGATGAACGCTTTACCGGGCCCGCCGTCGTTAACTGGGTGCGCGACGGATTCGGCCTTGATCCAGTTGACTGAGGCCGCACGACGGCCCGACGCGCAGTTCTCCAACCCGAGCAGCAAGTGTGCGGGACGTACCATCCAGCGCTACCCAACGTCTTCCAACTTCGCTTCCGGACAGGTGTATTAGCTATTCAAAGATGCTTGGCGTCAGAGCTTACCGTACCGGACGCCACTGTTCGTTGCGTCGAAATTTGATTGTGTGGAGGATCGATACAATTGGAATGCTCAGCGGGTCCAGAGTGAGTGCGTGCCGAAGGTCAAGCGAATAAGGCGGCTTTCGTGAACAAAACTGGGCCGGCTTTCAGGGGGGCGGCCTCGCTTTCCGAGAGTCTGTCGGCCATCTCGAATGTTTCGTCTTTGCCACAGTTGGGTGTCGAGTCTGATTATTCGTGGATGCCTCGATTTTCTCACAGAATCTAAAGAGTTTCTCACGCGATCGGAACGAATCGGGGTTAAACCTTGGGGTAGTCTGGTCGTACCGGCTCCGTCACCAAGGTTAACGGCCCACAGTCGAGACGTGGGGATGTGTAATCACCTGCTCAGTAGCCTGCTTATGAAACCAGCCTGTTGGAGCATTCAAGAAGTCGCGAACATTCTTCGTGTGGCCCCCAGTACCGTGGACGACTGGATTGAGAGTGGTTCACTCGAGGTATCGCTTGGTCCCCAGACGGATCGTCAGGTTGGGCGCACGAGTTTGGTGCGGTTTCTTGTTCGGCGTGGAGAGGTGTTGCCTGAAAGCCTGGTCCAAGTGAGGCGCCTTCTAATTATCGACGATGAAGCGCCGACGTTGCGTTCGTTGGCACGGCTGCTGAGTCGTGCGGCTCCGTACCTGCAGGTAGCCACTGCCGATGGTCCGCTGCGGGGGCTAGAGCTGGTACATCAGACGCGCCCCGAAGCTGTGTTGGTCGACTTCACCATGCCCGACATGGGCGGGCATCAGGTGTGTGAAATACTCCGTCGCGACGCGGACTCGACACCTGTACGCATTCTTGCGATGAGCGGTCGGACATCAGAAGTCGTCGTACAACGTTTCCGCTCTGCTGGGGCCTACGCCTTTCTTCCCAAACCCATCGACATTCGAGCGTTGCTGTTGGCTCTGAATACCTAGGGTCGATTGCAGACTGATCCAATGACCATGAAAAAAATGACTCCCCTTCGCGAGGTTCAACCAAGTCAATCTTCTGTAGATGATGCAGGATCAGGAGTGCGCACCATTTCGGACGTGGCCCCCCACACCGCCCAAACTGCTGCTTCGAAGTCCCGAGCCAGAAAGTTGCGCGCGAGGCGTTTGAAACCGACCGACCTGCACCTCGGGCAGATTTTCGCACTCGTCGAGCATCCCGCCATGGGGCAAGTCAGGTGCCTGGTTGAGGACCTGTCGCTCACAGGCATGGCCCTGGTGTTATCTCCAATCGAAAGTAGCGGCAGTCTCGTGCTCACGGGCGATCGCCTTGACCGATTGGAGGTGTCTTGCCCGAGTGGGACGATCTATACGGGCAGCGCGAACGTTCGACGGGTCACAGAGCGAGATGGCAATGTGGTGTTGGGAGTAGAAGTACGCTCCCGAGGCATTGACCTAGCTGAGCTGTATCGCTTGGGCACCCGCCAGAGTTTCCAAGAAAGAATGGACGCGGTTCTTGGAAATGACAGCGATGAGCTACCCCAGGAGTACAAAGCCTGGGTAGCGGACTTGCGGTCCTACTTGGAGCGAGCCAGTGAGTTCTTGCAAGCCGAGGAACGAATACTCGAGGATCTAGACTCCTATGGGCGCCAGCAAGCGCTTGAAGCATACCTGGAAACGAGCGCACCTCAGTTGGTCGAGCGCTTGAATCGAGCGTCCCAGGAGCTGAGCGAGTTGGTCGAAGAATTCACGGACGAGATGCATTCGGCGGGACGCGCTTACTACAAGGCGCAACTCCTGCCGTTACTGGAGCAGTCCCCAATTCTGAGAAGAGCGTCAGTCAAACCTCTTGGTTACGCCGGGGACTATGAGATGATGAACATGCTCTATCGTGATCACGCGGAGGGGCAATCACTGTTTGCGCGGGCACTGAATCTGTACGCCGCTCAAGAGGCAGCGGCCTCCGCGGTCGTTAATCGCTTGGACTATCTAACGGACAAGATTCGTCGGGCGATTGAGGTGCGTGGTCGTGTGCGTGTCGCGAGCATCGGCTGCGGCCCAGCGAAGGAACTCGCCAAGTTGCTCGAAGAGTCGCCTCAACTCGGCCCATTTCTGGACGTTGCTCTGATTGATCAAGAGGAGCGTGTTATCACCTATTGTGAACGTACCTTGGGCCCGTTGGTAAACTCCACGGGCGCACGTATCCGGTTCATTCGCGAATCCGTGCGCCGCCTGCTCACGACCGACGGATTGCACGAGGCGCTGGGTGAGCGGGACCTGGTGTATAGCGCGGGTCTGTTTGACTACCTTGACGGGCGCAGTTTCTCGGCGCTGCTATCGGTGTTGTATGGCACACTAGCGCCCACTGGCCAGCTTATCATCGGCAACTACTCAGTAGATAACCCATCCCGGTACTTCATGGAGTACTGCTTGGATTGGTTCCTGATCCACCGCACCCATGACGATTTGCGGGCCTTTGTTCACCAGCTGAGTCCTGCTCCATCTCGTGTAGAGGTGGAGTCCGAAACGCTCGGCGTGAACTTGTTCCTGAACGTTTGGAAGTGAACTGAAAAGCTTGGTATGAGCCAGTCTCGACCGGCACAGGAGACCTTCGAAGAGCACTTGCGCCAGGTGAATTTAGCGGGTGCGAGGTTGGCGTACGTGTTGGCGGCGGTGCTAGTGCCCGCTACTGCCGTGTTGGACCTCGCGACGGTGCCGGACAGGGTATGGGAGTTCCTCGGCATACGGGTACTAGCCAGCACGCTGGCGGTGTTGGGTTGGGCACTCACGTTCTCACCCCCGTTGCGGCGGCACCCCGTGCTTTTGGGGGCAGGTCCCCCGTTGTTGTGTGCCACCGCCATCGAAGTCATGATTCTGCGCCTCGAAGGGCCCACATCTTCGTACTACGCAGGGCTGAATCTATGCATTCTGGCCGTGGCCGTCATGTACACCTGGACCTGGCGGCAATCGCTGCTGGTCAGCGGTACGATTTTGGCGATGTGGCTGATCCCGGCGCTTCCGTGGGCAATGGGCGGCGGCCTGGACTATCAATTGTTCGTCAACAATTTGGTCTTCTTGGTGCTCACCGCGGTCATAGCGGTTGCGTCTGCGGTCATTCGCTATCGCGCCGCCGAGCGAGAACACCGAGTGCGTTTCAAGCTGGCGCAAACCTCCGAGGAGCTGTCCGAAACTCTGGAGAGGCTGCAAGAGTTGGACCGGATGAAGAACGAGTTCTTTGCCAACATCTCCCACGAGCTGCGCACCCCACTGACGCTCATTTTGAGCCCAGTCGAAGAGCTGCTGACTGAGAAAATCGAGCCAAAGCTCCGCTCCACGCTATCGATCGTACGGCGCAATGCGCAGCGGTTACTACGTCTAATTGATGATCTGCTCGACCTGTCTCGGCTCGACGATGGGGGACTTCGGCTGAATCTGGCTGAGGTCAATCCGAACGAGTTGGCTGAACGCGTTACCCAGGCGGCCATGCCGGCGGCCGAAAGCAAAGGGCTCGTTGTCGAGTTCGTTGGCGCGAAAACCCTACCGACCACCTACGCTGATCCCCATCGTCTCGAAATTATCCTGACTAACTTGATCGGCAACGCGCTGAAGTTTACGCCGACTGGGGGAAAGATACGGGTGAGCGTTGCCGCAGATTCGAAGCTCGTGAAGATCATGGTCTCTGATACAGGACCGGGAATAGCACTGGCCAACCAGGAACGCATCTTCAGCCGCTTCTTTCAGGTGGAAGGGTCTGAACGCCGCAAGCAGGGAGGCGCCGGGATTGGATTGTCTCTGGCGAGACGCCTAGCGGAACTGCATGGTGGTTCACTGACTGTAAAGAGTGAACTGGGGAGGGGGGCGGAGTTTTGTTTAACGTTGTTAGCAGGGCGGGAACACTTCGGTGCGGGAGTCGTAGAGCGTCGGCGTGTAAGGGCCGAGAGTCATCCGGGCCGGCGTGCGGAGGACCGAACGACTCAACTTGTGCCGACAGCTGAGCCGGCTCCTGTCGTCAGTACACCGAAAGAGCCCAGCGAGATAAGGTTGTCCCACGGACGCCGAGCGCGCGTGCTGGTTGCGGAAGACGAAACGGACCTGAGAGACTTCATCGTCGGTGCGCTGAATGACGAGTTTGACGTGCTGCTCGCTGAGGATGGCGCACAAGCGCTCTCTCTGGTGAAGAGCGAGCGGCCAGATCTAGTCTTGACTGACGTCATGATGCCCAACATGAGTGGTACTGAGCTTTGCAGAGCGATCAAGAGTGACACTCAACTGGCGGCAACTCCAGTGATCGTTCTGACGGCGCGTTCCAGTGCCGACTCGACGTTAGAAGGTTATTCTGCAGGTGCAGATGACTTCATCGCGAAGCCTTTTCATACCCGAGTACTGGTTGCTCGCGTCAAGGCGCAGCTGAAGCTACGTTCACTAGGACTTCGTTTGGCGGACCAGGCTCGTTTGGCAACTGCTGGGGCGCTAGCTGCGGGCATCGCGCACGAGATAAAGAATCCACTGAACGCCGTGCTCAACGCAGCGCGAGCCGTGCGTGGACTGCCCCTCGATGATTCGGCGCGGAGCGGGCTACTGAAGACGATAGAAGTGGGAGCGGGCAGAATATCTGACATCGTGAGCGTAGTGGAAGATCACGTGAGACCGGCAGAGGGAGCGGAAAAGTCCGTGTGTGAGGTTGAGGGGGGAGTCAACTCAACGCTGCGTCTGCTGGGTGCAAAGCTAGGGGGTATCAGAGTGCACTACGATGAGTCAGCCACCCATCACGTCGTCGCGTCGGGTAGGGAGTTGAACCAAGTGATCATGAACTTGCTGGATAATGCGGTGAACGCCGGGCCAGCCAACATCTGGATCCGAGTTGGGCAGGAGAGCCCAAGTGACTCCGTCGACAATGACGTGGTTGAGCTGTCTATCAGTGATGACGGTAGGGGGATTGAGCGCGACGTGGAGCCGCTGATTTTTGAGCCGTTTTTTACGACGCGTTCCGGTGGGCAGGGGACGGGGCTCGGGCTCTATTTGTCGCGTCGTATCATCAACGAGTGTGGTGGAGAACTGAGCTATTGTCGGCGCATCGAAGGTGGCTCTACATTTGTCGTGCGTCTACCGGCACTGAGGGCGGTGGCATGAGGGTCGTGGGGGTGACGCATGTCCGCTAAAGTGCTGTTTGTCGATGACGACGAGGGCAACCTGGTCGTGAGTGAGGCGCATTGTGGGCGGGACTTCGATGTGTTGACTTGTACCAGTGCCGAACAAGCTATCGAACTCATGGCCGAGCATGAAGTGGGGGTCATCATCGCCGACCAGAGGATGCCCGGGACCACGGGAGTGGAGCTGCTTTCACGGGTGCGCGTTGAGCAGCCTGATGTCGTGCGCCTGTTGATCACGGCATACTCGGACCTGGCGGCAGCGATCGCGGCAATCAACCGAGGGCATGTAAGACGCTACATTAGGAAGCCCTGGGAGCCAGCGGAGCTCAAAGCGGAGCTCAAGGACGCAATGGCGATCTACGAGATGTCGCGCAAGGTTCGCGCGCTTTCTGCCCGCCTACGAGGAACTGAGCGCGTCTATTCTCTTGGTGTGATCGCCGCTAGCGTCGGTCACGAACTGAGAAATCCAGTCGGCTGGGTCCGCGACAACGTGGAACACGTCAAAGCGGAGTTGCTAGACTTGCAAAGGACGTTCGCCGACCGAGCTGAATTCAGCGACGTGAGCCAACGTCTCGTGGAGCTCGACGAAGCCTTGGCGGACGCGCAGGCTGGCACCAAGCGCATTTTGGAAATCGTTCACGGAATCGACCTGCCAAACCGGCAGATGGAAGAGGCAGATGAAGTCGTCGACTTGGGAACCGTGGTCGAACTGTCTCTAAAGCTGGCCTCCGGTGAACTGCGTCGCAGGGCGAAGTTGAGCTACGACAGCCAGGCCCAAGCTCAAGTACGTGGCAATCAAACGAAGATTGGTCAGATATTGCTCAACTTGGTGATCAACGCGATGCAGGCGCTTGTAGACTTGCCCGCAACGAGCAGCATCATTCACGTTGTCTTACGCGCTGACGAATCTTGGGCATATCTCAGTGTTGCGGATAGTGGTCGCGGAGTGCCGATCTCCGAGCGCGAGAAGATCTTCGATCCCTTTTATACGACCAAGGGTGACCAAGGCACAGGGCTAGGCTTGGCGATCTGCCAGCAGCTCGCGATAGAGCTTGGGGGAGCGCTGATGGTGGAGGATGACCCTGAGCTGGGAGGCGCTCAGTTCATTCTCAAACTGCCTTTGTACAGGCCTTCGTCTTGATTGACGTCATCGCTCGCAAGTCCCACGCGGAGTAGGGCGTGCCATCTGCGAACTGGCACCAGCTAGGGCACGTGTCAGTTTGGGGCCAGGTTACGAGGGGAGTAGGCGCGGGCTTTTTGTCGTCGTTTCGCTGACGGAGCCAGCTCGATCGCGTTGGTATGCCGCATGCAGAAGCGACGTGGACGGGCGTGCAAGCAGGCGCCGAGACCCCACTGGAGAAAAGCAAATGAGCGCACGGAACGACGAGCACAATGTTCAAGCAGCAGAAGCTAGCAGCCAAGTCTCCGGGGAGCTGTCGGACGACGCCCTGGAGGGCGTTTCTGGCGGACTACTCCTCAGAAGCGACGCTGACACCACCCAGCGCAAGAAGAAGGGCAACGTCGAGTACAGTTGGAAAGTCGAAGAAGGCGAAAGCTGAGCCCAGATGAAGCGCGCCGACCGCCTGGGCGCTGCCCATGTGCTTATCCTGGGAGACACCGAGTTGCAAAAAGGTGCAGCCCAATTGCGCAACATGACCACCAAGGAACAGCAGGAGATTGCCCTGGACGGCCTGGTTGAGAC
>JBNLEN010000230.1:0-9137 GCA_050304975.1 Polyangiaceae bacterium
TTGCTTTGACGGTCAAGATGAGGACGATTGTCCGAGTTTTGTCTGTGACGATGGCTCCGAGGTGAGCGGGAGCCTTCGCTGTGACGGCTGGGAAGACTGCTTTGACAACTCGGACGAGATCGGCTGTCCACTGGGTAGTGGCGAGGCATTCCAATGTGCTGACGGGGAGCTGATTGATATGGAAGCTCACTGCAGCGGTGATGTTGAGTGCGCTGACGGCTCAGACGAGGCGTATTGCGATGATGGCGTGGTGTGTGAGTCGAACTGTCCGGAATTCGTGTTCATCTGCGAGGACGGAGGCACTATCCCCGTGGAGGCAGATTGCGATCAAGTCATCGATTGTGAGGACGGGTCAGACGAAACCTGCTCGATTGCGTGCGCCGACGGCACCCTGGTTCAGGGGGGCTTGTGCGATGGCATGGAAGATTGCCCAGACGGAGCGGACGAGCTTGACTGCGATCCCATCTACGGACGTTGTGATGGATTTCGGGACCATGATGACTGGGTGGATGAGGCCGGCTGTTGCGACAACCCGCCGTGCGCGGAGCTGACACAATGCCCAACGCCAAGGCCCGACAACTGAGAGTTGCCATTGGCACTGGGTTCGCGCGGCTCCAGAGCTAGCGCCAGGAATCAAAGTCGACGTGGTCGATGGCCATGGGTCCGCTGGTTGGGATCTGCACACTTTGATACAATCGCCCTTGGATCAGCGCGTACACGTTGTCCGGGTAACCAGGGTTGTGTCCAGATGCCAAAGAGGTTACGGCTCCGGGCAGCTTGCCGGCTGGGAACTTGGACCACTCCAGCCATTGTTCTCCGTCATGCAGTCGCATTTGGAGTTCGCCATTGGCTTTGCTGAATAGGGCGTACTGCCGGCGGTCCTGAAGCTGGCCAAATACAGCCGCCGTTGCGGGCTCGTCATCGGGACCCCATGCAGCAGCCTCGGAGATCTCGCCATCTTGAAAATACATGCTCACCAACCCTTCGCTTGTGGATAGCAAGACTTGTTCCTGGGCACCGCGCATGGCGACCGCTAGGTGGCTCGCCGACGGGTTGCTGGTGAGGCAGCTCCAGCCGCTAGACGTAGGCAACAAGCGTTGGCGACAAATGCTACCATCGAAGCCGAGCAACCAAATGACGGCGCCGGGTTCTGCTTGGGGAATGGACGCGACCTGGCGAGCTGAAACTGGGACGTCCATTTCTTCCCATAGCCCTGAGTTGCGCCACATTTGTCCGTCGGAATCCGTGGCGACCGCGGAGCTCTCGCCGAAGTCGTCAAATTCTTCGAAGTAGGCGATGGTGGATGGTGAGAAAGGTGTGTCGACTCTTCCCTGCTCACTGTCACCCCAATGCGAGATACGTTTCCAGTCTGGTTCGACGAGCGCTAGCTCAACCACTTCTGCATCAAAGGAGTTCAGGCGATGTGTTGCCAGTGACGTGATTCGTTCCGGGGCGATTGCCACGTCATGGAAGCCGATCAGTCGTCCCGCTCCTCGATCAAGCCCCACGCCGAACAGCTCTTCCTCGACGATTGCGAAGACCAGCCCACCCGGCAAGCGCGTGGTGCCGCCGCAGTCGGCTCGCTCGCCCATTTCGAGTTCAACGCAGAACAGTACTCGACTGGGAGATTTCGCCGTAGCGAAGGTTTCGAGCCAAACGTCGGGGCCTCGTTCGTACGGTGCCGTGTCCCACACGAGCTGCTCATCAGCGGATTGGGAAGGGCTGATCGTGAGCGTAGCCCAGCTGCCGCGATGAGATTCTGGCGGTCCCTGTGGACTGCCGAGCGTCACCCAAGTGACGGAGCTCTCGGTGCCGTTCTCCGAGGAGAATTCGAGGTCAGCCGCGTCCGTGCCCCGCACGCACGGCTCCAGCGTCACGACCTTGTTTGGTCTGACCAAAGTCCCGACGCAGTCCTCTGGTCCACCGCTGACCAGCCCCACTTTTAGGCTACGAACTCGCTCCCGCTGAATCGAGAGCTCAGAGTCGGAGGACAGGCAGCCGGACTGCAGTCCGGCGACGGCCAGCAGCGACACGAATCGGAACCAACCCGAACATCCTTTTGATCTGCCGGTAGTTGCGCTGAGGTTTCGTGCCTGATCAGCGTGCTGAATTGGGCAAAATTTGGGAGTTTTGTTCACTGCGGCAGCGTGCGGGACCGGCCCGCGCGCTCGATTTGATCGCACTGAGTGGACTCCCGCGAAGCGAGCATATCGAGCCAGGTCGATGGGTGGTAGTTTATGTGTCCACCGCCCACCCAGCCCGCACCCGGCTGATCGCGTTCCATGAGCGTTACGAGCGATTTCGAGACACGCCCCGAACCGTCTAGCGAAGTGACGCGAGGTCCTAGCACCCGCGAATCACTGGGTCTGGTCGTGGTCTGGGATCCCGGCGAGCCTGGCTACGTCGGGGCTTGGATCCCTGTCGGTCAGCGGGGGAAGTTCCTGGTGGGACGGGGGCGTTCCCCGATGAAGACGGGAGTGGCCGCGGAGGTTCCGCGGGCGTCCATCTTGCGGCAGCGCCCATCCGGCAACGAACCGCTGCCACCGATGGGCAATCCTTCGCTGTCGAGGGCGCAGCTCTTGGTTGAGGAGCTCAGCGGTGCTCTGCAGGTGACCAATATTGGACGCTTGACTCTGCGGGTCAACGGGGCCGAGACACCGGCCGCGACGCTGACGCCAGGTGACTTGTTGGAGCTTGGTTCCAGTTTGATTTTGATGTGCGCCTGCCGGCGTACGAGCTTGGCTCCGGCTCGTGATGACTTCGAGTTCGGTGCGGCGGACACGTTCGGTATCGTGGGTGAGTCCGCCGCGGCGTGGGAACTTCGAGCGACTATCGAAAACAGCGCCCAGCATCCTGGCCATGTTCTGATCTTGGGGCAGAGCGGGGTGGGCAAAGAACTCGTGGCTCGGGCGCTGCACGCCGCCTCCAATGCCGCCGGAGCGTTGGTGGCCCGCAACGCCGCGACCATCCCTGAAAGCCTGGTCGATGCGGAACTGTTCGGCAACGCCAAGGGGTACCCCAATCCGGGCTTGCCGGAGCGCCCGGGTCTGGTGGGTTCGGCGAACGAGGGCACCCTGTTCCTGGATGAGTTTGCGGATCTACCGCAGGCAGCTCAGGCCCATTTGCTTCGCGTCTTGGATTCCGGGGAGTATCATCGCCTCGGGGAAGCCAAAGCCAGGCGCTCGCGCTTCAAGCTGGTTGCCGCGACCAGTCGCTCCGAAGAGCAATTGCGCAAGGATCTATCGGCGCGTTTCGACTTCAAAATCAAGGTGGCCCCGCTGGCTTCCCGGCGTGAAGATATTCCGCTGTTGGCGCGGCACCTGTTGAGGGACATGACCGCGGACAAGCCCGCCTTGCGTGAACGCGCGTTCAACGGCGGGCAAGCCAATTTCAGCGCGGACTTGGTCTCTCGCCTGCTGCAACACCCGTTCGAAACGAACACGCGGGAGCTGCGCCAGCTGCTTTGGCGCTCTTTGCTGGCGGCCGAAGGTGGACCTTTGGAATGGCCAGATGCTCTGCCGCAGACCAGCGACGAAGAAGTCGCTGCGCCGCTGAGCACGTCCAGTGAGTCCGCTCATCCTGCGCTGACACCGGAGGTCATCCAGGCGGCGTTGGATCACAACAACGGTTCGCTCGAGAGCACCTACCGTTCCTTGGGTCTGTCCAGTCGCCACGTCTTGGCTCGCCTGGTGCGCAAGCATGGCTTGCGTGTCACTCGTCGCAGTGCTCGATGAACGCGTATCAACATTCGGAGTTGGAACTCGACGCGTCTGCTGAGACAGATGCAGTTCCGGGTGAGCAGCATCAGCAATTGCTGGGACAATTTCTGCTGGGCAAGTGGCGTTTGGATCGACTGTTGGGTCACGGCGGAATGTCCGCCGTCTACTTGGCGACGCACCGCAACGGTAGCCAAGTGGCGATCAAGGTCCTGCACGCTGATTACTCTGGCAACACAACGATGCAGCGCCGCTTTCTGCGCGAAGGCTACATCGCCAATCGTGTCGATCACCCTGGTGCCGTTCGCGTCCTGGATGACGGAAACGATCAGGGGCGCGCGTTTCTCGTGATGGAACTCTTGAAGGGCCAAGATCTGGAACGTTTGCGCCGCGCACGGGGCGGGATGCTCGAGCCCAATCAAGTCGCGTGGCTCGCGCGGCAGGTGTTGCAGGTGCTCTCGGCGGCCCACGGCGCTGGCGTCATTCATCGCGACATCAAGCCACAGAATCTGTTTCTCACGGAGCAGGGCCAGCTGAAGCTGTTGGACTTCGGCATCGCCAGCCTGCGCGGCGTGCCTGGCTTCAGCACACTCACGGAAGCGTCAGCGCTCCCCGGAACGCCAGGATACATGGCGCCCGAGCAGATCCGCGGGCTTCGGGATGAAGTGGGTCCCCACACGGACATTTGGTCGTTGGGCGCCACCCTGTTTCGAATGTTGACAGGGCAGACGGTGCATCAAGGTTCGACGCCCGGTGAAATGATGGTGGCGACCGCCACCGAAGCCGTACGCTCAGTGGCTGAGGTCAGGGCGGGCGTGCCAGCTGGTTTGGCAAGCATCGTGGACAAGGCGCTCGCGAAGGATGTGGCTGACAGATGGGCCAGCGCGGAGCAGATGTTGCAGGCGTTGGACGGAAGCGTCGCGGAACTGCCGTCACTCGAGATGGCGTTATTGCCAGAGATCGATGACGCGGAGGCGACCTGGCAAACCCGAGACTTCGAATCTTCCCCGGATGCGGGACTCACCGGAGATGCTGGCGGTCCCGAAGCGAGCCATGAGCGTCCTAAGCGGCGGGGGCTAGATTCAGGTCCGGAGCGAGCCCGGAGTTGGCGCTGGTTGATCCCCGCTGCGCTTGCGCTGCTTTTGACTGCGGCGTTCCTCCGCCCGGACGCCGTTGCCCCCACCGCCGAGTCCGCCGAGTCCGATACGAACGTGTCTGTTTCGAACGAGCCCGATTCGAGCGAGTTCCAGTCAGGCGCTTCTAGGTTGAGCTCAGCGATTGATGAGCCTCAGGACTCCAGCGAAGAGAACACACTGCAGGCATCTACTACGCCGTCGATGGCGTCCGGCTTGGCTGCTTCGGATGTGGTTGACGAGACTGAGAGCGGCGCCGGCTCGGCCGAGGACGCTCCACCTGCTCTGCCCAAAGCCAAGCCGCGTCGAGCGCTCCAGCCAGCAAAATCAGCCGCAGCTGCAGCGGCTGCCTCGAACACCGCACGCGCCAACGAAGCCAGCGCCAAGAGTCCTTCCAAAGAGTTGCTGCGTCGTCGATATTAGCGCCGCATCTGCGCGCGCTCCTGTTCACGGAGTTCGGCTTAGCCGTGCAGGACCGGGCTCAATACCGGCCGCGCCAATTGACGAAGAAGTCACCGTTGGGCCCCACGGTTCCGGCAACGGCAACTTGATCCTCGCTGGCCAGCGAGTACCAGAAATAGCCGGCCGCTACGGCTGCTACAGCAGCGACCCCGAACGAAACGTCGGCCAGCAATGCGGAGCTCCGCGCTTGGTCGTCCGCTTCCAAACCCTGGTCGTCGCAGAACGACCCGCGACAGTGCTTCCGCACCTCGGCCATCTGGGTGTTGTAGTCGAGCATCGCGAACGTTCCGACGCCGACGCCGGCGAGTGCGAATCCGGCGGATGTCCAAAGCCAGAGTTGTGCGTTTCCTCCAGCGCTGCGCTCCGTCATGCCGGCCGGGCTGGACTGCTGGACAGAGGAGCTGGCGGGACTCGGCGCGGCGACACTCTCATCAGCGGATTGGAGTGCTGGCTTTGGCGGCGGTTCGACGGGCTGCAGAGCGGGCACCCGGACCACGATCTTCTCGGGGCCTTTGGGGAGCTCGATCGTGGTCGACCAGGTTTGGAATCCTGCGGAGCTAGCTTCCACCAAGTGCTCTCCTGGATCGAGGGGCAGCGAAGCTCCCCATATCCCGGACTGCAGCTCCCGGCCGTCAACGGACAGCAGCGGCTCCTGAGAGTCATCGTCTCTGACGAGCACGACGTGCGCCAGGCGCAGGCTCAGTTCGTCAATCCTGCCTTGCGCAAAAGCAGAGCGCTCGACATCGGCGCTGCGCTCGGCCAAGGCTAAGGCGCGTGAGTACTCGGCCCAAGCGCTGGCAGTCTTCCCGAGCGCTTCGTAGCACGCACCCAGATTGAGCAAGGTGCCGATCGCGGACTCCAAACGGGCGCTCTGTTCGAACTTTGGACACGCGTCTTGGGGGCGTCCGGAGTCCATCAAGCGCAGGCCCTCTTGAAACAGGGATTCCGCCATGGCTCTGTCGGCCGAACTTTGGGCTACTAGCGTGCCACTCAGGGTGAGTGCGAGTCCCAAGACCGATGGCCAGAGCAGGGTGGTGACAGACACCGGCGCACCCTACCGATCCGTTCGTTTTACAGCAAGAGCGCGAGAGCTGATGGAGCTGCGCTCGTACGAAAACGGAGCGGGCCGGTCTCCCAGCTCCGCTCCGTCTTTCTCGCATTTGAACCGCGCCTGCGGCTCAGTGCGTTCTCATAGGGACATCAGCGCGTCGCGAACCGGCACGCCGATGGCATTGGGTTCACCGCTGTAGTCGTTCAGCAGTTGAGGGAAGCCGCAGCCCCACGAATCGATGATCCAAGCCCACGCTGTCCAAGAGATGCCGTTGGCTTCGAAGGTCTGAATGCCGCTGGAGTTGGGAGCTGGGTCACATTGATCCGGAGCGACCGTGCGGAAGCCCTCCACATTGGCGTCGCCGAATTCGGTAGCCACGACTGGCAGATTAGCCGCGACGCTGATGTACGCCTGCTGGGGGGCGGGACTGGTCTTGAACACGTACGGGTGGGTGACGTAGGCCACGCCCCCGCCGCTGACCGGGCTATTGGCATAACCCGAGATATCGTAGGAGTAATCCACGCCGCCCACGAGGATTAGGTTGTCAGCGCTTTGGCGGATGGTGTTGGTGGTGCTCTGCATCCACTGCTGGAGCTGGCCAAAGTCACCGGTGGGCTCGTTGTACAACTCGAAGATGATACGGCCGTTGCCATTGAAGAAGGGGTCCTTGGAGACGTCACTCCAGAAGGCAGCGTTCTCCGCGTCCGGCATGCCCGCGACGTAGTGCAGGTCCAAGATGGCATCCATGCCTTCTTGCAGGATCCAACCGATAGCGCGCTTGACGTGGCGCTTGTAGATGTCCTGTGACCAGAAGGTGTCCATCACGGCCAAGCGGATGGTGTTGGCGCCCCAGCCTTTCATGCGCTGGATGTCTTCGCGCGAGATGCCGAAGCCAGCCTCATCCCACTCCATGGAGGGACGCACCAAGCCGCGAATGCGGTGCGGTGAGCCGTTGCGCATGATTTGGTTACCAGACGTCGTGTAGCTGACAGGATCCGCGGGGATGCTGGGTGCGGGCTCCGTCAGGAAGTGCACGTCATCCACCCAGAGCTCCAAGTCATTCAGTACCTTGTTGCCGGTGCGGTTAGTCCTGGGATTGATCTGCAGCTGGAATGCCGTCAGCTTGGAGGGATCCACCTTGTCGGTGAAGCGAGAACCAGCTGGGTCCTGCAGCAGTTCGTCGAAGTAGACCTTGTAGTAGGTCCAGTTCTTGGTGATGGTGGCATTCTTGATGCCGAACTGATTGCAGAGTGCGTTCTGGTCCGAGTAGCTGCACACGGACGCTACGTCTTCGGGGGCGACGTCAGCGTCTTCGTGGCCGTCGACCACCTTGAAGTACACGAACGGGACGTCTTTGGTCGCTTTCGCCCAGAAGCCGATGCCGGTGTACTTGGACGCGTCGTAGGTCTTCTTCTTGTACGCGGCATCGCGCGCCATGAAGTCGATACCAAAGCCCATGCCCCATTCGTAGTTGCCGGGGGAGATGACGTGCAGCGCGCCGCCGGCGTTGCAGGGGCCAGACGTGGCCGGATCCACCTCGTACGCGTTGTTGGCGTGCAGAGGGTTAGACTCGCTTGGCGTGGAGACCTTGTTGGTGGTCTCGTCGTTCACGTCGCCTGCAGCGAACGCGTGCCACGGGTCGGCACCTTCACCTCGGCCTTCGCTCACGTGCATTCGGGGCTCTCCGCTGGCGAAGTCCGAAATCATGGCTTCGGGCGCGATGGTCACGCTGCCGTAGATCGGATCCATGCAAGTGACAGCAGCGGCTGGGGGCGGAGGATTTTCACCCGGAACAACGGGCGGTGAGCCGCCAGTGTTCGCGCCACCATTGTCCGCGCCGCCATTGCCCGCGCCACCGTTGCCCGCGCCGCCGTTGCCCGCACCGCCGCCGCCATTGGGCGGAGGATTGCCGTCAGTGGGACAGGTGGCTGCGCAAGAGCCGCTGGGGCATAGCTGCTGGCCAATGGGGCAGGAGCACTGGCCGTTCTGGCAGGCCATGCCGGGGTCACATTCCCGGCTGCACATGCCGCAATGGCGGATGTCGCTGCTAGTATCCACGCACGAAGAGCCGCAGGTGGTCTCGTTGGCGGCGCAGCTGTCGGTGCAGGCACCCGCGCTACAAAACATGCCTTGGGCCGCACAGTTGTTGTTGCACGCGCCGCAGTTCTCGCCGTCCGATAGCTTATTGACGCAGCCCTGGCTGCAGGCGCTCAAACCGGGGTTACAGGTGCACTCGCCGCCTCCGCATTGGCTCCCGGTAGGGCACATCAGGCCGCAGCCGCCGCAGTTGGCAGCGTCACTGCTGGTGTCGATGCATTGGTTGTTGCAGGCCTCTGCAGGAAGATTACAGCTCACAGCCAGCCCGTTATCATCGGTAGGAGGGGTCGTGCTTTCGCCGCAGCTGACAGGGACGAACAGCAGGGCGCAACAGGCCGCGAACAGGAACGCGAGGGACGATGTTCTCATGACTTAACACCTAGCAAAGCCACGGGGCTGACGGCGCTGATACCGACGCCAAGCGGTATCTGTTACGCGCCGAACTTCAAAATCCTCGCAGGGCTGTGACCAAACCCGGATGATCGATTCGATCGCCACGAGTTTGATCGTCACAACACGGATCGTGCGGATCCAGGTCTGGAGCATTCTGGGGCGTTCGCGCAGGGGGCCCCTGATGCACGCGCGCGCGTGTGGCCAAGGTGGAGCCGAGCTACCACGAGATATCGGTCGTGGGTAGGTCGCTCCTGGCTCTTCGCTAATGGCTAGCGGCTATTGCAG
>JBNLEN010000231.1:0-9069 GCA_050304975.1 Polyangiaceae bacterium
AGCACTTGTGTCAGGTCCCTCTGCCAGGCCGAGGCGGCGTCCGCTCGCCTGCCGAGCTGCCGCCTCGAGCCGATTTCGCTGCGCTGAAAGCGCTTGCCCTCAAGACCGAGCAACTTGAGACGCACCGCGTGGTGGTCGAAATAGTCGTAGACGCCCGGGTACGGAGGGGAGCACACGATCAGGTCGACGGCGCGGGACTTCACCGGCTTCAAGTCGCGCGCATCCGCTTCGAAAGCGCGGCATTTCGGCGGCTGGGGAAGCAAGGCTCGAAACTCTTCGCACTGAATCGCCAGCTCCCGGGTGCGGTCCTCAAACATGCGAATCGCAAAGCCTCCGGCGAGGCGCTTCGGTGCGACACGACCAGAACTGTCACCCTGGCGACGGCTGACTTTGGTGACGATCGAGGACAAAACGAGCCTCAAAGCCGCTCGGACCCGCTTGTCTTTCAGATCTGCAATACCCGCGCACAGGCTATCGAGCTCGAGCAGCATGTGCGGGTCAAACACGGCGCGTTCAGCCTGTGCGTAGAGACGTATCGGTTTGGCCCGCTCTTCGCGCCGCGCGGTGGCGAACTCCGCAATACCGGCGGCAGCCGCCAGCCACTTGTCGGAATCCGCAACAGAATGCGGACGTGTCTTGAACTTCACCAGCTCCACGCTCAACGGATTGACGTCGGTCCCCAAACACTCACGTGCGAGTAGCGACGCCTCCAACAGGACGGTTCCGCTACCGCAGAAGGGATCCAGCACCGTTTGCCCGACTTCGCTCAGGTTGGAGATCAGGTGGTGTGCGGTCGACGGGTGCAGGCGAGCTGGATAGCTGTGAAAGCCGTGCAAGTGCCGTCGCGTCGCTTCCTCATCGGAGCTGACGCTGAGAGCCGTACGCACCAGCTCTTCGTACTGAGGATCTCCGCGGTAAGTGACTCTTCCGCCGACGTGGGTCAACGCTCGCCGTTGTCCCCGCCTTGGCCCATCGGGAGGCGACTGCCTCGGCTGATTCGGAGCTGACCCGTTCGCTACTGGTTTCTTCCGCGCTCGTTTCTTCGCCGCTGGTTTGCTGGGCACCGGCGGAACATACTGCTACGACGCACGAAGATGATAGCGCAAACCACTCGCCGTCTGATCGAGCAACGGCTCAGCGACGAAGTCGGGCGCATTCACAAGGACTCGGGGCAGCGCGTGGCGCTCGCCTATCCGTCGCCGTATTCGGTCGGAATGAGTTCGCTCGGCTACCAGCAGATCTACCGTGCCATTCAGAACCATGACGGCGTGAGCTGTGAGCGGGTGTTCCTACCAGACGGAGCCGACAAGAACCCGGGCGCACCCTTCGATGCCCCCGTCAGCTACGAAGGCTTGCGCACGCTTTCGGAATTTCCCCTCGTGGCTTTCAGTGTGGCCTACGAACTGGAGCTGCCCGGCGTGATCCGCATGCTGCAAAACTCCAGCATTCCGCCGCTAGCCGTGGAGCGTGACCACCGTCACCCGTTCGTGTTGGCCGGAGGTCCGTTGACGTTCTCCAACCCGCTGCCGCTGGCACCGTTCGTCGACGCCATTGTCATCGGCGAAGCAGAGGGTGTGATCGAGTTTGTGATCGACGCGATCATCGGCACGGACACTCGCGAGGCCGCGCTGCAAAAGCTTGCGGAACATCCGCACGTGTATGTGCCCAGCCAGCACGGCGACCAGCTCAAGCCGGTGGGCAAATGTGATGACGCGGTTTTGCCGGCGCACAGCGCAATTCGCACCCCGCACACTGAGCTGAGCAACATGTTCTTGATCGAGGCCGAGCGTGGCTGCAGCCGCGGCTGTCAGTACTGCGTGATGCGGCGCAGTACGAACGGTGGCATGCGCGTGGTCGATCAAGAAACCATTCTGTCGCTCATTCCGGAAGATGCTCCCAAGGTGGGACTGGTTGGCGCCGCGGTGAGTGATCATCCGCGCATCACTCAGATCGTCGAGACCCTGGCGGAGCAGGGAAAAGGCGTTGGGCTGAGTAGCTTGCGCCCCGATCGCTTGAAAGAGCCGTTCGTGTTCGCGCTGAAAAAAGCCGGATACCGCACGTTGACCACGGCGCTGGATGGCATCTCCGAACGCATGCGGGAGCTGATCGAGCGGCGCGGGCGAAAACCTCACTACGAGGCGGCGGCTGAGCGGGCGCGCGCTGCCAAGATGAAGCAACTCAAGCTGTACTTGATGATGGGTCTGCCCGGCGAAACCGACGACGACATCGATGAAGGCATTCAGTTCATCGCCGAGCTGTCCAAGACGATTCCGATCGCGTTGGGTGTCGCGCCGTTTTGCGCCAAGCGAAAGACGCCTCTCGACGGTCAAGCTTTCGCAGGCGTGGACGTGGTGGATGCCAAACTGAAGCGCCTGACCCGGGGCCTGCGCGGCCGTGCCGACGTTCGCTCGACCAGCGCCAAGTGGGCCTGGGTGGAATACGTGCTCGCACAAGGAGACGCGACTGAAGGCTTGGCCGTACTCGAAGCCGTCAACCGTGGCGGTTCATTCGCGAGCTTCAAGCGCGCATTCGCTCCGCTCGGGTACTCGCCTAAGGGCGAGCAACAGCCGCGCATCCAGGTGGCGCCCTATGTGCCTCTGCCGACACGCCGTGAGCAGCGCCAGGCCAGCCTCAAGGTGATCTCTTAGCTCAGTCCGCGTCGGGACATTTCCAGCTTTCGGCATCTGCCAGCGCCGCCACCAGCCAATCCTCCTCAATCGAGTCCAAAGGGGGCTCGGGCGGAGGTGTCGGTCTTCCATTCGAGATCTTCATCTCCGCCAACCCGGGTAGGAAGTAGTGCGCCGCCTGATGACCCCGTTTCGAAGCCACCAACACGTAGGTCAACGCCAGCACGTAGTCGTCCCGCTCCTCGGGCGTGGGAGCCTGGGCTTGAAACATGTTGCTGAAGTTGGTCATGCCGTACTTGGCTTGGGCCTCGAGATGCCCAGCTGCTGCAGCGCGTTTGAGCTGCCGCATGCCCTCGAGATACGGGCCCATGACGTAGTGCTCTCCGTCTTTGGCTTCAGCCAAAAGCCGCATACCGTCAGCATACGCAGCCTCTGCCTCGGCGGAGGTGCCGCACTCTACCGGCGCGGCAACCGACGCGGCCGGTGGAGGCTCCGCGGGCGCTGAAGGATCGGCCGCATCCACTTGCACATCAGGGCTCTCGGAGGGCGGCGTCGCGTGTCCACATGCCAAGACTCCAAATATCGTCACTCCGAGTGCCGCACCGGCTGCATTCCACCCTGCCTTCATCGTGCCTCTCACGCGTGCCTTCATTCTGCGTCAATGATGCTTAGAAATGGGTGCTCAGCGCAAGCCGAGCCGCATGTGCTAAAGGGCAGCGCTCACCCGAAACACGCCATGCCGAATCGTCTCAGCCAAGAAACCAGCCCGTATCTCCTGCAGCACGCGGAAAACCCCGTCGATTGGTACCCTTGGGGTCCCGAGGCGTTGGAGCGCGCCGAGCGCGAAGACAAGCCGATCTTGCTCAGCATCGGGTACGCGGCCTGCCACTGGTGCCACGTGATGGAGCATGAGTCGTTCGAAAACCCGGCAACAGCGGCGCTGATGAACGAGCACTTCGTGTGCATCAAGGTCGACCGTGAAGAACGTCCGGATCTCGACGACATCTACATGGCCGCCACGCTGGCCATCAACGGCAACGGCGGCTGGCCGATGACCGTATTCCTCACGCCGGAGCAAACGCCGTTTTTCGCGGGCACCTATTTTCCGCCCGATGACAAGTATGGTCGCCCGGGGTTCGGTTCGCTGCTGCGGCGCATCGCCAGTTTGTGGGACAGCGACCGCGACTCGCTATTTCGCCAAGCGGGGGAGCTGACGGATCATATCCGTGCTCAGTCGAGTTTGGAGCCCGCGACAGACGTTTCTGCGGAAACGGTCGATCGCGCAGTGAAGTTGTTAGCGCGCTCATTCGATCCGGAATTTGGCGGCTTTGGCGGAGCGCCCAAGTTTCCGCCATCGCAATCACTGCATCTACTGCTGCGCCACTACGCGCGCACGGCCGATCCCAACTCGTTGCAGATGCTGACCACCACGCTGGACGCGATGAAGAATGGCGGCATCTACGACCAAATCGCGGGCGGTTTTGCGCGTTACTCCGTGGATGAACGCTGGTTGGTCCCACATTTCGAAAAGATGCTGTACGACAACGCGCAGCTGGCGCGGGTCTACACCGAAGCTTTCCAAGTGACGCGCAACCCCGAGTACGAGCGCGTAGTGCGCGAAACCCTCGACTACATCCTGCGTGAAATGCAGGCGGACGAAGGGGGCTATTACTCGGCCACGGACGCCGACAGCGAAGGTGAAGAAGGCAAGTTCTTCGTCTTCACGCCGCAGCAAGTGTCCGAGATTGTCGATGCCGACTTGAGCGCGGCCGTGTGCGCCTACTACGACGTGACTGAGGGCGGCAACTTCGAGGGCAGCAACATCTTGAACGTGCCCAGGCCTGCGGCTGAGGTCGCCGAAGAACTCGGTATCAGCCAAGCGGAGCTGATGCAGCGCATTGAAAAAGCCAAACCGAAGCTCTATGCGGCACGCCAAAAGCGCATCCCCCCGTTGACGGACGACAAAGTGCTCGTGGCGTGGAACGCGCTGATGATCGGGGCCATGGCGGAAGCCGCCCGCGTATTCGATGAGCCACGTTACCTCCAGAGCGCCGAGCGCGCTGCCGGCTTCATCCAGCAAAAGCTGACGCTCGAGGGCGGCAAGCTGCTGCGCACCGCCCGCGCTGGCAAAGCCCACATCGATGCCTACTTGGAAGACTACGCGTACCTGTGTGATGCGCTGATTGATCTGTATGAAGCCAGCGCTGATGAGCAGCATCTAGAGCGCGCCAAACAACTGGCGGAGCTGCTGCTCAGCGAATTTCGCGACGAAGACAGCGGCGCCTTCTTCCAGACCGCCGCCGATCATGAACAGCTGATCGTGCGCACACGTGACGGGCACGATGGCGCGCTGCCCAACGCGGGCGCGATCGCCGCCAAAGCCCTGGCGCGTCTAGCCGTGCAGCTGGACGCGGCGCACTTCAACGCCGCAGCGCGCTCGGCGTTGCGCGCTTACGGCCAGCGCATTGAACGCATGCCGCGCGGTTTCGTGACCGCGCTGAACTTGGTGGACTTCCTGCTGCAAGGGCCCGTGGAGTTGGTCTTCGCTGGCGCGTCTGAATCGCTGCAGAAAGCGGCCGCCCAGGTGTTCTTACCGCATCGCGTGATCGGCTACGCGACGGAGCAAGCCGAGCCGCGACCCCTACTTACGGGTAAACAACCGCTGGACGGAAAAGCGGCGCTCTACATCTGTCGAAACTTCACCTGTCAGGCGCCACTGACCGACGCCTCCGCGGTTGAAGCAGCCTTGCAAGCCGACTTCGACGCCGCCATTAAAGAGCGGCGCTCCGCCATCGCCAACGAGGTCATCACTGGACAGGCGACAGCGGAGGGAACCACTCGGTATGCGGGCCGCAAGGCACTGCCGAAACATGCGTACCGCCGATTCGGCAAAACGGGACTGCTGGTCTCACGCCTCGGCTTCGGTGCGTACCGAGTCCAGACCGCCGTCAGTGAACACCAAGAGGCCCTGCAGTTGGCCCTACGCCAGGGCTGCAACCTGATTGACACCGCCGCCATCTACACCCAAGGCAATAGTGAGCGCAGCATCGGCAACGCGCTGAGTGAGCTATTGCGCAAAGACGAGCTCCAGCGCGATGAAGTGGTGGTCGTCAGCAAGCTCGGGATCCGCCAGTCCGACTTGAGCGACCCCTCCCAAATCAGCGACCGCGTCACTGACAATGGCCACGGGCAGCGCTTTGAGCAAATGGAAGAGGTGGGGCCAGGCGTCAGCTACTCATTGCACCAAAGCTGGCTGGAGACCCAACTCAGCGAAAGTTTGGAGCGCCTGGGGCTGGATACTCTAGACGTGTGTCTGCTGCATAATCCGGAAATGTTGCTCAACAAGCTGGAGCGCGACGAGGTGCTGGCGCGCTTGAAGGGTGCGTTTGCTTGGCTCGAGCAGAAGCGCCAAGAGGGCCGCATCAGTTGGTACGGCATCTCTAGCAACGCGCTCGGCTCGAGCGGCCAACACGGCTTGCCCATCGCTGAGTTGCTCAGCGCAGCCGAGGGATTTCCGGGGTTCGCAGTCGTGCAATTGCCGCTCAACCCACTAGAGCTCGGGGCCCGAGCGGCGGCACAAGCGGCGGCGGATGCCGGGCTAGCGGTGCTGAGCAATCGTCCGCTCAACGCGATCCGCCAAGACACGTTGGTTCGCTTGGCTGAAGCAGACGAAGATCTCGCGGCGCCCGACTTCACCAACTCGGTGTCCACCGTGGCGGACCTCGAAACAGAATTCCGGCAGCGCCTGGGAGCAGTCCTGGGCGCGGTGCCCGAGCTGCAGCTCAAACCCGAGGAACTGTTTACTTGGAGTGAACAAATCGGCGAGCATGAGCTTTCCAGCCGAGAGCTGTGGCAAGAGTTTGAGCGCGGCGTCTTGGCTCCACAATTGTCGACCGTGATCAGCGCGATGGAGCAAGCCTTCGCCGGCAAATCTTTGGGTTCTATCTGGAAAGACTGGCGACAGCGCTACACCGAAGCGCTCGAAGCTCTGGTGGTCGCCGCGCGGCAGCGAGCCGCCCAGGCAAGCAACACGCGCATCCGTGGGCTCAAGGCAGCCCTGCAAGCCGACGGCGCCGCCGAATCGCAGGCGAGCCTGTCGCAACTGGTGCTTTGGGGGCTGAGCTCCGAGCCGCAGATCAGCGCCGTGTTGGTGGGCATGCGCACGCCTCGCTACGTGCAAGACGCGCTAGCGACGCTGAGCTGGTCGCCGCACGAAGCTGGGCTGAGCTGGCTCAAATCCGCCGCCGAGCGGCTGGATAGGTGACTGACAACCGGCGCCCGACGACGCCCACCGCTTGCGGTTCCTGATCTTGCTGAGACTACCTCTTCCTGGAGCGTCGCGAGCTGCGCGTTGCGCGCTTCTTCGCCTTGCGCCGTCGCGGCTCCGCGTGCTCGATGCCGGCAAACAACTCGCTCAGCACCGCTTCGAGCGCGTCTTCCAGATCTCCGGTGTGGGATCCCGGGCCCGCGGCGAACTCGTCGAAGGCCATCTTGCCGTCCCGAAAGCGCTGCACGAAGTCGCGCATCACCCGAAACTGCTCGAGTTCTTGCTTCACCTCGGCCATCAGCAGCGTCACCTGCTCGTCTAGTTGTTCTTTCAAGCGATTGGGCGCCCTGAGATCGACGCGAAACGGCAACGAGTCCCTCAACTCCTTGCGTTCCGCCGTCAGTTCACGCAACTGTTTCCTGAGCTCTCGGCTCTGACGCTCCAGACGCTGGGCCCTAGCGGCAAGTTCGCCCGAAGCATTCTCAGATAGTACCTGCGCCAGATCGGACTCCAGTTCGATGAGCCGTGCCAAGTCCCCCGCTTGGTAGGCTTGGGTGACCTCTTTCATGGCGGCGGTACGCTCGGCTTTCGCGTCTTCGTCGCGCACTTTGTCCGGGTGCAGTTTGGAGACCAGGCGTTTGAACAGCTCACGCAGGCTGTGGGTCTGTCCTGCCTCGGGTTGTCGCGCGGGTGCGACCTCAGCATCGGGCCCGACGTCGCCCCACTCCTCTCCGGGCCCGCGTTCACCTTCGCCAAAGGGAGCGTCACCAAACGCCTCATCAGCAAAGGCGTCGTGGTCGAAGTCATCGTCCTGAGAATCCTCGCTCTCATCGGGGGGTTCGGTGGCGTAGCGCAAGTCCCACGACAAGTCCTCGACCAGCTCGTCGTAGATCTCTTGAGTGATGCGCCGCTGACGGCCGTTGAGACGCCCCCGCTCTGCGATCAACTTCTCCAACATGCGCCGCGTCTCGCTGATGTGCGACACGAGCTGCTCCTGCAACGGGCCAGCGGCGCTCGTCACCTCGCTGAGCACATCGCGCGCGAGGCCACGCAAGAGCTCGAGGGACTGACGCTTCTTGGCGACGTCCCGGAGCAGGCGCGCGTGCTCCTTCTCCAACAACTCCAAACGCGCGCGCTGGGGTGACTCGTGCACGGCGAGTTGTGCCCCGCTCTCAGATTTTGCCATTTCAGACTGCTCTTGTTGCTGCATTGCTGTGCGTTTTTGGGGCTCTCCGGCGGCAAGCGACGGGTCAGAACCCGAACTCGCGTTTCAGACTCTCGGCACGCTGTCGCAGTGCCTCTTGCAGGCGTACAAGTACTTGCGCCGTCAAACCGGCCTGCCGGCAAACGCCGAGCTGTTCGCTCGCCGCGTCTGGCAGCTCGCTCAGCAACGTCCGCAACCCAGCCAACAGCCGTTCCGGATCGACGCCCATCGCGCTCGCCTGCTTCTGCCATTGGTGCAAGCCAATGTCGCGCACCCGGTACTTGCTCCCGATTTTCATGGCGAGCTTTGCCTTTTGGAACGGGATCTCTCGTGGGTATGGCAATGCGCTGGAGACGTCATACAGCGGTGCTAGCCGCACTTGGCCCCCAGCGGCGAGCAAGAACGAGTAGTTCTTCGCGTGAGCGTCTGTTCCCACAATCAGCCAGTTGAAAAGCAAGGCCAGCACGAACGTACGTTCATCCTCAACTGGCATGCTCGACGCGCTACGAATCGTGGTGATAACGTCAGCCGCCGAGGGTCCGCCGTCGTTCTCGTACTTGCCATGCGGTAGAACTGCGAGGGCTTGGCAGAGATCTTCTTGGTGAAGTCGAAAGAGATGACCGTTGACGTTCGCGCGGTCGTAGCGCTCGACGACGATCGCCATCTGATCCTCGAACCGCTCCACCCGGGACAGCGCGCGAGGCAATCCCAGTCGTCCTGCCAGCTCGAGACAGTAGTGTTCATTGGCTTCGTAGTCGTCGAAGCTTTGGCTGCTTGGCTTGAGGATGTGGGTAGTCGGAAGCGCGCCTGACGGTACCCCCCAGCGACCGTCCACGTGGCACAGAGCCGTTTTTGGCTGTGCCCCGGCCAAACTGAACTGACCACCATCTGACAGACTTCGCCCCGCTGCGGCGTTGCGCCGCAACGCCTTGAGCCGTTCGGCAACGTCTGCTTCAGTCAACCATTCGACG
>JBNLEN010000232.1:0-8980 GCA_050304975.1 Polyangiaceae bacterium
TTTGGAGCACTTGTCCCATCTTGTGCGCTGTCATCGCTACCGCAGCCGAGCAGTAGGATGACGGAAATACAGACGAGGAACGCACCGCGCACGCCCCTCGAAGCCCGCGACCAAACTTCTTTCATGTTTTTCTCCGTTTAAGCAATCGACGCATGTGTCTCGGTCGACATGAACGAACCACACCAGTGAGGGAGAAAGCGCCGTTGTATGCGTCGGAGAACAACGCGTATGGCGCTCTCGTTCGCTGGCGCAGCCCGCACTGGACGCCCGGAAAATTTGATTGCCGCGCGAAGTGACCTTGATCCCAGGAACCGTCTGATTGTGTCTGGAGCTATTCCGAACTGGTACGCTGGGGACTCTGCTCAGTGTCGGCCGACGGTGGGGGCGAGGGGGCCCTGGGGGTGCCGTGTCTTGCGTTGTGTACTGTGTGCGCGCCCACCGCTTGGAGCCATCCCTCAACCAGTGCCCGATAGCGCAGCGGCTGGTGAGGAGCCTTCACGCAGCCACTCACGTGCATCCTCGAGCGCATCTTCAGTGAAGAACCTGATCTCGGCCCCGGTAAACGGCCGGCTCAAAGTTGCCAGCCAATGTTTCGAGGCCCGGTCCGCCACGAGTGCGATGCGGCGAACGTGCGTGTAGTGTTTCGCGTCGAACTTCAAATCCTCCCACAGGCCACCTAAGGACCAGCCTCGAAGGAGTTCAACGTGAACCAGCAGGCTGATCTTGCCGTGCTGGGCGATTCGTCTTTCCGCTAACGGAACGAACTGTTCGTAGTCTGCCTTCTCCAGACGCCCGTGGATCCTAAGTTCGATCACGTCAGGCGCTAGAACGTGTATCTTGGTATTCATACCGGTTGCTGCTGCAAGACAGGTGCCACGAAGGTGTGTCTAGATGCACTTGGTATCGAACTTGCGTGACAAACCGATCATGGAACATTCAGTCAACACAAGTGGTTTAAAGAAAGCAGAGCTCCGCGCGCGCGTGGAGGAAAAGCTCAAACAGCTCGAGTCAGATGTCGCGCGCTACAAGGCCGACGGCTACGCGGCAACGCATGAAGCGCGAAAACGCGCGGAGACCAAGCTGGCCGAGGTAAAGGAACAGCTGAAAGGGGGCTGGGAGCAGCTCTCTGAGAAGGGCGCGGCCAAGCTCAACCAGCTGCTGGATTGAGGCCTCGCGAAGTGTGACGCCGCTGCCACACTGCCTGCCCGACTGTGGCAGCGGCGCGCACCCGATTCTGGCCGAGTTACCCGATTTGCGCCTGGTCACTTCCAAATGATCTCAAATCCAACGCGGCGGTTGATGGCCCGTTCACTCGCTGATTCCGGGTTGGCAATCAACGGTTGACGCTCGCCGTAGGCTCGGGTGTCGATCAGATCACCTGGAACCCCAAGTTGTACCAGATGGTCAGCAACCTTCTGGGCGCGTTCTCGGCTGAGTTCTTGGTTATACGGAGCTGGCCCTCGCTGGTCGGCATGGCCGCTGATCACCAGGGTTTGCCACTGATCGCCTGTCTGCCGGTACAAATGCGCGATGTGACCGAGCATTGTTTTTCCGTTGAGTTTGAGGGCGGACGAGTCGTAGTCGAAGAACACGGCTTCATCGAACAGCACTTGGTTGTTGATGAACACAACGGCGGACGTATCCGGGCAGCCGTCGTGATCATTGACCCCGTTCTTGGTTTCTGGCTGCGCTTGACATTGGTCGATATTGTCAGTGATCCCGTCGCCATCCTTGTCTATGAATGCCGGGTGAGGCGTGCTCTCGCCGGGAACATACCGATCTTCGGGACGTTCAAGGTCCTGTTCAGCGGAATCGCGACGAGAGTAGGGTCCGGCTGCTGGTACCATTTCGACTCCCCGCTCTGTCTGGTCAGCGCTCAATTGGTTCGGTGCGTCCAATGAGAGCTGCAGGCCAAACATGGCGATGCGGGCATCCTCGCCGTCAAACCGGGCTTCGTCGTTGATAGCCTGCACGTAGCGCAGGCTGGGACCCAGTGAGACGCCCTCCAAGCCAAAGTTGTAGCCGACACCAGGCGCCAGCGTCGGGCTGAGTTCTCCATCGATGATGCCACCGCCGCCCGCCAGCTCCAGCCAGAGACCGTGCGCCATCGATTCGTCAGGGCTGGCCAGGGGCTGAAACCTCACTGACGCGTTCAGCATGCCGATGCCGAAGTCTTCATTTTCTACTCCGTCACCGCCGACGGAAGGGTCACCGCCCAGGGCTCCAGCGGAAAGGTTGGCACCCAGACTGAGCTTGGGAATGATTGAGTGATACAAGCCGGCAGTGGCGCCGCCTCCCAAATCGTACTCTTGGTCATGGGCACCGTTCAGCGGAGCACCCCCTGCCAGCTCGACGTTGAAGAGCCACCCTTCGTTGTTTGGTTCATCCTTAGTTTCTGAAGAAGTTGCAGTAGTTGATGTTTGAGCGAAACTTCGCGCGCCTAGGCTCAGCGTTGCCAATAGCGAACTTGCGGCTACCAACGTTCTTGATATTTTCATGTTACCTCCGGTTCTGGTTTGTTCAGGCAGCCATGAGAGAAGTTTGCTGCCCGCCGAAACCAAAGGTGCAATGACCGCGCCACTAGGCGGGCATGGCGTCAGCCTGCGGAGGGGGTGCACGGCGGCTATGAAGCGAACTTCAGTAGCTGGTAGACGTCCATGTCCTCCAGGCGGCGCAGGCGATGATAGAAGTTGGACAGGCACTTTACCTGGGCCGACGCATGCACACAGAACACCTCATCGGCGACGCTACGCAACAGCCGTAGCGCAGATTCGGAAGCCACTGGTGTGGCAGCGATCAATTCTCTGGGGGACTGTTCTCGTAGTTTCTCCAACGCAACCCTGGCGCTACTGCCGGTGACGAAGCCGTCGTCGACCAGCAGGACGCGTTTGCCTTCTACCAGCGGCGGACCAGGGCGCCCACGCAGAGCGAATGAGCGGCGCTCGGCGTGTTCGCATTCGCGCGCTATCTGTTTGGCCAAACCACGAGCATCTCCCGAACCGTTGACGCGCTGGTCGTCAGTCCAGTGTTTGCCGTCGTAGGTTGCCGCACCAATTGTTCGTTCCGTGCCATCGTCATGGAGTACCAGCCGCATCGACACGAACACGTCCAGCTCGGTCTCGAACTCCTCTGCCACCTTGCTCGCCACCGGAACTCCGCCGCGCGGAAGAGCCAACACGACATCCGGGGACTGCTTCAGGCTTTCGCGCAGAAGTCGCGCGAGTCTAGTGCCCGCATCGTGCCGGTCATCAAAACACGCGCTTGAGTGGGCGCGCTTGGGGGGTGGACAGTCATTCACGGGCTGTTTCCTCTATCGGTTCGGGTGGATCTACCGGGTCGTTCAAGTCGTCCAATTCTTCGCCTGTGTCTTCCAGAGTGTCTTCCGCTTCGTCGCGTGTGTCCTCGAGCGTGTCTTGTAGCGGTTTCTTTCCGTCCGGGTTTGCCGGTGGGGGCGGCGGGCCGCAAGCGACGGCAGTTGCCAAGCTGACTGAAAGAATTGTTGTGACTTGAAGCCGGAGTGCCTGGGTCATGGTTTCACTGGCTGAGGTTCGTTGGACGAGGCACAAACCGCGTGTCTCGGTACAGCCGCACGGTCATCGCACGGCTGATGTTCGGGCTGCATGTTTGGTGCCAGTGGGGGCAGCGCTGCGACTGAGGCAAACCCCGGAGAGACGACAATTTGAGTTGTGTCAGCGGGGTGTGGCGGTCTGTCACATTGGGACGTTGGGGCCCGACACTATCACTTCTGCTCGGGCCGTTGGCTCGATGCATGCTGGGCGACCCGCAACTGGCATGCCTTGTGCGTACCTATTGGGGGATTCAATAGAACAGAAGGATATCAAACGATGAATATGCACAAGCGAATGAGCAGGCACCTGGCGGCGATTGCTCTGCTTCTCACACCCTGCGTGTCAGAGGCGGGGACCGCTAGTGCGCAACCAGAAGACCAAGAAACTGAAACTTCGAGCGATGGGCAGGCGCAGGCGACGGCGCGCAGTGAGGCGAACGGCAAGTCCGACGCCCGCAGCCTTCAGGGAAAGACCTACGTCCTGTTCGATGTGGATTCGGCTCGGCTGAGCAAGTCGAGCGAAAGGCTACTCGACCAGTTCGCAAAGTATTGGCGTGAGCGACCCGACCAACGCATCTGGATCATCGGGTTCGCGGACCCCCGCGGGACCGAGCGGCACAATTGGCTGCTGACGTTTGAGCGAGCTAAAGCAGCCATGCAGTATTTGGCTGACCTTGGGGTGCCGAAGGACGCCATGGTTGCAGCAGCAGGGGGTGAGGATACGTCTCGCGCCCCGAGCCGTGCGTTAGCTCGGCGGGCTGAGTTAGCGCTGATGGACGCAGACGACACGCGGCGTGCGCTACGCCCAGCGCGAACCAACGGAGGGAACCAAGAATGAACCGGAGATACACTTCGCTACTGACCGCAGTCGCCGCATCGGCGTTGCTGGCAGGCTGCAATTCAGCCCAATCAAACCCAACACCAACCAAGGCTGAGGCTCCGAAAGAGCCCGATAAGTCGGCAGAGTCCGAAGCCGACCAGACTGCTCCCTACGGCCGAGTCGCGACCAAGGTGGAGGTAGAGCGGGTTGGAAAGTTGCGAGTCGCGCCGACGCTCCGCGACGCGATCAATCAGACGATTGAAGTATCCGACTCGAACCGGGACGGACAGCTCGCCAAAGCCGAGGCTAGAGATGCGTTGGAATTCATGATTGGCGGGTTCTTCTTTCGTGTTGATGAAGATGGGGATGGCAAGCTCACCCCAGAGGAGCGCAGTTCCACCCAGGCTGACTTTGCAGCGCAATACCCGATGGTGCGCACCCTGTTTCAGGTGTTTGATGAGCAGCAGGTTGCGACGTCGCTGATTGACACACTGGAGGGAGACGGCACTAGCGTCGTCACGTTGAAGACTGCCAAGCGCAGAGCGAACGACGTAATTGAAGCCCTATATACTGCAGTGGACTCAGATTCGAACGATCAGATCACGCGGGAAGAGGTCGAGCAGGCCCTGGCGAATTCTGCCGCCAACGTGGCGAACAATACGTTCGACTTCGTAGACGCAAACAATGATGGTTCTTTGACCCAGGGCGAATTCAAGCAGGCGCTTTCGAAGCCACTGGAGGAGCTGTTTACCGCCGCGGATCTGGACCGAGACGGCAAACTGAGCAAGGCCGAGGCGGAGGCGCTGATGTCGATGTTCGGTGACGGACTGCGCAGGATTTCGTCGACGGCCTACATTCAGATCTCCAAGGCGACAGATTTGGAGCCTTGATGGGCTCCTAAGGGGCTCCGTCGCGTCGATATGCTGTCGAAGCTAGACCGGGGCATGCTCGTGTTCGCCGCCTTGATATCGGCGCATACGGCGTATTCGGTGAGCGTGCGGACTGTCTTGAGACAAGCGGTCCAGCGGCTTGAGGAGCGCACGGGGTTGCAGATTCAGTACGCGCGCTCCAGCCTGGGCATGCCTGGTCGAATCGCTTTGGACCACATCAGCGTCGACGCTCAAACCTGTCGCGCTGACTTGCGACAGTTCGAGACCAGCTTCGACTTGTTCAATCCCGAGCACTTGAGCGACCTAAGCCTCGACGGGCTATCGATGGAATGTGCGCCAGACGCGCCGCTCACACGCCTGGGGGAAGATGCGGGGCTGAAGCTAGTGGTTCCGGACTTCCAGTTTTCGGCGGAGCAGCTTTGGTTGGGACGCGAGCTGGAGTTGTCAGACGCGCGCCTGAGCCTCGTCGACTATGAGATGAACACCCGCATCCACGCGCAGCTGAACCGCGAGCATGGGCATTGGAGCGAAGCTAGCAGTGCGACCGCCGAGCTGCCGACACTTCGCTTGGCCGATGCCATCGGCAACTTCATCCTGCCGCATGGGGCCTACATTTCCGCCATCGTTGGGCAGAGTGTTGAGCACAGTGAGGCTCCGCAAATTGAGATTTCGGCATCCTTTCCGAAACTCACGTACCAAAGGGAGGCTCAGTTTTTCGACTTCGATCAGGTGTCGTTGGCGGGTCGCTTGACGGAACGCTCGGCGGGCGCCTCGCTGGACTATCCGAAGAAAGCGCCGATCGACTCAGCGGGGCGCTTTGCGGGGAGCCTGACATTTCGTGGCGACGACGCCGGGGTCATTCTCACTCTGGCGAATGCCCAAGGGCTACCGGAGTGGGTCTCAACGAAGTTTCAGGGCGAAGCATTCAAGCTGAAAGCGGACATCAGTTGGCAGGATGATCAACTCCGACTGAGCAACATCGAACTTGTTCGAGGAGCGATCCTGATGCGTGGGTGGCTGGCGTTTTCCAGCTCTTTGCCCAAAGGCGCGCTGCGCTTCGACTATGGGGGGCTCTACGCTGCAATTCATGTCGACCCGGCTGGACAAGAGCTGCTGATCGCTCCCAGCCAAAGCTGGCTGCTCAGACACGATCTGCAGTACTAGGCTGATTTCTAGGCCGGGAGGACCCGACGCTCGGGTCCGTGTCAGGCGGCGTTGGCGAATGGCTTTGGTCCTTCGTCTTGCAATTCAAGCTCCAACCACAGCCCAATATCCTGACGTCTGACGACACCAACTAGCGACCCGCCGTCATCTACGACGGCCAACCAGGCGTCACCGTGACGCCCAAATGCTCGCAGTGCATCATAGGCGGTCTGGTTGATATTGAGATTCGGCAATTGCTCGACGGGCGTTGCCAGCTGCGCGACCGTGGTTTGTGCGCGGTGCGCTTTGGGCACCTCTCTAAGCTGATAGGGCTGTAGCAGTGCTGGCTTGCCATCGGAGGTGGTCGTACGAAATACGCGCCAGTCCGTTGGCATTACGAAGTCATCGATGAAGCCGTTGAGTGTTGCCGCGGCGGGAACGATGGGCGGGCCGTCACGGGCCACCAAGCGTCGCAAAGGGACGTCTTCGAGCGTCTCTCTAGCGAGTAATTGATAGTATCCAGCGCGTGCGGCGCTGCTCAGGAACCAACCGATGAACGCGAGCCATAGTCCGGATATCAAACCCGTACCCACGAGTGGTACGTAGGTTCCAAAAGCCATGACAATCCCCGTGGCGATCAACAACCAACCCAAGGCCTGGCCGCAGCCCGACGCGATACGCGTCGCTTTTCGCAAGTTTCCGGTTATCTTCCACAGCAGCGCACGTAATACACGGCCGCCATCCAAAGGGAACCCAGGGATCAGGTTGAACACGCCCAACAGCAGGTTGATGGGTCCCAACCAAGCGAACAGCGTCGGCAGCGGCCCCAGAGACCGCACCAGCGCGAGCGGATCTGCCGGATTTGATGCGCTGGGCACCACGGCCATTGACGCCAGGATGATCAAGCTGACGCCCAGCACCATGCTCACTAGGGGCCCCACTAGAGCCATGAGCGCTTCCTTCTTGGGTGAGTCTGGGTCGTGTTCGATGTTCGCCATGCCCCCAAAGATGAATAGCGTGATACGTTTGACTTCGATCCCGTAGGCCTTGGCTACCAGAGCATGAGAGAGCTCATGCAACAAGATCGACACGAACAGCAACAGTGCAGCGCTAACGGCGGTGAGCCACCTCAGCTGCGCGCTCCAGTCTGGATGCCAGCTCTGAAATACGCCGCTCGCCAGACTCATCGTTACGAGGGCAATGATGAAAATGATGCTCCAGTCAATTTGGAGCCGAATATTGAAAAGTCTTCCGATTGGTATTCCACCTCGCAACCACATGGCTTGTTTCCTTTCTGTGTTTATCCGTCTGCGCTCACCAGTGGGATCCTGGCGACTCCTAGTCGGCGGTTTCCGGGGGTGCGCACATCCAGCTGCAAGCTGAACCGGTCTTCGCGCGCACGCGCCTCAACCCGCTCGAAATAGACGAATCCGCTGACTCGCCCTCCGCTTTCCAATACGCCTTCGGGGAGCGCATAGGTACGCATCTCCAGTGTTGGCAAAGTGGCATCCTTCCAGTAGGCGAAGTGCTTGTCGTGATAGTTCCAATCGTGCGCCAGCGGAGCGTCATACGTTGGCAGTGTCGGGTGATGACCGTGAAATGGATGCGCAACGTAGAAGTCGTTCAGCTCCAAAAATGAATGGTGCTCACGTACGCTCGGCGGATAGTTTCTTGTGCTTCCCAGCGGCGCCCCGGTCGGGGCATGATAGACCGGCAAGGCAGCATAGTCCTTCGTTGGACCGACCAACGTCACATCTGGGTAGCGAAAGTAAACGGGTTTGGCGCCATGGTTATAGATGGTCAGGCGCACGGGAGTAGCGAAATCCAGAGCTTGCGGGTGCCCTGGCCACGTTCCAGTCTGTGCGATCAGCTCCACGTCTTGCACCTCAGCCACCGCTGCCGACTCGAGGTTGTCGGCGAGTTGGGCTGGACGTGCCGGTTTCAGTTGAGCGTTGGGTTTGCCACAACCGACGACGCACAGCGCGGACGCCATGGCGATACAGATCGTCTTCTTCATCCCTCACTCTCCGCTGGCGCCACGCGGCTTGATCAGGAGCTCATTGTCGACGGCGACAGCGCCGCCTTCGAAGGCGTTTTCCACGGCGCTATCCATCTCCGACCAGTCGTCCACGGTTCCTGCCAGAGTGGCGACTCCATCGTCGACGTAGACTCGAAGGTCATCGCTGTCGACAAAGGGACTCCAGAACAGTTCGCTTTGAATGTCGTCGCGAATCTCGCGATCGGACGACAATGTGGACGGGCGATAGGAGTACCAGCTGAAGTCATGAGGATAGCTGTAGCTGTCCCGACTGTACGGGTCGAACTCCAGCCAGGTGGCGGGAGCTGTGACGGACAGCGCGTTCGTGACATTGCCAACACCGATCATGCTCGACACCAAATCTTCAGCGACGCGCTTTTCGAAGTTGCTATCGACGGTGCCTGAGAGTCTAACGTGCTGGCCACTGACGCCAGCGCTGATCCTAAATGCGTCCAAATACGGATGTGCCTGAAGTGCTTGCTCGACGCGCTCCTGCAGCGCCTTTTCCTGAAGGCTCTCGG
>JBNLEN010000233.1:0-8945 GCA_050304975.1 Polyangiaceae bacterium
AACACGCAGCCGACGTCCAGCTCAGCCCCGGGCTCCACGAAGGGGAAATAGCTCGGACGGAAGCGAACCGGCGTATCCGGACCGTACAAGCGACGAGCAAACTCGGACAGCGTGCCCTTGAGCTGCGCAAAGCTAACGTTCTCATCCACCAGAAAGCCCTCAACCTGATGGAACATGGGTGAGTGCGTCACGTCATCATCGCGCCGGTAGACGCGGCCTCCGCTGACTACGGCCATCGGCGGTTCGCGTCGACTCATCTCGCGCGACTGCACATTGCTGGTGTGCGTGCGCAGCAACATGCGGGCGTCCGGAGGAGCGCCCTTGACGTCCGCCCAGAAGCTGTCCTGCATGTCCGTGGCTGGGTGATCAGGCGGAAAGGCCAGCTTGGTAAAGTTGTTGGACTCCAGCTCCACCTCGGGCCCCCAGGCAATCTGAAAGCCCAAGCTCGAAAAGATATCCAGGATCTCGTCCAGCGCCTGCATCAGCGGATGCAAGTGCCCACGAACCGCAGGACGGCGCCCCGGTAGCGTGAGATCGTACGCTGGCGCCGATAGATCAGCAGCGCGAGCCTCAGCGGCCAGCGCCTGCAATCGCTCTTCAAAGCTGGCTTCCACCTGCTGGCGAACGGCATTCGCCCGCTCGCCGAATTGCTTGCGCTGTTCAGGCTCAACCTTGGGCAGCAGCTTCAGTACGCTGGTCAGCTCGCCCTTTTTGCCGAGCAGAGCCGCGCGCGCTGCACGCAGCTCCTGCTCACTCGTCGCCTCAGCGAAGCGCTTGCGGAACTGCTCACCTAGAGCCGACAGGCCCTCATTGATCTGAGCGCCAGGATCGGACACAGGTAATCTCCCAGGGGCGCTTACTTGGCGGCAACCAGCTCGGTCAGCTGCTTGAACGCGCCCGGGTCATTGACGGCCATGTCGGCCAACACCCTGCGGTCGAGCTCAATCGAGTTCTGACCCAGCGCGTGGATGAAGCGCGAGTACGTCACCCCGTTTTCGCGGCAGGCGGCGTTGATGCGCTGGATCCACAGACGACGGAAGTCGCGCTTGCGCAGCTTGCGGCCAACGTAGGCGTACTGCCAGGCACGGCGCAGCACTTTGACCGCTTCCCGGTAGCGGTTTTTGCGGCCACCAAAGTAGCCCTCAGTCTGCTTGAAAACTCTATTCTTACGGCGGCGCGGGATCGGCCCTCTTTTGACGCGTGACATTCGCTAGCTCCTGATCTGCTTCTAACTGCCCTCAGTTATCTGCTCTCAGCCGTACGGCAGGAGGATCTTGACTCGGGGCTCCATCGACTTGTCGACCATGTCATTGTCGCGCAGGCGACGCCGACGCTTACGACTGCGACCGATCATGCCGTGCTGACCACCTTCTTTGGCGCGACGAATGCGGCCCTTGCCTGTGACCTTGAAGCGCTTAGCAGCGGCGCGATTTGTCTTCATTTTGGGCATGGGGGAACTCCAGCGAGAAGCAGGGTTTCGAAAACTGTGGGCCTCCGCCGAGAAGTCTGCGACTGGAACCGGCGCGGGTGGCGCCGCCAACAATCGCTAGCCCCGGACTGGGAGGGGGCGGAGCTTATGGCGGATGGTGGGCCGCAAGTCAAGCGCACGCCAGAAGTTTGGAACAGAACTTGGCCTGAGCCTAGCTCCGAGGTCTTGCTCGGGTGTTCAGGCCTCGAGTGACGCCCCTCGCCCGAGCCCTCAGAGAGGCCGAAACCCGGGCGCTACTAGGTTTCCGGAGCGCTACCGCAGATGCTCCCACATGCCCGGATTTGCAGGCTCTTTTTGTCGAAAGTCAGGCATTCGGTCGGGCTTCAAATGGATCGCGGATTTGCGGGGGCAGAGGTTGCCCTCGTTGGCCCAGTGGGCTACTTCCGCGAGCGGTCGTTGTGCCGCAGAAGCGGGAGAAGGAATGATGGCAAGAAAGAAGATCGCGCTGATTGGCGCTGGGAATATCGGTGGTGAACTTGCAAACCTGTGCGTGAGCAAGCAGCTGGGGGATGTCGTGCTGTTCGACATCAAGCCCAAGGAAGACTTCGCCAAGGGCAAAGCGCTGGATCTGGAGCAGGCTTCGGCATTGAGCGGCTCGGACGCCAGGGTGATCGGCTCCTCCGATTGGAAGGATTGTGCCGGCGCCGATGTACTGATCATCACTGCCGGCATCCCGCGTAAACCGGGTCAGTCCCGCGATGACCTGGTGGCAACCAACCTGCCGATCATCCGCAACGTCGCCGATAACGCCAAAGAGCACTGTCCTGGCGCGCTGGCCATCGTGATCAGCAACCCGCTGGACGCGATGGTGTACGAGTTCAAGCGCCGCACCGGCTGGGACAAGCAGAAGGTCGTTGGCATGGCTGGCGCGCTCGATAGCGCTCGCTTCCAGCTGTTTTTGGCCCGTGAAGCTGGCGTCAGCGTCAAGGACGTCCGCGCCCCCGTTCTGGGCGGCCACGGCGACACGATGGTGCCACTGCTGAGCAACACGACCATCAACGGCCTGAGCGTCGACAACTTCGTCGCCAAAGACAAGCTGGACGCGATCGTGGACCGCACGCGCAAAGGCGGCGGAGAAATCGTCAAGCTGATGGGGACCAGCGCCTATTACGCGCCTGCGGCGGGCGCCATCTCCATGGCGGAGAGCTTCCTGCTCGACCAAAAGCGCATGTTGCCTTGTGCCGCCTACCTGGACGGTGAGTACGGCTACAAGGACATGTACATGGGCGTGCCCGTGGTGATCGGCGCCGGCGGCGTCGAAAAAATCATCGAGATGCCCCTGAGCGACGAGGAGAAAGCCATGCTCGAGACCAGCGCCAAAGCGGTGCAGGGCGTGGTGGACGTCGTCAAGGCTTCCAACTGAGCGAAAGCGACGGGAGTAACCCATGAAGATCCACGAGTATCAAGGCAAGCAAGTCTTCGCCAAACACGGCATCCCGGTCCCGCAAGGCATTCCAGTCTTCAAGCCCGAAGACGCGGAAGCCGCGGCCAAGAAGTTGATCGACGACACGGGCATTCCGGTGGTCGTCGTCAAAGCACAAATCCACGCGGGTGGTCGCGGCAAGGCCGGAGGCGTCAAGGTCGTCAAAGACGGTCCGGCGGCGGCAGCTGCCGTCGCCAAAGAAATCTTCGGCAAGACACTGGTCACCCCCCAGACCGGACCCGAGGGCACCGAAGTTCGCAGGCTGTACATCGAGCAAGGTCTAGACATCGCGCGAGAGCTGTACATCGGCCTGGTGGTGGACCGCGCCGCCCGCCGTATCGCGCTGATGGCGTCGACCGAAGGCGGCGTGGAGATCGAAGAGGTCGCGGCCAAAACCCCAGAGAAGATCATCACCGAGCACGTCGATCCCTTGCTGGGCTTGGCGGGCTACCAGGCGCGCAAGATCGCCTACGCGCTCAACATCGCTGAGGGCAGCCCCGATCCCAAGAAGACGACCAAGCAGTTCGTGCAAGTCATGATGAAGCTGGCTTCTTTGTTCGAGAAGGAAGACTGCAGCCTGTGCGAGATCAACCCGCTGGTGGTCACCGGCCAGGGGGACATCGTCGCGCTCGACTCGAAGATGAACTTCGACGACAACGCCGACGCACGTCACCCCGAGTGGGCTGAGATGCTCGACAAGAGTGAGGAAGATCCCGTCGAGCTGGAAGCCAACGAAGCTGGGCTGAGCTACGTGTCTCTGGACGGCAACATTGGCTGCCTCGTCAACGGCGCGGGCTTGGCCATGGCCACCATGGACATCATCAAGCACCACGGCGGAGAGCCCGCCAACTTCTTGGACGTGGGCGGCAGCGCCACCAAAGACCAGGTAAAGCAGGCTTTCAGCATGATCTTGTCTAGCGACAAGGTGAAAGGCATCTTCGTCAACATCTTCGGTGGCATCGCCAAGTGCGACTTGATCGCCGAGGGTATTGTCGCAGCCACCAAAGAAATGGAGCTGGACGTGCCGCTGGTCGTCCGTCTCGAAGGCACAAACGTGGACAAGGGTCGCAAGATCCTCGCCGACAGTGGCCTCAAGATCCAACCCGCCGACAGCATGGGTGACGGCGCCAAGAAAGTCGTGGCTGCGGTCAGCGGCTGAGATGACGTGACAGGGTTGAAGGAAAAAGAATCATGAGCGTATTGGTCAACAAGGACACCAAGGTCGTCATCCAAGGCATCACCGGCGGCGCCGGAACGTTTCACGCAACGCAGTGCATTGAGTACGGCACCAACATCGTCGCTGGCTGCACTCCGGGCCGCGGCGGGCAGACGTTCGAAGGCGGCGGCAAGAAGGTACCGGTCTTCAACACCGTGCACGAAGCGGTCGAAAAGGCCGGCGCAGATACCTCCTGTATCTTCGTACCAGCCCTGGGGGCCGCGGACGCAATCCTGGAAGCTCTCGACGCTGGCTGCAAGCTGGTGATCTGCATCACCGAGCACATCCCGGTGATGGACATGATCAAAGTGCGGCGCAAGCTGGAAGGCATGGACGCAGTTTTGATCGGTCCCAACTGTCCGGGCATCATCACCCCGGGCGAGTGCAAGATCGGCATCATGCCGGGACACATCCACAAGCCTGGCAAGATTGGCGTCGTGTCACGCTCGGGCACGCTGACGTATGAAGCCGTGGGACAGCTGACGAGCCTCGGGCTCGGCCAGTCAACGTGCATTGGCATCGGCGGAGATCCCGTCGCCGGCTTGGACTTCGTCGACGTGCTGAAGCTGTTCAACGAGGATCCGAACACCGAAGCCGTCATGATGATGGGTGAGATCGGCGGCAATGCCGAGGAGAATGCGGCGGAGTACATCAAAGCCAACATGAAGAAGCCGGTCGCGGCATTCATCGCTGGCACGACCGCTCCGCCCGGCAAGCGCATGGGCCACGCCGGCGCGATCATCAGCGGTGGCAAAGGCACCGCCGCAGACAAGATCTCCGCGCTGGAAGCAGCGGGCGTCAAGGTCGCGCCGTCTCCCGCGGAGATGGGCGTTACCCTGCAGAGCTTGCTCTGAGATCGAGCCGATGGAACGTACACTCTGCATCATCAAACCAGACGCGGTGAAGGCGAAGAAGCAGGGAGCTATCCTGCAGCAAATCCTGGACGCCGGCTTCGAGGTACTCGGGCTGCGCCAGATCAGGCTGAGCCGCGCCATGGCTGAAGGCTTCTATGCCGTCCACAAGCAGCGCCCATTCTTCGATGAACTCGTCGAGTTCATGATGAGCGGACCGGTCGTGGTGGCGGCATTGCAGGCTGATGATGCAGTGGCCCGCTACCGAACCTTGATAGGCGCCACCAACCCGGCTGAGGCTCAGCCGGGAACGGTGCGCGCCTTGTACGGCACCAGCATCGGTAGCAACGCGGTGCACGGCAGCGACTCAGTCGAAAACGCTCTCGTCGAAACAGCATTCTTTTTTCCGGGGTATGAGCTGAGCTGACGGAGCTCATCCAGGGTGTGCGTCTGAAGGATATGGCTTGAAGGGATACGGAGCGCTGCGGGACACCTTGGGGGCGGTGTCCAACCTGCAGCAGCTATTACGCTCCCGCAATGTCGCGCCCAAAGCGATCGGCACGATTCTTCCTGACGTGCACTCGTGTTGCACGCCGCTGGTCGAAGAGCTGCAAGCCTTCCGCGATCAGCTGGTCGAAAAGGTAGACCCAGCCGCGTTGGGTGATCTGGTCAACCTGATCCAAGAGCAGGTCGCAAAACTGGAAGCCGAGACCAAACAAAAGCCTCGGCGCAACATGACGGCCAGCGCGCGGCTGCGCCTCGAGCGCAGCGTCGCCCAGATCGCCCGCAGTCTCTCGGGCGCGCTACCGCTTGCAGAGCTCTTGGCGGAAGCCACGGAACCGGTGCCCCAAGCCTTTGACCTGCTCGAGCTGCTGCAGCTGAGCCGCGTGGGCGACCAGCCCCAAACCCCCGGCGCCCGCGCCATTCAAGCGGAGGTGGAGGCGCACGTCGAATCCGCGCCTGTGCTGTGCAATCCCCGAGTGATGCTCAGCCTGCTAGGCCTGGGTGCGGCGCTGCTAGCGTTGGACGGTGACGCCCCAAAAATTCGAGTGATCTTGTCTCAACCCGAGCCGGGCGATGTGGAAGTCCGCTTGCAGTCTGCGGCCCAGCCATCCCCCAATCGCGCCACCGCGGAATTGATGATGCTGGTCCCGCGCGCAGTGCCCCCGACGGCCGCGTGTTTGGCGGCGGCTGCTACAGCCTGCGGCTTGCTGTGTGAACGCGACGAAACTTCCATACGGTTTCGCTGGCACACGAGCTGAAGGGTGACTACACCCGGGGCCATGGCTGACAATCAGGCACTCGTACAAGCCGCATTCGAAAACCGAGACCTGCTCAAGAGCGAAGAGCACAAGCGCGCCGTACTCGAAACGGTAGCCGCGCTCGATGCAGGCCAAATCCGGGTCGCTTCGCAAGATGCGCCGGGCAAGTGGACCACTCACGCGTGGATCAAGCAGGCCGTGCTTTTGTACTTCGGCGTGACGCAGATGAACAAGATCGCCTGCGAGCCGTTCGAGTTCTACGACAAGGTGCCGCTCAAGAAAGACTTGGACAAGGCAGGAGTCCGCGTCGTGCCTCCCGGAACCATTCGTTATGGTTCCTTCTTGGAGCCTGGATGCGTCGTCATGCCGGGTTACGTCAATATTGGCGCCTACGTGGGCGGCGGCAGTATGGTGGATACTTGGGCCACCGTCGGCTCGTGTGCTCAGATTGGGAAGAATGTGCACCTGTCTGGCGGCGTGGGAATTGGTGGCGTCTTGGAACCCCCGGGAGCGCAACCCGTGGTGATTGAGGATGGCGCCTTCATCGGCTCCCGCGCAATCATCGTCGAAGGCGTGCTGGTCGAGAGCGAAGCGGTGATCGCCGCTGGCGTCACGTTGACCGCATCGACAGCCATCGTCGACGTCACCGGCAGCGAGCCAAAAGAAATCCGCGGCCGCGTGCCCGCACGCAGCGTGGTGATCCCAGGCATGCGCCCCAAGAAATTCCCCGCGGGTGAGTTCATGATCCCGAGCGCTCTGATCATCGGTCAGCGCAAGGAAAGCACGGACAAGAAGACGAGCCTCAACGACGCTTTGCGGGACTTCAACGTTTCGGTCTGATCCTGTCTTGTTCTCGCTGGTCCCTCGTCGCTTCCTCCTACTGCTGGCGCAGCTGAGCCTGCTGCTACCCGGGTGTGACGCGTTCAGCGGCGAGGCTTCGTCGGCGGCAGAGAATACCAGCGTTCCTCAGCCGCTGACCCCCACCGCGGCAGAGCCGCGGCGGTCATCCATGCTGCAGCGTCAAAACTTGCTGCCGGCTTTGGCCCAGCTGTTCGCTGATTTGCCGAAACCAGTGCGTGTGTTGAGCGTGCGAGCCACGCCTAGCTACGTCGCAGCCCAGGTTCAAAACGCGTCTGATCTGACGCGAGTGGACGAGTACCGATACAAGAACGGTGAACGCAAAGGCCCAGTACAGGTCAAGCTGCTGGGCAAGGGGGAGCTGAAGGACAACCTTTTCCCCCTGCGAGCCATCGACTTGACGCGCGCGGCGAGCGTCATGGCCCGAGCGTCCGAGGAGCAAGAGCTTCCCGTGCTCAAACTCGTGGTGACGCGCAACCTGCCCAACTCCATGGACATCCAATTTCGTGTGCATTTGGGCAGTGCCGACCGCGAATTAGTCATCGCCGCGGACAAGAAGGGGCGAATTCTAGGCCCGATCCAGGCCCCAACCCTGCCGGCCCGATGAATGGCTTCGGGCCGAGGGAGAGCCGAACTTCGATTCGCTGCCCCGCCCTCTACATTGGTCGCGATCTCATGTTATGAGATGCGCTCCGAAGGGACCGAATCCCGTGAGTGACCAGCAAAAAACCGCCACTTCTACCGAGTCTGTCCATGCCGGGACGGAGCAGCGTCGGCCGCACAATACGCTCGCCCCGGGCATCGCCCAAACCGCCACCTTCACGTTTCAGAGCACGTCGGACCTCGTGCAGTACATGCGCGGTGAAGATCAGGACCCAGATCGCGAAGAGTACGGACGCTACGGCAACCCCACGGTGCGCGAACTGGAAAAGCGTGTCGCCGCACTAGAGGGTGCAGATGACGCGGTCGCGTTCTCCAGCGGCATGGCCGCCATCACGACCGCGATCTTGTCACTGCTGAAGGCGGGTGACCACGTCGTGCTGTTCAACGACTGCTACCGACGAACCCGTCAGTTCGTCTCCAAGACCCTGGCCAAATTCGGAGTGGAGCAGACCCAAATCGCAGCCGGTGACATCACCGCATTGCGCGAAGCCATCCGCCCAGAGACCCGGCTGGTCATCACGGAGTCACCGACCAACCCATACTTGTTCTGCGTCGATCTGAAGAAGGTGATTGAGGAGACCAGCAAGCATCGCCGAGTCAAGGTGATGATCGACTCCACGTTCGCGACGCCCATCAACTATCGTCCACTCAACTTCGGCGTGGACATCGTCGTGCATTCTGCCACCAAGTACCTCGGTGGGCACAATGACGTGCTGGGTGGGCTGGTCGTGGGTCCCGCGCATCTCACCTCACTGTTCCGAGAAACCCGCGGCGTGTTGGGCGCCGTGTTGGATCCGCACGCTGCGTTCTTGATCGCTCGCGGACTAAAAACGCTCAGCCTACGCATCGAACGCCAAAACCACACGGCCTTTGCCCTGGCCCGTTTGCTCGAAGCCCACCCGAAGGTGCAGAAGGTCTGGTACCCCGCGCTGGAGAGCCATCCCTCGCACTTGGTGTATAAGGAACAAATGCACGGCGCGGGTGGCGTCGTTAGCTTCGTGGTCAAGGGCGGCACCAACGAAGCTTCGATGCGGGCCGACGGCAGGATCAAGGACGAGCTCGCTGTCGGCGATGACGATACGGCGCCGGCTGTCGCGCCACTGCCGAACGAGCCCGCGACCCAGACCGAGCCGGTGGTCGAGCCCGAGTCGTCGGCCGCCGCCGAGCCTGAACCGGAGCCCGT
>JBNLEN010000234.1:0-8815 GCA_050304975.1 Polyangiaceae bacterium
CGTCAGTGAACAGTTGCGAATCGGGAAGTAGCTGATCGTAGCCGCGTCCGTCGTGCAATCGCATCAGGAGGTCAAGCGGGCCAAGTCGCGTCGAGAGCAGGAGTTGCCCGCCTCCCTCCAGGTGAGAGCGCTCTGGCGTCAGCCGACGGTTAGCGGCATCGCTGCGGAAGTACGCGTCGAGTTGTTCCAGCAGCTTCAACAGGCGATCAGTATTCTCTGGTGTCGTCGCTGGGACGATGTCCAAGTCTTCGGTTGTCGTACCGCTGCCATGCATGGTCGCGGCCGCGCCGCCCACGACGATGAAGTCGATGCCAGCGTCGCGCAGTGTCTCGAGCAACTGCCGGATGCTTGCGCTTTTCGGGTGCTTCATCGCGGCCTGAACCGGCGCAATTCAGCGAGGTGCTGTGAAGCGGCCTCCACGCGTTCGAGTGGGCTCAATTCAGCGGCGCGATCCAACAAGGTCTGGTCCACCTCATCCGCCGCGCGAATCAGCTCCGGCGCTTCCTCCTGGAGCCGCTTCAAGGCGTCGGCTGCCGATATGGGTGCAGGCGCTGAGGAGTCTGTCACCGACAAAGAGTAGCCCCCAGCAACGCAAAAACCCAGCCTTGCGGCTGGGCCTGTTTGCTGCGCGCCCGGAACGATTCGACCAGCGGAGCGAGCGCATAGCGCGAGGGACTGACCGAGGTGTTCCGCAAGCAAAAAGGCCCCGCCATTGGCGGGGCCTTTCGCGCCCGGAACGATTCGAACGTTCGACCTTCGGTTCCGTAGACCGACGCTCTATCCAGCTGAGCTACGGGCGCTGAGGGGGTGCAGGGTCTACCCCAATTCTTCGCGCAACGCCAATAGCTACTGGGTGGGTTTTTGCGGGGCGGGGCGGTTGACAGACCGTTTAGACAGGGTAACTGGTGGGTTACGGTAACTGATTGGTTACTGATTCTGCTGATGCCGAAGCTGCCTGAAGAATGTTCCCCGCTCGACGCCTTGGGGAACCCTGTTCGTCGCGAAATTATTGAGATTTTGCATCGAACGCCGTGTCCGGTGGGGGAGCTGGCGGAGCAGCTGCCTGTGAGTCGTCCTGCCGTTTCCAAGCACCTGCGGCTCTTGGAACGAGCCGGCTTGGTCGCCAGCGAAGTCCGCGGAACCCGGCATGTTTACCGACTGGATGCCCGGGGATTTGAGGCCGCGAGAGGTTGGTTGGATGGGTTTTGGGATGAAGCGCTGGCTCGGTTCCGGTTGGGTGCCGAAAGCCTTCCGGATCCAGCCTCCCAACCATCCAACTCTTACCAACCTGGTCAACAACCCGCAGCGCCTCATTCCGACCAACGCGGTCCTACCGTCGCGAGAGATCCGGACGATGGCTGAGCCGCTGCGTAAACAGGGTGCGAGCGCGCTGCAGTATCGAACGCACGTTTCAACTGTTCTTGTCGTCCCTTTTGGCCAGGGGACTTCATCGATATTGTGCCGGGACCTCTGGTCCTGGACACTAGCCGCCCATGGGCGAACGATTGACGGGTGGTTGCCAATGCGGCGCGGTGCGGTTTTCCGTTGAAGGGTTAGGGCGGGCTTCCATCTGCCATTGCCGCATGTGCCAAAAAGCCTTTGGCAACTTCATGGCTCCGCTGGTCACCGCCAAGGGGCTGACTTGGACGCGTGGGGCGCCCAAGTATTTTCAAAGCTCCAACAAGGTGCGGCGTGGCTTCTGTGGCGAATGCGGCACCCCGCTCACGTATGAGCCCGCGACCTCGATTGAAGTGGCGATCGGTGCACTGGACGATCCCACGCTGGCGCCGCCGGCCATTCAAGTCTGCGCCGAGCGCCGACTGCCGTACTTTGACCATCTACCGTCGCTCCCGAAACGCGGCGAAGCCGCGGAGGCGGAACTTTTCCACGGTTTGGTGTCCCACCAGCATCCGGACCACGACACTTGACGGGAGTAGTGTTTTCCGAGGAGGCGTGCTATCGCCCGCGCCTATTCTGAGGCGCCTGGGCGCTTCTCTGACAGCGCGTTTCGCCGTTGATGTTCGCGCTCAAAACTCGCTCTGCGCGAACAACGAAAGAGAACAATACCGTGAAGTTTCTGACCTCTCCCCGCAGTGGAGCCAAATGGGCCTGCGCGCTGCTCGTCGCTGCCGCGCTGTCGACCGGCTGTAAGAAGCAGGACAAGACCGACGAATCTGCTGAAGCGGCTTCCACCGCAGAGGCCGCTGGCACCGCCGCGGACGCGCCAAAGGGTCCGTGTGATGAGTACGTCACCCAACTCTGTGCCAAGGCGGGTGAACAGAGTGGTACCTGCACGCAAATGACCGGCATCAAAGATTTGCTGAGCCCGGACATGTGCAAAGCCGGCGTCAAGGACATCGACGTGACGGTGGCTGCGGGCAAAGCCCTGCGTGCCGTGTGTGACGAACTGGTTCAGAAGATCTGCGCAGAGGTCGGTGCGGAAACCGAGAGCTGCAAGATGGTGACTGAGCAGACCCAACAGTTCCCGGTTGAGCAGTGCCAGAAGATGCTGCCCCAGCTGGAGCAGATCGTTCAGAGTTTGAAGTCCCGCGAAGCTGCGAACAAGCCGCTTACCTCGGAGCAGCAGGCAGCCATCGCCAAAGATGATGCGCCCTCTTTCGGACCGGCAGATGCGAAGGTCACGGTCGTGGAGTTTTCGGACTTCCAGTGCCCCTACTGTTCACGCGCCGCCAACGTGGTGACGGAAATCAAGAAGAACTACTCGGACAAGGTGCGCTTCGTGTTTCGCCAGTTCCCGCTGATGAACCACCCCGACGCTCGCCCGGCGTCTCAGGCAGCGCTCGCCGCTCACGCGCAGGGTAAGTTCTGGGAGTATCACGACAAGCTGTTCGCCAACCAGCGCGCGCTCGACCGTGAATCCCTGGAGAAATACGGCAAAGAAATGGGCGTGAGCACCATTGGCGCAGCGCTCGATGATAAGCGCCACGACGCCCAGGTCGCCTCCGACATGAAGCTGGGTAATGACGTGTTCGTCAGCGGCACGCCCACCATGTTCGTCAACGGTGAACGCGTTTCCAACCCCACCGACTACGCCACCGTCAAAGAAGCGATCGACAAGGCTCTGTGAGCTTTCGGCTGGGGCGCGCTGGCGCCCGGCACTGACGAACGCTCGACACCCCTGAGGTCGTCGGGCGTTCGTGTTTTGGGCTCGGTTGCCGGGCGCTGCTGTCCGCCGCGGGGGCCAGGTTCCGCAGGCGGCTTTCGCAAAAGCGCTCGCGGAGCCGCAGTGTTTGGCAGGCGGGAATGCGACCACGAGGCGGGGCGTTGCCAACTCGTGCCACGCGATTCAAGAGCCACAAAATGGGAAAACCCGCCCGCAGACCGCGGCGCAGTTAGGCGTCTGATGCGGTTTCGCGAATCGGGTTCCCATGCGCCCGCAGGGGAGCGCACCACTCGGTGGCAACTGCGCCGAGCCCACTCTACGGGGCAGGCAGTTTCAGCGTGCTCATCCAGTCAAATAAGCTAGGAAGAAGTAGGTCTAAGCAAGCTGAGGCTTAAGGAAGCTGTAGAAGCAGCAAGAAAGTAAGTAAGGCGCTGCGTAGATAGAGCCAGCCGCCGATGGCAGGCTGAACTCGAAGCTGAAGTACTAAGCCAAGGATCTAAAAAGGGATAAGCTAAGTCACTAAGCCAAGCGGTAAGTACGCCCGCTATAAAGCACACCCTATGCCAACCCGGCAAACGTTCTTAAAATTCTCATGATTACGAAGGTTTGCAGTTCCTAGTTCGAAACCGTCAGTTTTCGAACGCTTCGCACCCGGATCTTCGTGTCATACCCCCCATAACCCGTTGCAACGATTGCACACCAGGATTCAGTATTCCGTCACAAGTGGAAGCTGAACCCTGCGGAATCTGGGCAATCGCTGTAGCGCCGGTCTACGGCAGTCCAAAAAGCTCGTCGCTCCGTCCCTCGAGGTGGCAGCGCTGGCACAAGCCCCCCGCGCGTGAATCCGCGTCATCCATGAGGCGTCCGTCGGGGCGCAAACTCAGGTACTGCCAACCGCGCTCGCTCTTTTGCATCACTAGCAGCTGCTCCACCGGCGCTCCCTGCGTCGCCGACAGCTCCTGGATGATCACCGAGCCGGCGGCGAGCTGGCCCCCTTTGACCAGTGCCCGATAGGCAGCCTCGGCTTCAGGAGAGATCCGCAGCGCGACCTGGCGCACGGCGGTTCGGTGCCCCTGGGACTCATATTGGGCGATCACCGGCCAGGCTCGGCTAGCGTCCCAGCTCGGCCACACGGGGGCCTGCTCCGCGACGCGCGGCTCTTCCCGAGGAGCGACTCGGGCGGCATCGGAAGTGCCGGGGCTCCCCGCTCGAGGTGTGGCGCAGCTGGCATTCCAACCCAACACCAGAGCGAGCGCAGCTGTCCAGAGTGTGTGCTGTGGCTTCAAGGCTTGAATCTTCGATCGGGGGTGGTCTGCATCTTCGGATCTTGCGGCACGCAAAGGGTCTGCGATGTTAGCGGGGTGTCGGGTTTGGCCAAGATCTTGGTGATGCGCGTCCGCGGCGCGGTGCTGCTGGCACTGCTCGCCTCGGGGTGCGGTGCTTCAAAGTCTGTCAGCCCGGAAAGTGCGCCGAGCCTCTCGCAGCGGACGCAACCCGCTGCCGAAGTCACTCGCCCGCCCGAGCCCGAGCTGGAAGAGCCCGATCCGGACGAGTTGCTCTCCGTCAACGACGCGCCCGAGGTGTCGGCTTCCGCACAACGCTCCACCCCCTCCGACTCTTCCCCCAACACCAAGGGCAACACTCGCCCCTGGCTCGGAGCGGACATCTTCCAACAACCCCAGGGCGTCGTCGTGGAGCGCGTGCTGCCCGGCTCTCCTGCAGCCTCAGCGGGCGTGAAAGCCGGCGACGTGCTCGTCAATCTCGCCGGGCGTGGGATCACCAAGCCGACGGACTTGCATCTGCTGCTCGCCGAGCAACCCGTGGGTGAGCGCCTGAGTTTGAGCGTGCGCCGCGCCGGGCAGCTGCGCTTGTTGCCCCTGGTGCTCACTGAGAAGCCCAAATCCCAAGAGTTGATGCAGCAGCTGTTCGTGGGGCGAAAGGCGCCGCCGCTGCATGCGTTGAAGTCCGTCAGTGGTCGCGTGGCGGCCAACTGGCGTGAGCTCTCCGGCAAAGTGGTCGTGCTGGAGTTTTGGGCCAGCTGGTGCGTGGCTTGTCGAGCTGTGACACCCAGCCTCAACCGCTGGCAGGAGCGCATGGGCGTGCAGGGCGTGCGCGTGTTGGGGATCACGACCGATCCGTTCGAAGAAGCAGAGCGTGCCGCTCACGCGTTGAACTTGAACTACGCCGTGTTCGCCGATCCCTCTGGCGACATGACCCAAGCCTACCGCGCGCTGGCTCTGCCCAGCGTTTTCGTCATCGATAAGCACGGCCAAGTGCGCGACGTGATGGTGGGCTTCGAGCCGAAAAAGCTGCGCGAGCTCGGTCAGCTGGTTGAGCGCCTGGCGCTGGAGTGAGTGGGCCGCGAGTGATCTGCCGTTTCGAGTGAGCTAGGCTCAAGCCACTCATGAAGAACGAAGAACTCGAGCAGCTGGTGGAGCAAACCCAGCGCGGTGGGGCCGAGAAGTACCACGACAAGAACCGAGAGGCGGGCAAGCTGTTCGCGCGCGAACGCATTGCGCGTTTGTTGGACGCCGACAGTTTCGTGGAAGATGCACTGCTCGCCAACGCGTCCTCCGAGGGTTTGCCCGCGGACGGCGTCGTCACCGGAACTGGGCGTCTAGCGGGGCGAGTCGTGTGCGTGATGGCCAATGACTCGACGGTCAAGGCGGGGTCGTGGGGTCGGCGCACAGTGGAGAAGATCTTGCGCGTGCAAGAGACGGCCATGCGCCTCAAGTGTCCGCTGTTTTATTTGGTGGACTCCGCTGGCGCGCGCATCACCGATCAGTTGGAGATGTTTCCCGGTCGGCGCGGCGCGGGGCGCATCTTCTACAATCAAGTCGCGCTCAGTGGTGTGGTGCCCCAGGTGTGTCTGTTGTTCGGACCGTCTGCTGCGGGAGGCGCGTACATTCCGGCGTTCTGTGACATCGTGGTCATGGTCAAGGGCAACGCCAGCATGTACCTGGGGTCGCCGCGCATGGCCGAGATGGTGATCGGCGAAAAAGTCTCTCTCGAAGAGATGGGCGGCGCCAAGATGCACACCACGACATCGGGTTGTGGTGACTTGATGGTCAAGACCGAAGCAGAAGCGATTGACTTCGCCAAGCGCTACATCAGTTACTTGCCCGACAACAACCTTGGCCGCACCGAAGAAGAGCTCGCCAAGCCGCCCAAGGCTGAGCTCCGTCCGCTGAGCGAAATCATCGTCCCCGATGAAAACAAGTCCTTCGACATGCTGGGCGTGATCGAACACATCGTGGATGAAGACACGTTCTTGGAGCTGAAGCCCAAGTTTGCGCGCGAGCTGATCACCGGGTTTGCCCGCATCGATGGGCGCGCGGTGGGCATCGTCGCCAATCAACCCAAGTATCTGGGCGGCGTGCTGTTCGTGGACAGCGCCGACAAAGCCGCGCGTTTCGTGCAGCTGTGCAACGCCTTCAATCTGCCGTTGCTCTTCTTGGCAGACGTGCCCGGGTTCATGATTGGCTCCAAGGTCGAAAAACAGGGCATCATTCGTGCGGGTGCCAAGATGGTGGCGGCCGTCAGCATGGCGACCGTGCCGAAGATCTGCGTGGTCGTGCGCAAAGCGTATGGCGCCGGGCTGTACGCCATGTGTGGCCCAGCGTTTGATCCAGACGCCACGCTGGCATTGCCCACCGCATCCATCGCGGTGATGGGGCCGCAAGCGGCAGTCAACGCGGTCTTCTTCAACAAGATCCAAGCGGCACCCGAAGCCGAGCGTGCCGCGCTGGTCGAAAAGCTGCGCGAAGAATATCGCGAAGACGTGGACATCAAGAAACTCGCCAGTGAGCTGGCGATCGATGCCTTGATCCCATTTGAAGCGTTGCGTCCAGAGCTGTCACAACGATTTGAGCTTTACCAGGATCGTGAGCGGGACGAGGTGCTGCGTAAGCATCTGGTCATGCCGATGTAGTCTCGTGGCGGCGTAGTTTCGTGCTTGGGCGTGTTTTTGGTTTTGTTTTTGGGGTCACTGCCGTGACAGTGGGGCTCCAAGCTGCGACGGCACAGGCGCAGATCCCCGTTTCACGCTTGGCGGGATCTCCCGAAACGCTGCGCCATTTGCAAAAGCTCTCGGACGCTCCGCTATTGGTGCGGCGCGCGGCCTCGGCCGAGTCTGAGCCAGCTTGGCGCGCCGCCGCTGGCAAACCGGGTTGGGTCCCGCTGTCGTCGAACTTCGCGCTGAGCGCGGAGCCTGCGCCGGGGCTCAGCGCCGTGTGGAGCCCACCCAAGCGGCTATTGTTGGATCGCGCTCGCTCGACGGTGCGCGCCGCGCAGCACCGCAAGCTGGTCGCCGCCTACGGCTCGACGGGCAGTGGGGCGGGCGTCGCGATTGGTATCATCGATAGCGGCGTGGATCTCGAACACCCCGATCTGCGCGACGCCCAGGGCAAAACCCGCGTGGCGTGGATGCTGGAGTTCGGTGCGGGCCCCTTCGGATTTTTTCCGGAGATGGAAGAAGAGCTCGGTTGTGGCCGGACTCGGCGTTGCGGCGTACTCAGCGCCGCCGAGTTGGATCAGTTGCTCAGCGGGAGCTTGATGTCGCCGGCGGGCGATCGGATCCGGCTGCCGGAAGATGTGCTCGGTCACGGCACCCACGTCGCGTCCTTGGCGGCCGGCAACGGGCGCTCCAATCCTGACTATGCGGGCATGGCGCCGGAGGCGTCGCTGATCATCGCTCAGGTGGCGCAGCGCTCTATCAGTGTCACTGACGCGGACATCTTGTTGGCGAGCAAATTCGCGTTCGACCGCGCCCAAGAGCTCGGTATGCCGGCGGTGCTCAACCTGAGTCTGGGTGGAGACTTTGGCCCCCACGATGGCACCTCCGAGATTGGTCTCGCGCTGGCCGAGCTGCTCGAGGTGAAGGCGGGCGAACCCGGTCGCGCGATCATCGTAGCTGCGGGTAACAGCGGCAGCTTGAGCAGCCCCGGGCGCTCGTCGTTTCCGACGCCCCAGGGGATCCACACGGATGTGCACGTGCCCGACGGCTCTTCGGTGCGCGTGCCGCTGTTGATGCCCTCGGGAGAGGCCCGGGGAGGCGCGGCGTTCATCTGGCTCGCGTTCCGTCCCGGAGACGACATTCGCGTGGGCGTCGAACAAGGCGACGGCACGGTCGCGATTGAACCGCTCAGCTTGGGCGAAGTCAGCACCGTCAATAACGGTCGCATCGAGATCAGCGCCGTCGTCGGCTTGAGCGAAGACTTTGGTCTAGGTGAGAGCAGTGAACACGCCGCCGCCGTGATCATCGACGGCCAGGTGAAAGGTGGAGAAGTGTTCGCCGTGCGCCTGGAGGGGCACGGCTCGGTGAGTCTGTGGGTGCAATCCGAAGGCGGCATCGGGCCGGGTGGCGGCGGCGCTGGCGCGCTGTTTCCGCGGGCAACGCGATCGCAAACCATCAACATCCCAGCGGACGTGCCACAATTGATCGCCGTCGGCGCGACCCTCAATCGCGACTCCTGGCCGAGTCGGGATCACGACCTGGTGCAGCTGGATCAGTTCAGTGAAGATTTCGAGCTCGAGCCCGGCGGTTTGGCATTCTTCAGCTCGGCTGGGCCGAACAGCGTCGGCAGTTTGAAGCCGGACTTGGTCGCGCCTGGTGCTGCCGTGATCGGGGCGATGGCTGCGGCGGCCGATCCGGAGTCGTTGACGTTCGACAGCATCTTCTCGTTCTCAGCC
>JBNLEN010000235.1:0-8814 GCA_050304975.1 Polyangiaceae bacterium
CGGCTGCTTACTTCTTGCCGCGCTCGGCTGCTTACTTCTTGCCGCGCTCGGCTGCTTACTTCTTGCCGCGCTCGGCTTTGGTCTGCTCTGCCTGGCGCTTCTCGCGCTGCTTGAGCTTTTCCTGTGCCTTGCGGCGGCGCATCTTCGCTGATTTGCGTCTGTCGAAACGGCCCATGAAGATCCCGGTTAGTTTGAGTGTGAAAGCTTGACGGCGGCGAGGCCTAGTGCAGGTGACCTCAGGCGCCAAAGGGGGGGTGGAGATACAGCAAGGGCCGGCAAATTGCCAGCCCACGAGGTCGAATTTGGTTCGAACCGGAGAGGTTTGGGGTCAGCCGCTGAGCGCGTCGTCGAGGTCGTTTTCCCGATCACGCACTTCAAGCCGATAACGGCTGTTGGAAGTCTCGATGTAGAAGACATCACGCTCAGCCACGCGCATCACACGCTTGACCGGAGTGGTGACGTATTCATGCATCCCGTCCGAGAATTCGATGACGACGACCGAACCTTTGCGCGGCGCCCGAACCAGTTTTCCGGCGACTGCTCTGGAGCCGCGACCCATTTTTCTGAGCACTACCTGCACGAATCTGACCTTAGCAATGGGTGCCCCGACGCGCACCTAGTTCATGGGTCTTCCACCAGACAAACACTGTAAATGTTCATTTCTGCTGGGTTTTAAATTGGCACACGCGCACCGCCCCGCACGTTTGCGGACACAACCGGGCGCGAGTTCGGCGCATGGCAAGCCCAGCGTCAGCACGGGTATTTTTGGCCATTCGTGACGCGCGTTCAGTGAAGGCGAGCGAGCTTGGTCGACGCGCCGCGTCGGGGGAAAAGCCCTCGGATTTTTGCTGAGCGGCCGGGTTTGTACTCCGCGTGTAACAGTGAGGATACATTCGGTCCCCGGCCTCTCCCGAGCTGGCCACGCGTTCGCAGACTCAGATCCGGGACCGCAGCGACTCATGGCCGAGCGACGCCAGGCTTGCCCTTGGCCGCGAAGTAGGCGCGCAGCACGTCCCGGGCCAGGTCCGGGCCCTTGATGCGCCACTTGGGCGTGTTGACGACCAGCGCGGAGACAGCCACCTCCGGTGCCTCGGCCGGAGCAAAACCGACGAACCAGGTGTAGTGTCTGTTCTTTTTATGCCGCGAAAGAGTACCGGTCTTGCCAGCCACCACGATGTTGGGCAAGAACTCCCGCCCTTTGCGGTCATGAAAGATCTTGTACGCGGACCCGTTTTTGGTGGTTTGCACCATCATGCTGGTCACCTCACGCGCAGTCTCTGGCTTGATGGCGCGCCGGATGATCTGGGGGTGGGTCGGAGCTTCGAACAAGGTCTCGCCATCACGCACGATCTTCTTCACGATGTGCGGCTGCAGGGTCACCCCTTCGTTGGCCACCGTTTGAGCAATCAGCACGCCTGCCAACGGTGACAAACTGGTGTGCCAAAAGCCGGCTGCTGAGCGCGCGAACTCGAGCGGTTCTTCTGGCAGTGCGATCTGCGGCGGCTCGTTGACGGCCTCGAAAGGCACCGGCAATCCGAAACCATAGGCTCCCGCCATGCTGGTCAGCTGCTCGACGCTCAGGTTCTTCTTGGCCAAACGCGCAAACACCACGTTGAGGCTGCGTCCCATGGCCGTCGCTAGAGTGGAGCACCACTTGTCACGCGCCGGATCGTCTTCCAATTCACTGGCGCTCACGCCACTTCGGCCACCGTGGTAACACTGCTCGGTCTCGGCGCTCAGGCCGGCCATTTCGACCAGTGCGGAGCCGGTCACGACTTTGAAGACACTCGCCGCCGGAGCTTCAGCGCGGGCATTGACGTCGAACTTGGGGCCCTTGTTGAGGTGGCTGGCGTAGACCAGCAGCTCACCGCTCTTGACGTCCATCAGCACGACGCCGGCTTCGGGGGTTCGGTAGCGCTTCATCAGGCTGGTGGCCGTGCGCTGCAAGTCGGGATCCAGCGTCAGAATCGCCTGACGCGACTTGGACAGCGGAGCGCTCACCCGCCTCGGGTGCACGTCGAGCCGAGTGAGGTCCAAGCCTTCGAAGAGGTCGGGATCCTGCTCGGGTTCCTGCACCTGCAGGTTGTCGTCGGCGATCTTCGACAGCCCATCGGAAATCGTTGTGAGATTGACCCGCCCCGTGGCCACGGGCGCCAAAGCGGCGATCACCCCCAGGGCGACCCCAATTCCAACCCATCTGCCAAATCTCCTCGGGCTCGACGCAGCCATGCCCCCGGTTAGCCACAATCGGTTGGGATCGGGCAAATTCTCGCTGGCCCTCGAGTTGTGGCGGGTCCACAATGCCGGCCCCCTAGCGATTTTCTGCCGAAGCGGCTTCTCGCCAGGATGACTTAAATACGTATACTTAACGAGACGGGGGGCGGTCACTGACAAGCTCCGCCTGCCATCAACCAAGCGACCAGCATGAGCGAAGCGGCCTTCAGCGCCAACATTGAAATCGAAGACCCCAAAGTGCTGATGGCCATCAGCGGCCCGCACACTCAACTGCTGGGAGAGGTCGCCAAGCAGAGCGGCGTTCAAGTCAACCTGCGCGGCAACACCATCCTGCTTTCGGGGAGCGAACCTGACGTGGCCGTCGCGGGGCGTTTTCTGCAGGGCACGGTCGAGTTGGTGGAAAACGGTGTGATGGTGGGCGCCCACGACGTGGCGCGCAGCCTGCGCAGTCTACGCGACGACCCCGACATTACCTTAGGCTCGCTGCTGGACGACGCCGTCGGCATCAGTGCGCGCAAGCGGATCGTGCCCAAGGGCCCCGCGCAGCGTCACTACATCGGTCAAATTCGCGACCACGATCTGACATTTGGGATTGGCCCCGCGGGCACCGGCAAGACCTACCTGGCGATGGCCATGGCCGCGCAAGCCCTGATGCAAAAACGCGTCAAGCGCATCATCTTGACGCGCCCCGCTGTCGAAGCGGGTGAACGCCTGGGCTTCTTACCAGGAGACTTGATCGAGAAGATCAATCCGTACCTGCGTCCCCTGAATGACGCACTTCACGACATGATTGACTTCGACAAGGTCGAGAAGCTGCGCTCGCGCCAACAGATTGAGGTGGCTCCCCTGGCGTTCATGCGCGGGCGAACGCTGAATGACGCGTTCGTGATCCTGGACGAGGCCCAGAACGCCACCAGTGAGCAGATGCGCATGTTCCTGACACGTCTGGGCTTTCAGTCCAAAGCGGTCGTGACCGGTGACGTGACCCAAACGGACCTGCCACGCGGAGCTCGCAGCGGTCTACGAGAGGCTGAACGTTTGCTGAGCGGAGTGGATGGCATTGCGTTCTGCAAGTTCGGCGACGCCGACGTGGTGCGGCACCCTCTGGTGCAGCGCATCGTGGTCGCCTACGAGCTGGAAGATCAGCGTCGTTCCGAGGAGCGCTCCCGGCGGGATGAAGCCAGACGCGGGCAATCCAGCGACACCGATCCGAAACAATCTTTCAGGGCTGCAGCTGGGGTGGAATCCGAGCCGTTGCAGGCTGCCGCTCCACAGGGCGCGGCCAATTCCACGTCCAGCGAGTCACCAAAACAAAGCTGACGCGGCGAGAAACTGACGCTCGCGATGGCGGAGGTTTCATGATATCGGAGCCCCCATGCCCGATATCATTGATGTAAGCGCTCGCGAGATCCTGGATTCCCGCGGCAATCCCACGGTTGAAGCGGAGGTTCACACCACCAGCGGTTACGGACGCGCGTGCGTTCCGAGTGGCGCATCCACCGGCGAACACGAAGCGGTAGAGCTGCGTGACGGGGACAAGAAGCGTTACCTCGGCAAAGGCGTGCAAAAAGCAGTCGCCAATGTGAACGAGAAGCTAGGTCCAGCCATCGAGGGCATGATCGCTCTCGATCAGGCTGCCGTCGACCAGCGCATGCTGGAGCTCGACGGCACTGAGAACAAAGGCAAGATGGGCGCCAACGCCATCTTGGCTGTGTCCATGGCCGTGGCCCGCGCCGCCGCTGATACCGTTGGCGTTCCGCTATGGCGTTACCTGGGCGGCGCTCAGGCTCGCGTACTGCCGACGCCGATGATGAACATCATCAATGGTGGCAGCCACGCGGACAACGGCCTCGAGTGTCAAGAATTCATGGTCATCCCTCACGGCTTCGAGACCTTCGCCGAGGGTCTGCGCTGCGGCGTAGAAATCTTTCACGCCCTCAAGGCCAACCTCAAGAAGGATGGCCTGACGACGGCAGTCGGGGACGAAGGTGGTTTTGCTCCCAAGCTGGACACCAACGGTCAAGCTCTGGAACGCATCGTGCAATCGATTGAAGCCGCGGGCTACAAGCCTGGCGACCAGGTCGGCATCGGTCTGGATTGCGCTTCCAGCGAGTTCTACGACAAGGCCAAGGGCACCTACACGTTCGACGGCAAGACCGTCAGCGCCGATGAGCTAGTCGACGTCTACGCCGGCTACTGCGAGAAATACCCAATCCTCAGCATCGAGGATGGCCTGGATGAGAACGACTGGGCTGGCTGGAAGAAGTTGACGGAAAAGCTGGGCTCTCGCATCCAGCTGGTGGGTGACGATCTGTTCGTGACCAACCGCAAGCGCCTGGAGATGGGCATCGAGAAGGGCTGTGCCAACGCCATCCTGATCAAGCTCAACCAGATCGGCACCCTGACGGAGACCTTGGAGACGATCCGCATCGGCGCCAACCGCGGCTACCGCTCGGTGATCTCCCACCGCTCGGGCGAGACCGAAGACGCGTTCATCGCCGATTTGGCAGTGGCCACCAACGCCGGCCAAATCAAGACCGGCAGCTTGAGCCGCAGCGACCGTATTGCGAAGTACAACCAGCTGCTGCGCATCGCCGATGAGCTGGGCGACGCCCAGGAATACGCGGGCAAAGGCGTGTTCACACGCTGATCCTGCTGGATGGGGCATCCCATCTTGATCGGAATCGGAGGGCGTGCTGTAAAAGCACGCCCTTTCGTCATTTTAGAGGTAGCCAGATATGAGCAAGTCCAAAGTCGCCGTTCTCAAGGTCAAACCCAAGACCATCCTCGATGACATCGAGAAATTGTGTGAGCTGGGGGGCATGAAAGACGCGCTTCAGGCCGGAGCAACCACCATCCTGAAAGACAACATCTCCTGGCACTACCCGTTTCCGGGGGCGAACACCACGCCGTGGCAGTTGGAAGGCACCATCACGGCTTTGCAGAAGTCTGGCCTGACGGACATCACCTGCGTACAAAACAAGACCGTGGTGACGGACGCGTTCAAGGGTGAAGATCTGAACAACTACGTGCCCCTCTTCAAGAAGTACGACATCCCGGTGTTGTTCAACTTCAAAGATGAAGACATGACCTGGGTTGAGTACCGCCCCAAAGCGAAGATGCATGTGCTGCACAACATCTTCCCTGAAGGCATCATGGTGCCCGACTACTTCTTCGGCAAAAACATCATCCACCTACCAACGGTGAAGTGCCACATCTACACCACGACCACGGGCGCGATGAAGAACGCCTTCGGTGGATTGCTCAATACCAAGCGCCACTACACCCACTCGTGGATCCACCGCACCCTGGTGGACTTGCTGCACATCCAAAAAGAGATCCACAGCGGCTTGTTCGCGATCATGGACGGCACCACCGCTGGCAACGGCCCAGGCCCGCGCACCATGTTCCCGGTGATCAAAGACTACATGCTGGCCAGCGAGGACCAGGTCGCGATTGACGCCGTGGCCGCCAAGATGATGGGCTTTGACCCGATGAGCCTGGAGTACATCAACGTGGCCCACGAAGATGGGCTCGGCTGCGGTGACCCGCGCGACATCGAGATCGTCGGCGACGATATCTCGAACGAGAGCTGGGGCTTCGAAGTGGGTGACAACGGCGCCAGCACCGTCGGGGACATCATGTGGTTCGGGCCGCTGAAGAAGTTCCAAAAGGTGTTCTTTCACACGCCCTTGGTCAACGTGTTCATCGCCGGCAGCGAGATTTACCACGACTATTATCGCTGGCCGCGCAAAGACCGGAAAGTCTTCGAAGACTGGAAGCGCGACACCCACTGGGGCAAGCTGTTCGCGGCGTATGAACAGGGCCAAAGTGAAAACATCATCCAGCGCAGCGAGGCTTCGGCACCCTGAAGCACTGGTACTAAGCCAATAGTTTCTGAACGGCGGCGCTCAACAGGGCAACCGCCGTTTTTGTTTGGTGCAGGACAACATGGTTGGGAATGCGCAACACGGTGTAGCCAGCGCGCGCCAAGAGCTTGTCACGCCGGGCGTCAGCCGAAGCGACGAGTGCGTGGTAGCCGCCGTCAACTTCCACCACGAGCTTGAGTTGCGGCGCGAGGAAGTCAACGATGTAGCGATGCAGGACGATTTGCTGCCGACGAAACTGCACGCCGCACACCTGCTTGCGCCGGATAAGTTGAAACAGCGCGTACTCGCTGCCCGTGGGGTTGTGCCGCATGCTACGCGCGTGAGCACGAAGCTTGATGGCGTAAAGAGTTTGTTTGCGCATGTTTGCCTCCAGTGCCCCGGCGACCGCCGGGAGCGGAGCTTCACAGCGCAGGGCACGTGACAGGCGCGGGCCGTTACAGTTGCACGAAGTACAGGCAGAACGCCGCCGCCTGGCGCGAGGCGTGCGCACCAGCAAAGCCCCGGCGGGCGGCGGGGCACTGGAGGTCGAGTTGCACTTCAGCGTGGGTCACCAGGTCCAAGACGGCGGCGCTCAACAGGGCGACCGCCGTTTTTTGGGTCTTGCACGTGCTATGCAGCGCTGTGGGCGCCAGCACCGCTCGAAGGGCGTGAGATTCGCGCACCTCGCTCACCACTAACGCCAGGCGCAACGGGTGAGTGAAGAACTACGAGGTCGATCGCCGTCAGAGGGCACCCGCGTCCGGTGGTCCCATGCAGCGGAAATCGAAGTAGCAGATTTCCCCCTCAGAGCACGTTTCGTTCAGATAAGGCCGACACGTGGGAAAATCCGGCTCGCCGCACACAAGATCCTCGCAGTTTTCCGAACGGCAGCCACGGTCTGTGCGGCATGGCTGACCCTCGTACGCCGGCAGACAAACGCCATTGCACTCCGCGTCGAGGTCAACCAGTGAACACGCCTCAGAACACCCGCCGCAACATTCGGTCGGGGTGCGACAAGGGGCCCCTGGGGGTTTGCATTGCACGCACCAGACGCCATCACACCCACCCAGGCAGCAGTCCTCTGGCCCCTCGCAGGCGATGGCTTTGTGGTACTGCGCTTGGCACTGCTTGCTGTGGATGTCTTGCAGCGGCTCGGGAGCCGCCTGCTCACTCGATCGTTCTCGCGGCTGACTCCCCTCACTGCGTGCTCCACAGCCAGCGGACACAAACAACAAGCCGCTGAGCAACAACAACCGAACTAGAATACCGGTACGATGCGCCGGCTCGAATGCTCGCTCGTGTTGTGCAGCAATACTCACTCAGACGGGTTAGCACATTAGTTCGTCCGGCAAGCCCAGTTTTCCAACGTCCGCTAGGTGAGCTATGCTGGAGCAGCCAACATGCTCACCATTCGGAGTAAACTTGTTTCCATACTAGTCGTTGGCTCGACAGCCCTGGCTTCGGCTTGCGGGATCGGCAAACGAGAGCGACCGAATGAGGATACAGCGGAAAAGCCGCCTCCGGCGCCATTGCCGGATGGGGCACAATCTTTCTCACCGGACGCAATTAGGATCCTAACGGACACGCGTTCGAGGGCTATGGCGGCCGATGACGATTACGTTTACTTTGTGGACTACGAGTCATCGACGGTCCGGCAGATCCGCACAGATGGGACCGATGAGCGCCAAGCCGGCCCGTATGATGGATCTCGCCCGCTGACGCTGATCCAGCCAGCGGGCGACCAAGTGTACTGGGTGTATCTTGGTGACGTGATGGTGATGGAAAGGGAGAAGCCAGGGGAAGTCACGCAGATCAAGCTGCCCAGTCCCGCACGCGTAGTTGCCGTCGGTTCTGAATATGTGTTCGCGGTGGGCATCAATTGCGAAAGCCCGACGCGGATTCATCGCGAGACGCACGAACAGAAGAGGCTCGAGTCACCGATGCTGCCGTCGGGAGGCGCAACGAATGTGACATTGGACGACGAGTATTTGTACTGCGGCACTCGCGATAGGATCGTTCGATGGTCCCAGGACTTCGAAAGTGAGTCCGTCGCTTTTGTGCCGGATGGGTTAGGGGTGCTGGGGCCGTTGCTGAGCGATAACGAATATATCTGGTGGATCAACAACGCGGCTCCCGAGCCAATCGCCTTCTACCGGGCCGACAAGCAGACAGCAGAAGTCGAGCGGCTGTTCGAAGCGCCGCGCGCTGGTGTTGGCAAGATGGTGACTTTTCCCAAAGAGACGGATTGTCATTTCTGGAGTTCAGGCGATGCCAAGCTTCCAAACGGGTATCTAGGGGGGGCCTGCGGCGACCAATTGAAGTGGTTACTACCCGAGCGCACCGTCCAAGGAGGCATTGCAGCGAATTCGACCCACCTTTATTGGTCCGAGTGGGATGGCATCAAGATGATCGAGAAGTCCGCTCTTGGCGAGCTCTGAGGGGATTGTCGCACCGGCGAAGCTGCTTCTGGTGAGCCCTTCGGTCCTGACTTGGGCTCCCCCTCCCAGCCCGCGCAGCATGCCAACGGCATGCGAGTACGGCTAAGGGAGAGGCTGACGGGCGCAGCCCGACAGGGGGTGGGCCAACAATACATGCTGGCTAGCGACGATCAGGTGGCGATTGATGCGGTGGCTGCCAAGATGATGGGCTTTGACCCGATGAGCCTGGAGTACATCAACGTGGCCCACGAAGATGGGCTCGGTTGCGGTGA
>JBNLEN010000236.1:0-8716 GCA_050304975.1 Polyangiaceae bacterium
GGACCCCGCTGACGTCAATTCGGCTGTTTTCAGAAACGCTCGCGCTGCGCCGTGGCGACGCGGACTCGGAGAAGAAGTGCATCGAGGGCCTGGAGCGCGAAAGTACCCGCCTGCAAGAGCTGATCGATCGCTTGCTTGATTGGGGGCGGATGGAGAGTGGAAATCGTGAGTTCGACATTCGTGAAACGGACGTCGACGCGATTGTCGAAGAGGCCTTGATCGCCGTGGAGCCGGTGCGTGAGCATCGGCACGCTTCGATCTCGCTGGAACTGCCCGACAATATTCCAGCTATCCTCGCGGACCGTTCGGCGATGACGGACGCGTTGTTGAATCTGCTCACGAACGCGTGCAAATATGGAGGCAACCCGGTCGAGATCAAGCTCAGCGTGAGTGACCCTGGTGGGGGTCGGGTTCGCATTTCGGTGCAGGACAATGGCAAGGGCATCCCACAATCCGAGCATCATCGGATCTTCCAAAAATTCTATCGGCGTGATGACAGGTTGGCGCGCGAGCAGGAAGGTAGCGGGTTGGGTTTGGCGATCGTGAAGCACGTGATGAAGGCACACCGCGGCAAAGTGGAAGTCAAAAGCGAACCCGGGCAGGGCAGCGTGTTCTCTCTGTTGGTGCCCAAAGCGACGAGATGATGCCAATGGCTGGGAAGTTGAGCGAAGAGGAGCTGGCAAGCAGCCGCGGGAAAGCTCGAATTCTGGTGGTGGAGGACGACCCAAGTATCAGCTTGGGATTGCGCATGAACCTCGAAGCTGAGGGGTACCAGGTTGAACTCGCTGACGAAGGCGAGCACGGGTTGGAGGTGGCGCGTTCTGGTAACGTTGACCTGATCATCTTGGACATCATGTTGCCTCACCTGAACGGCTTGGAAATCTTGCGAACGTTGCGAGCTGAAGGCAGCACCGTGCCGATCATCATGCTCAGCGCTCGCGGCGCCGAGATGGACAAGGTCGTGGGGCTGGAGTTGGGGGCGGAGGACTACATCACCAAGCCTTTTGGATTGGCGGAGCTGCTAGCTCGAGTCAAAGCGGTCTTGCGCCGTGACGCCATGGCCAGACCTGCCCCACAGTATGAGGTGGTCGCCACCGGCGACTTCGAGATCCGGCAGGATACGCGCCAGGTCTTGAAGGAGGGGCAAGTGGTCCCAATGACAGCGACCGAGTTCGACGTGCTTTGGTGTTTGGTGCAGGCTGGGGGCCGCGTGCTCACCCGAGACGAAATCAAGTCACGTGTTTGGGGACCCTCCCATCACGGGACCGTCAGGACGATCGACAACTTTCTGCTCCAACTGCGGAACAAGCTCGAGGCAGATCCCCAGGAGCCGAAGCACCTGCTGACGGTCCGTGGTGTCGGCTACCGCTTTCGCCTCTGACGTCGACCGGAGAATCCAGACTGAACAGCGAGCCGGACCCTGCAAAGCGCCCATTGGGGGCTGGCTGGACTATGTTAGACAGCCGGGACCGTGGACCAAAACCTGCTGCGATCCTACTTTGCGACGGCCTACGAGGTGCAAACCGAGTCTGGCGCCCTGAGGTTCTCCATCGACGGGGAGCTGGTCAAGGACACTGAAGCTCTACCCGAGCTGCTGCAGCAGGACTTTGCGATCCTGACGGCCTACAATCCCCGGTCGATGTTGCTGCCTCGGCGCGTGAATGAATCGCGGCAGCAAACCCTCAGAGATCTTCTAATTTTAGGTTGTTATCGGGTCGAACAGTGTGTTGGCTACGATGAGCAGCCTGACGGTTGGCGTGAGCCAGCCATGATCGTGCACGGCATCGATCGGGAAGAGGCGTTGGTATTTGGCCGCGCGTTTCGCCAAAACACGATCATCTACTGCCAAAACTGCAGACCCGAACTTATAGTCACAGACATTACTTGCGACCCCATCGGTAAGTCCTATCAAGGTAATTGGCGGGTGCGGTCGTAGCAGCGCCATCTCGCTTTAGGAGCCAGCCCCATGCAATCGCCCTACGACGATCCAGGGCCCGGACCCGACGTTGGTGACGTCGTTTCCGAAGTCACGGACGTCATTAAGAACAATTTCAAGCGCTTTGGACCAGCGCTGCTGATCATCCTGGTGTTGGTGGTCGCAGTCACCGGCATATTCAAAGTCGATCCGGGCGCCCAGGGCGTCGTGCGGCGCTTTGGAGAAGAGAATCGTCGCGTTGGTCCGGGATTGCACTACGCGATTCCCGTCGTGGAAAGCGTGGACGTAGTCGAGACGGAGCAAATTCGCCGGGTTGAGGTCGGATTCAGCAACGAGCGCACACTCCCTGAGGCGCTGATGCTCACCGGTGATGAGAACATCGTCGAAGTGCGGATGGTGGTGCAATATCGCGTCGCGGATCCGGGCAAATTCCTATTTCGCATCGCCGAACCCGAGCAGACGCTGCAGATGGCTGCTGAGGTCGCGATTCGCACAGTTGCCGGTCAGACCAACATCGATGAGATCATGACCAAAGGCCGCGCCCAGGTGCAGAGCAAGACTCGAAAGCTGCTGCAAACACTGATGGATACCTATCAGAGCGGAATTGAGGTCACGGAAGTCAAGTTGGACAACGTGGACGCTCCAGACGAAGTCAAAGATGCCTTCAATGCCGTGACTCGCGCTCGCGAGGAACGCGAAAAGCTGGTCAACCAGGCCCGTGGCTATCGTGAGGACAAGGTGCCTCGCGCCCGCGGTGAAGCGGAGAAGTTGCTGCGCGAAGCGGAGGGGTACAAACAGCAACGAATCCTGCGCGCCAAAGGTGACGCGGCGAAGTTCGAGTCGGTCTTGGCCGAGTACGAGAAGGCCAAAGGCGTGACCCGCAAGCGTTTGCACCTGGAAACGATTGAGCGCGTCTTGGGCTCGGTCAAAAGCAAGGTCGTCATCGACGACGCTGTAGGTGAGGGCGCGTTGCCAATTCTGCCGCTGGGGGCCAAGGCCGCCGGTGCCATTTCTGGAGGGCAAAAATGAGTCGCGGACTGGCGATCTCCCTCGTCTTACTGGTGGCGGTGCTGCTGGTATTCGTGGATGAGACCTCGGCGGTCTTCGTGATCGACGAAAAAGAGCAAGCCATCGTCACGGAGTTCGGCAAGTACAAGCGCACCGTGGACAAGCCCGGGTTGAACTTCAAGGTGCCGTTTACACAAACGGTGCACCGCATGGAGCGCCGCATTCTCGGGCGTGACACTCCGCCCGACGATTATCTGACACTCGACAAAAAGAAGTTGGTGGCAGATCCAGTGACGCGCTGGAAGATCGTCGATGCCAAGTTGTTCTTTATCACCGTGCGCGATGAGATGCGCGCCCAGCGCCGCTTGGATGACATCGTCAAGAGCGAGATGCGTGACGAGATCTCTGCCCACAACTTCGGCGAGATCATCGGAAACGCTCGCGAACCGTTGATGGACGATGTCGCGGGACGCGTGCGTGAGAAGCTGAAAGAGTTTGGTATCTACATCGTGGACGTGCGTATCAAGCGTGCCGACCTTCCTCAGCAGGTCACCGAGAGTGTGTTCCAGCGCATGCGTGCTGAGCGTGACCGGGTTGCCAAGCGCTACCGCTCCGAGGGCGAAGAGGAAGCTGCCAAAATCCGCGCTGAAGCGGACAAAGAAGTGACGATTGAGCTCGCTAAGGCCTATGAGAAGGCTCAAAAGCTACGCGGTGAAGGTGACGCCGTCAGTACGGAAGTCTACGCCCAGGCTTACGGCCGTGATCCCGAGTTTTATGCGTTCTTGCGCAGCCTGGAAGCCTACGAGAAGTCCATCACCTCAGAGACCGATTTGGTGCTCTCCTCCGGCTCCGAACTGTTCAAGTACCTAGACTCTCCCAAGGAATGACGGACTGAGCCGACGCTTCGCCATCGTATTGCTGACGCTCATTCTGTGGCCCACGCTGCTGGCGGGTTTCAGTGAGCGCTTGTGCAGCCTGGCGCAGCGGGGTGGGTTTCAGTTTGGCTTGCTCTACCCGGCACCCAAGCCCCCGCCGGCGATACCTCTGGACCTTCCGGAGCCCGAGCCATTCGAAGTAGAAGAAGACGAGCCCGAGCCGGAGGCTCCGGACACTCCCGCACTGAAACCACGCAAACGTCGCGTTCGCGGGCTGCGAGTTCGCCAGGAGACCATCTTGCGCCTGGCCCGCGCGCGGGCCATTCCCACCACCAATCCAGTGCCGGCCAAGTGGGGCCGCCCGGCAGGATTGGCATTCAGCGACGTGTCAGCGCTCGGGGTTGGGCTCAAAGATGGCGACGTGCTGACGAAGGTCGCCGGAGTTCCAGCTCTCAATCGTGGCAGCGTGATTTCCACGGTGATGAGCGTTCGAGAGCGCCGGGCTCCGACGATTTCTGCTGAGTTCTGGCGCGGCGGCGAGCGCTACCAGCTGCTGGTAGAGATGCCGTATCCGCCGCCGAAAAAAGCGCCGAGCAATCGCCTTTACGAACCGCCCGTGGAGGAGTAGGACCAGCCCATGGCACGCACCGTTCAGTGCATCAAACTTGGCAAGGAAGCTGAAGGGCTGGATAAGCCGCCCTTCAAGGGAGAACTCGGACAGCGGGTGTACGACTCGGTCTCCAAGGAAGCTTGGCGGCAGTGGCTCGAGCATTCCAAGATGCTGATCAATGAGTACCGCCTAGATCTGGTGAGTGAACACGGCCAGCGCGTGTGGATGACGGAGCTGGAGAAGTTCTTCTACGGTGATGGTTCCTCGTTGCCACCGGACTTCGTCGCTGAAGGCGCGGACTCGGACGCCGAATCGAAGTAAAGATCAAAGTCGGGATTAGCCGCCGGTTCGAAGTCGGGTCCAGCGCGTTCGTCGGCCACTCAGGGGGTAAACACCCACGCCAAGAACTCCTCAAAGTGGAGCCGTTGGGCATCCGCCAGGTTCTTCCAATGTACCCCCAGATATTCGTGCCAGCGCTGTAGCGCCAGTGCCGACTCCGTGTGTCCCTGGGAGGCGCCGACGCGCACGTGCTCCCAAGCGGCTTGCTCCAGCGCGCCGCTCTGCAACTCCGGATTGCGGCAGGGGCCCAGCGCGACTCGCTTGTAGGCGATGGCGCCAGAAACTTCTCCGGCTATCGGCAGAACGCCACGCGCCTGACGGGTAGCATCGAGCAACTGAACTACGGCACCCGCGGCGTGATGCACTGCGAGTCCCAAATACCGCTTGCGCACCTGCTCGGCATGGTCAGAAAGAGCGGTCAGTGGCGGCGGGCTCAGTCGCTCGAGCGCGGCATCGATCGTTTTCAACGTTGCCGCCTCAGCTTCAGGGACCTGGTCAAAGCAGCGCGCGCGCAGTCCCCGCAGGTCCGTTGAACTTCCACGCCCCCAACGCCAGCAAGCATCCAGCGCTTCTTGGTAGGGGCCGCGCGCCCCAGGTGCCAAGCATTCCTCGAGGCCGCGCTGTGCCACCGTTGCACTCGCAAAAATCAGAGCGTGGTGGAGCGCGTCTCCGGACTCGCAGCTCTTGGCGGTGCGCTCAAATCCTCGCGGAAAATGGCCGGTGAGTTCCTGACCGGGGGCGACGAGCGGAAGGCGGTGGGGCGAGCTAGCCATCCACGACATCCTGAAACATCTCGTGCTTTTGAAACAAGGTTGCAACGCTGGGCGCCGCGACAAATCAGGTATGGCTTATTTAAGTATGACCTGGAACAGCCGGCTCACAAATGCGTCGTCTGGCCGAAGCGCAATCGGACGCCCTTAGCGGGCGCGATGCGTCAGCCGTGCTGCTAAATAGGTTTTCCAAACCCACGGATTGAAATCAGACCCATGGCGTCACCAGAGAGCTTGCCCAACCCCTCCAATCTGGCCTTCATCGAGGCCTTGTACGCGGATTATCTCGAGGATCCCGCGTCAGTGCCCGAGCAATGGCGGAGCTACTTCGAACGCGAGATGGGAGGGCGCTCCACGCCGATTGGGCCTCAGTTCAAAGCGCGCAGTCTGTTCAATCCTCCGGCACCAGTGAGCTCCGGCAACGGGCACGGAGGAAACGGACATGCGGGAGGTGCCGCGCTGAGTGCACAGGCGACGGTCAACCTCACAGACGCGGATCTGCGTCAACCTCCCATCGGTTCGATTCGTCCGCAGGTGGCCAGCATGGAGATTGCCGTGCGCCAAGATCGCGTGGACCAATTGGTCCGCGCGTATCGCGTGCGCGGTCACATGATCGCCAGCATAGATCCGCTGAATATGCCGCGCCCGGAGCACCGGGAGCTCGATCCGAAATACTATGGTCTTACAGATCAAGATTTGGATCGTCCGTTCTCGAGCCGAACCATCTTTGGCACCGAGTCGTTGACTTTGCGCGAAATTCTCGGTCGCTTGCGCAACACCTACTGCCGCAGCATCGGTGTTGAGTTCATGCACATTCACGACATCGAGTCGAAGAATTGGCTGCAAGACCGCATGGAGGGCACGGAGAACCGTTTGGCGATCTCCACCCAGGAGCAGCGCCGCATCTTCACCATGTTGACGGATGCCAGCATTTTGGAAGAGTTCATCCAGAAGAAGTACCTAGGAGCCAAGAGTTTTTCTCTGGAAGGCTCCGAGAGTCTGATCCCACTGCTGGACTTGGCTATCAACCGCGCGGCTGAACACGGCGTGGACGAGATCACGCTAGGCATGGCCCACCGTGGTCGCTTGAACGTGTTGGCCAACATCATGGGCAAGAGCCCACGGGAGATCTTCCGCGAGTTTGAGGACAAGGATCCCCAGCTGTATCGGGGCCGCGGTGACGTGAAATATCACATGGGCTACAGCTCAGATTTCAAGACCGCCAACGGACGCTCGGTACATTTGTCTTTGTGCTTCAATCCCAGTCACCTCGAATACGTCAATACGGTGGTGATGGGACGCGTGCGCGCCAAGCAAGATCGCGCGAAGGACGCGTACCGCGATCGCAAGATGTCCGTGCTCATCCACGGCGATGCGGCTTTCATCGGCGAAGGTATCGTCCAAGAGACATTCAACCTGAGTGGCCTCGAGGGGTATCACGTGGGTGGAACCGTGCATGTCGTGGTGAACAACCAAATTGGTTTCACCACGCCCCCGGAGCAGTCACGCGCCACAACCTATTGCACCGACGTCGCGAAGATGCTGCAGAGCCCCATCTTCCACGTCAACGGTGAGGATCCCGAAGCTGTGGCGCAGGTGGTCACGATGGCGTTGGACTTCCGGGCGCGTTTCAAGCGTGACGTCGTGATTGACATGTACGGTTATCGTCGGCACGGGCACAACGAAACCGATGAGCCCGCGTTTACCCAGCCGGTGCTGTACCGCGCTATCGCCAAACGTCCCAGCGTGCGCGACAGTTACTTGAACCACCTATTGGAGTTAGGCGGATTGACGCGCGAAGAAGCCGACAAGATCGCGATAGAGCGGCGTGAAAGCCTGGAGAAGGAGCTGAACGCGGCGCGAAAGCCCAGCTTCAACCGAAAGGTCGACTGGCTCGCTGGCTACTGGCACGGATTTCAAGGTGGGCCCGAAGCCGAGGTCGAGGACGTCGAGACCGCATTGCCCAAGGAACACTTGGCCAAACTGCTGAACGCGCTGACCGTCGTTCCGAACGATTTTGAACCCCACCGGAAGTTGCAGCGCTTGTTTCAGCTTCGTCGTGACATGGCTGCGGGTAAGCAGCCGCTGGACTGGGGCGCCGCAGAGTTGACCGCCATGGCTTCGCTGGTGATCGACGGTGCGCCAGTCCGTATGACGGGGCAAGACGTGGAGCGTGGGACGTTTTCTCATCGCCACGCCGTCGTTCATGACGTCAGAGACGGTCGTAAGTTCATGCCGCTGGCGAACCTGGGCAAGCAGCTTGAGACTGAACAAGCCTCGGTTGAGCTATACAACAGTCCGCTCAGCGAAGCCGGAGTGCTCGGCTACGAATGGGGCTACAGTCTGGATTGCCCCGAAGGACTGGTGATCTGGGAAGCCCAGTTCGGCGATTTCGCCAACACCGCTCAAGTAATCATCGATCAGTTCATTTGTAGCGCCGAAGACAAGTGGAAACGCCTCAGTGGCCTAGTGCTATTGATGCCACACGCTTTCGAAGGTCAAGGGCCTGAGCACTCCAGCGCGCGCCTGGAACGCTGGCTGATGTTGGCGGCCGAGGACAACATGCAGATTGTTCAACCGACGACGCCTGCTCAGATCTTTCACTTGATGCGGCGTCAGGTAGTTCGACGCTGGCGTAAGCCCTTGGTGGTGTTCTCACCCAAGAGCTTGCTGCGGCATCCCAATGCGGTGTCATCTCTCGATGACCTTTCAGAGGGGCGCTTTGAGCGGGTGATCCCGGACGCTCGCGCTTCCGAGTCCGACGCTCCGGCGACCACGCGCATATTGCTTTGCAGTGGCAAGATCTATTACGAACTCGAAAAGCACCGCCGCGATTTGAAGCGGGATGATGTGGCCATCATGCGGGTGGAGCAGCTCTACCCGCTACCCAAGAAGGCGCTGGCTTCAGCCTTGGAGAAGTATGAGCCCGGCACCCCCATGATCTGGGTGCAAGATGAGCCCGAGAATATGGGCGCGTGGATGTACATTCGAGTGAATTTTGGGGAGCGTGTGTTTGGGCGCTTCCCATTGAGCGCGGTCTGCCGTGACCCGTCGGCAAGTCCGGCGACTGGGTCAGCCAGTAGCCACCGCATTGAACAGCAGGAACTGATCGACCAAGCCTTTGGAGTAGGTTGACGGCGAGCTGCTCGAGTAGAGAGCTAGTAAGGTTTAGAAGGAG
>JBNLEN010000237.1:0-8638 GCA_050304975.1 Polyangiaceae bacterium
GTTTCAAAGATATGAGCCCCGATGCCGGCCAGCATCGCGGCCCCGCGCGCAGTCGTCTCCAAGTCGGCAGGGCGATCAACCGCCAGGCCGGACAGATCCGCCTGCATCTGCATCAATAGGTTGTTCGCCGCGGCCCCTCCGTCAACGCGTAGGCGCTCCAAAGGCTTCCCTAAGTCCTGGCCCATGGCCCGAACCAGGTCATCAACTTGCATCGCGATGGCCTCCAGTGTTGCGCGCGCCAAGTGCGCCGCCGTCGTGCCGCGGGTGATGCCGGTGATCAGGCCGCGGGCGTGGGCATCCCAGTGCGGCGCCCCCAGTCCGGAGAGGGCGGGCACAAACGTCACGCCTTCGCTGGAGTCGACCTGCGAAGCTAGCTGCTCGATCTCGCCCGAAGAGCGGATGATCCCCAGGCCATCTCGAAGCCACTGCACAGCCGCGCCGGCGATGAAGCAGCTGCCCTCGAGGGCGTACAGGGTCTGGCCTCCGAGCTGCCAGGCCACGGTGCTGAGCAGCCCATGCTGACTTTGCACCCGACGCCGGCCGGTGTTGATCAGCACGAAAGCTCCGGTGCCATAGGTGCACTTGACGTCGCCGACGTTGAAGCAAGCCTGCCCAAACAGGGCGGCGTGTTGGTCGCCGGCGACGCCCGCGATCGGGATCCCGTCGGGCAGATTGGCGAAGGAGCGTGTCCTTCCCAGGATACCGGCGGAGGGGCAGATCTTCGGCAAGCATGCCGAGGGCACGCCCAGCAGCTCGCACATCTCGGTCGACCACTCGAGCTGTTGCAGGTCCATCATCAGGGTGCGCGAGGCGTTGGTGACGTCAGTGACGTGCGGAGGCCCGGCCGGATCCGCAGACTTTGCGGAGCCGCGCATTTGTTGCTGCCCACCGCAGATCCGCCAAATCAGGTAGGAGTCGACGGTTCCGAACGCCAGCTCCCCAGAGCTCGCCCGCGCCCGCGCCCCATCCACGTTATCCAGCAGCCAGCGCAGTTTGGTCCCAGAGAAATAGGGGTCTAAGACCAGACCGGTCAGCTCCGAGACGCGCTCCAGATGCCCTGCCCCGCGCAGCTGGTCACACATCGGGGCCGTGCGACGGTCCTGCCAGACGATCGCTCGGTGGACTGGGCGGCCATGCTCCCGGTCCCAAAGCAGCGTCGTTTCCCGCTGATTCGTGATCCCTACGGCGGCGATCTCCGACGGCTGCACGCCGGCGGCGGCGACCGCTTCGCGCACGCTGGCTTCCACGCTCTGCCAGATTTCTTCCGGCTCATGCTCGACCCAGCCAGGCTGCGGATAGTGCTGTGGAAACTCGCGATTGACGCGGCTCAGGGTCTGCCCTGAGGTGGACATCACTAAGGCCGTGGAGCCTGTCGTGCCTTGGTCGATGGCTAGGATGTAGGACTTCATCGCAGACCTTGAGAGTACCAAATCGCTGTGAGCTTGTCGCCGCGCAGCCAGGCAGGTAGCCTGGACGCGATGGCGCGGTTGGTGCTGAGTACCCCGGACGGGCAACAGGTAGTGGAGCTGAGGCCCCACAATACTTTGGGGCGCCACCCGAGCAACACGATCCAGCTGCTGGACAAGATCGTGTCCAAGGAGCACTGCACGATCACGCAGGAAGAAAACGTCTTCTTCCTCAATGATCTAGGCAGTCTCAACGGCACGTACATCAACGGCGAGCGCGTCAACGGGCGCCAGCAGCTCAACCACGGAGATGAGATCGCCTTGGGTTCGACCCGGGCGTCCTACGACGCCGGGACCGGGACGGCTCAGATGGATCCTCCGGTGATGTCGGGGCATGCCTATCACACGGCGCCGCAGCCAAGCGCGCAACATCCCCAACAATATCAAGCGACCCCAAGCCAGCAGGGGTATCAACAAGCCACGCATCCCCAGCAGCATTCTCCTGTGCCTCAAGGGCAGCCGGTGCAGCCAGTGCAGCCTCACCAGTACAACGTGAGCCAGGCTTGGCAGAACGCCGGCTTTGCTCAACCGCCTTCCGGTGTGATGCCCGGAGCGCCGCACATCGCGCCGACGGGCACGCAGCCAATTCGAGCGGCCCTGGCGCAACAGCGCGGGGGTCGAGCGACTGCCACACGCGTCGACATGAGCGACGCCGGGCACAGCATTGGCAACCAGATAGATGCGACCCAGCGCGGCTTCGTTCCGTACGAGCAACTCGCCAACAACGCCGCGCAACTGGCTGCTGACTACGAGCGCTTGCGCCTGTCCCACGAGCTGTCCCGTGAAATCGCGCTGGAGCGCGACCTGACCTCGCTGCTCAACAAGATCCTGATCAGCGTATTTCGTTTCATCCGCGCAGATCGCGGCGTGATCTTGCTGAAAGATGAAAATGGTGAACTCGTGCCTGGCGCCAGCTTGCGCCGCGATGGGTCCGCCGAAGCCATCACCGTGTCGTCGACCATCCTGGCACACGTGATGAATGAGCGTGCCACAGTCCTGACGCACGACGCCGCCATGGACTTTGCGGGCTCCAAAGGCAAGAGCATGATCTTGCAGCGCATCAGCTCCGCCATCGTGGCGCCTCTGCTGCACAACGACGACATCCTCGGCGTGCTGTGGCTCGACAGCGAAACGCTCGCTCGCTTCCAAGCCAAAGACTTGGAGCTGGTGACGGCGATTGCGGCTCAAGCCGCGATGTTCATCGAGATCAACATCCTCGGCAAAAAGGTCGAACAAGAGATTGTCGCCCGTGAGCGATTCAGCCGGCTACTCTCACCCAACGTGGCTGAAAAGGTCTTGTCCGGCGAGATGGTGATCAAGCGCGGTGGGCAGTTGGTTCAAAACTGCACCGTGTTCAATTCGGATATTCGCGGCTTCACGAACATGAGTGAAGGCGCTGAACCTGAAGAAATCGTCGAGATGCTCAACGAGTATTTCGAGCTGATGGTGGAGACCATCTTCAAGTACGAAGGCACCCTCGATAAATTCATGGGGGACGGGATCATGGCGCTGTGGGGCGCCCCCGTGCAGCACCCCGATGACGCATTCCGGGCCGTCTCATCTGCGATTGAGCAGGTGCGACTACTGGAAGAGTTCAACACCGAGCGTGCCAAGGTGGGAAAACCCGCGCTGGCTATCGGCGTGGGCGTGCACACCGGCAAATTGGTAGCGGGCTATATCGGCAGCTCCAAAGCGCTATCGTACACAGTGATCGGCGACACCGCCAACACCAGCGCCCGACTCTGCGGCATCGCGGGACCCGGGCAAATCCTGGTCAGCGAAGCAACGCTGTCTGAGCTGAACGGTCGGTTTGAGTACAAGGAACTACCGGCGGCTTCTCTCAAGGGCAAAGAAAAGCCGTTTCGGGTGTTTGAAATCCAGCCCCCGGCGGCGGGTGTTCAGGTCCCGGCGGCCAGTGGCTGAAACAGCTACCTGCCCTTACACGCTTAAGGACCGGTTAAGATTGTCTCACCAGGCCCAGCGGCTGCGCAAAGAAACTGAATAAAATGTCGAGTCTGCCGAAATGAAACCGCGCCGGAAATGTCCCCTACGCTGCGCTAGTATTTAGCTGTCTTTCTGCGTCGCGTTCGTGGTATCGCGCGAGGCTTCCCCAGCTAAAGCCAATGTTTCATTTCGACGGGATTCGCACCCTCCAAGAGCTGGAGATCTCGAGACAACGGGTATTCGTACGCGCTGATCTCGACTGCCCCATCGGCGCTCCAGATGCCGCCTTGGAGTACAACAAGATCACGGCCCTAGCCCCAACGGTGAGCTATCTGCTCGAGCGGGAAGCTCGGATCGTGATTGGCGCTCATCGCGGCGCTCCTGATGACGACCAAAGTCTCGAACCTTGCGCGGCTCAACTGGCGGGCCTGCTCGGGGTTGAGGTGTACATGCCGGACGACATCAACGGGCCGATGTCGAAGAAGCTGCTCACCGAGCTGAGAGCGGGTCAGGTCGTCGTCTATGAGAACCTGAACCATCAACCCGGCGAGCGCAAAGCCGACGAAGCATTTGCCCGGCGCATGGCTGAAGGCGTGGAGATCTACGTGGGGGATTGCTTGACCACCGCGGATAGCCAAGCGTCGCTGAAGAAGTTGCCCCGACTCTGCCCCGAGCGAGCCATGGGGCTCAACTTGGAGCGTGAGCTGGTCGCCAGCAACCGGCTGTCCAGGCAGCACGAAGAAACCACCGTCATCTACTTGGGGGGTAGCTTCGCGCATCACGCCGACTTGTTGCGCAGCGTGCTTCGCCCGGGTCTCACCGTTTGCGCCGGCGGACAGCTCGCGGCCACATTACTGAAGGCTCAGAATCGGGACATCGGATCCAGCTCATTCGAATCAGAGTTGCTGGGCGAAGCCCGCACCTGGCTCGAAAAAGCCGACCGTGAGGACACCCGAGTGCTCCTTCCAGTCGACGCGAGAACAGCCGGTGACGACCCGGGCACCAAACTGGATCGGCTCGGCAACTCGCGCTTGCTGGACATCGGCCCCGAGACAGAGAAGTTGTACGCCGAGGCGCTGAGCGGCGCTCAGTCGGCGGTCATACTGCAGTCGTTCTGCCGCTCGGAGCACTTTGAGCGAGATCAGGGGCTACTGGCCGGCACGCGGGCCGTCGTGCAAGCTCTGGTCCGAAGCCCTATCTACAGCGTGGTTTGCAGCAGCCGAGAGCTCCCAATTTCCTCCCTGCTGGACTCTGAAGAGCTGGGCCGCATTGGTTTTGTGTCGACGGCTGGTCAAGGCTTCGAGGATGCGCTATGCGGGCGCTTCCTGGGCGCTGTTGAAGCGCTCCGGATTGGCTAACCCGCACCCCAGCGGCCGCATCCGCCGAGATGGCGCCGTTGACCGAAAGGCCCGCAGCACATGAGCCGTCGACCACTGATCGCAGGAAACTGGAAGATGAACCAAGGCAACGCCTCCGGGCGTGAGCTCGCCAAGGCGGTGGCCGCTGGCGCAGCAGATGCCAAGTGTGATCTCGTGGTGAGCCCGCCGCTGACGATTCTGGCCGCCGTGGCAGAGGATCTCAAAGGCAGCAACGTTGGCGTCGCTGCGCAGAACGTCCACGAAAAAGACAGCGGCGCGTACACCGGCGAAGTCAGCGTCGGCATGCTGAAAGAAGCTGGCGTCGAGTGGGTCATCATCGGCCACAGCGAACGCCGGCAGTACTTCAACGAGACCGACGAGTCTGTCTCCGCCAAGACCGCAGCAGCGCTCGCGGGCGGCCTGCAGCCGATTGTCTGCATCGGCGAGACGCTCGAAGAGCGGAAGGGCGGAAAGACTTTGGACGTGGTCAGGCGCCAGACCGCGGCGTTCATCGATCACATCGCCGCCAAGCCCGGCGTTGCGGCCATCGCCTACGAGCCCGTCTGGGCGATCGGAACCGGCGAAGTGGCCACGACCGAGCAGGCCCAGGAGGTCCACGCTGCCATCCGCGCCCAGCTGGCCGAAAAATCTCCAGAATTGGCTGAGAAGACCCGCATCCTCTACGGCGGCAGCATGAAGCCCGGAAATGCCGAAGCACTGCTCGCTTGCGCAGATATTGATGGTGGGCTAATCGGCGGCGCCAGCCTGAAGTCCGAAGACTTTCTGGCAATCGCGGCGTTTGCAGGCTAGAGCCCCAAACCTCGCTTAACCAGCCCCCCTTTAGATCGCCATGCTCGAACTGTTCCAGACGCCGCTGACTGTCCTGCACATCTTCGTGTGCTTTTTCCTCGTGTTGGTCGTGCTGATCCAACCCGGCAAGAGCGGCGGGATCGGTGCGGCCCTGGGTGGCGCTGGCGCTCAGCAGGTGTTCGGTGGACGTGGCGCTGGCAACTTCCTGTCCAAGCTCACCTGGGCGAGCGCCACAACGTTCTTCATCACCAGCGTGCTGCTGGCCTTCATCTCCTCATCCAGTGACGACTCGTTGGAGTCGCTGGCATCCGGTGAACCCGCGATTCAGGCGGCACCGGGCAACGATGGCGATCAGGCCGCGGCCACTTCTGACGAGGGTGAAAAGCCCGCTGAAGAAGGGGCTGAAGCGGAAGCGCCTGAAGCCGAGCCCGCCACCGACGAAGCCGCAGCCGAGGACACGTCTGACGAGCCCCCGAGCGAAGAAGCCGCCAGCGATTCGGAAGAGTCCGCTGAAGAAGGTGCCGCCGAGGCAGCCAACTCTGAAGCGACCGAAGAGAAGGCCGACGAAAAGCCGGAGCCCAAGCCAGAGCCGGCGAGCGAAAAGCCTGCAGCACCCAAACCTGAAGCCGCTAGGCCTGAAGCCGCCAAGCCTGCTCCTAAGCCCGCAGCCCCCAAGCCGGCAGCTGCGCCGGCTGCACCCAAACCGGCTGCACCAAAGCCCGAGTCTGCCCCCGCGCCCGAGGCGCCCAGCCCGCAGGCGCCTGCTGCGCCCATGCCAGCAGCTCCCGAGGCCCCTAAGCCGGCTGCACCCGCTCCACCTCCGACGCCAAGCCCCGCGCCCCCGGCCCCGCCCGCGCAGTAAGGCGTTCACCTTCAGCACCTTGGCCCGTCTCGCGTGAGTAACCCGCGTGACGCTGAGTGCAATTCCGCTGGGTGGAATGCCGCCGACTGGCGTGCACTCGCCGCGGTCATGGCTCTGCGCGGTTTGGCGACCATCGTGGTCGTCGCGCTCGGTTTCAGTGCTGTCAGCGATGACGATTTCGCCCGCGTCTCGATCTCGCAGTCGTTCGCTGAATCGCCCCGTGTCGATCCGAGTGGAACCAGCTGGCTGCCATTTCCGTTTTGGCTACACGGCTCAAGCATGCTGCTCTTCGGCCCCAGCTTTGAGGTCGCACGCGCCGTCTCGATACTCACGTCACTGCTCTCGGCCGGTATGATCTATATCGCTGCCCGGTGGTTAACTTTCGGGCGAAAGCCGGCACTGCTCGCCGGCTCACTCGCGGCGGTACTGCCCCACGCGGTGTGGCTCGGTTACGCCACGGTGCCCGAAGGTTTCAGCGCGGCGCTGTGTATCTTGGCGCTGAGTAGCCTAGTCGCTGACGACCGTGATCCGCGTGCGTTTGCCGCCAAGCGGCTCATCGGAGGGCTGTGTCTGAGCTTGGCGACTCTCTCTCGGTATGAAGCCTGGCCGATTGCGGTCTTTTTTTGTTTGTTTGTGTTGGGCGGGATCTTGTTCCCATCGCTACGGCGCAGGCCACAGAAGCTCACGCATTGGCTGCCACTGCTACTCGCCGCCAGCGGACCGATATCGTGGCTGTTGCACGGGGTGTTCATCCATGGCGACGCCAGCTTCTTCGTCAAGCGCGTCGCGGACTACCGTCAGGCGGTCGGGCAATCTGCGGAAGACTTCTGGCAAGTGCTGTCGCACTACCCTCTGGTGCTGCTCCGCGCCGAGCCCGAACTGATGAGTCTGCTGCTATTGGCGCTGGTGCCCGGCGTCAGCCCCGCGTCCACCTATTACAAACGCACCACCTGGGTGATGGTCGCTGGGCTGCTGACGATGTTGGCCCTTTTGATTTACGGCGACCTGCGCGATGGCGCCCCCACGCACCACGCCGAGCGCCCGTTGCTCGCCATCTGGCTGGGCGTGTGTTTGGCTGGTGGAGCGCTGCTGCACGCCGCTTGGCAGAGGCGGCGGCGCTGGTTGTTCGGCAGCGCCGCGATCGCCGTGTTGTTGATGTCCTATCGTTCGTGGTTCACGCAGCGCGACTCGTTCATCAATCGCGACGCGGAGTTGGCCGCCGGGGCCATGGCGCGGCGACACGCCCCCACGGGCAAGCTGTTGATCGATAGCGCGGACTTCGGCTTCTTCGCGAGCATGGTTGGCTTTCGCAGCCCCAGCCGCGCCGCCGCACTGATGGAGCGCGATCCAAGAAGGCCGGAAGCGGATCCTTGGGAAAGTCCCATGGCGCTGCGGGAGGCCGTCGACCGCAAGTCTGGCGATTGGCTGCTCGTACGGGAGACACAACTGGACAGCGCACGCTTCGTGGGCGAAGTGGTCGACGAGAGCCCCGGGTTCGTGTTGCTGAAAGTGGCGCGCTAGCCCGGATGCTGCCGGCGGGCTCATGCCGCCGAGACGTCTCGGGAGGGGCGGGGCTAGGTTCACGAGCCTGAGGCGAGCGCCGCTGCGCGTTGCTTCGTCCGAGCTAATTTTCCCCGGGTTTTGCCAGGAATTCCCCAGAATTTCGCCTGATCCCGCGGGGGCGCGCTAGGCTGCGGACGCCGGTGGTCAGACTCGCGAAAAGAGCGCTCGAAGGCGCAGTCACCCTGTTCGCGATCTACGCGTTCGTCACCGTGCCGCTCGGCAAACGCACGGGTTGGCAACATCTGAAGGCCATTTTGGGCACCGACGAAGCCCAAGAAGCCGGACGAGAAATCAAGCAAGCGGGGTCGCGCATCCTGAACGAGCTGCTCGCGTACGACGCCGGAGAGATCCGCGGCGTCGCCGAAGTGCCCGCGGAGCTACTCCCGGCCCCGTCCCAATCGCTCGCCACCCCGCGCGACATCGGCCCACCCGACGACGACGAGCCCTGAGCAGCAGCGCGCGGCGTGGATCCGACGCGCTGGTTGTTCGGCGCGGGCGCCAACATCTAAACGCGAGCTCACGGCGCCACGCGCTGCTGGCGCGTCTCCCCCGCGGCTGAGCGCCTCTGGTGAGGACGCAGGCCCGTGAGTCGCCGAAAATGTCCGCTGGCGGTCATCGGCGCGCACTCACACGCC
>JBNLEN010000238.1:0-8557 GCA_050304975.1 Polyangiaceae bacterium
GCTCGGACTGGCCAACAGTTCGGACCTGCCAATTCGCGCAAAAACAGCCACATCCTCCACCGCTTCTTCAGCAGCTCGCGAAGCGTAATGGTGCTTCATCAGATTGCCGCCTTCATGCCAAACCTCGGCTGGGGTCGGTAGCGTGCCGTACTTGGTCACGATCTTCTGACTCACACCGGCCCAGGCAGCCAAGAATACGGCGAACGCGATAATCGGAATACCGACGTACTTAAAAAGCGCTCGCGCTTGCTCCCGAGGGTCCTCGCCTGCAGCCAAGCGCACCAACGGCTGAAAAATGGACAATCCAGCGATGTCCAAACCTCTAAGTATTCTTTCCTTTATCACCATCGTTCTCGTTCCTTCACAGCATTCGGTTCAGTTCAGTTGCTTGGTTGGCGTATGCCGGTCGGCTCCAGCCCCGACCGGCGCACGCAAGCTCAGCCTTCGGGATCCTTGTTCCCGATCTTGTGTTTATTCAGGTAGGCGATCGGCTTCTTGCCGTCGTATTCAACGCCGTCGATGAAGTCCTTGGTGGCCGGCTTGTAGCCGTCGGTATCCCAAGGCACGTCGGCCTTTTCGATCTTGCCTTCCTTCAGCAGCGCTTTGGCCGCCTCGAGGTAGATATCGGGCTTGTAGACCTTCTTCGCGGTCTCGTGATACCACGCGTCCGGCTTGGCCTCGCCAATCTGACCCCAACGTCGCATCTGCGTCAGGAACCAGATCGCGTCTGAGTAATACGGGTAGGTCGCGTAGTAACGGAAGAAGACGTTGAAGTCCGGCATCTCCCGCTTGTCGCTCTTCTGAAAGAGGAAGGTGCCGGTCATGCTGTTGGCAATAACCTCGTAGTCGGCACCAACGTAGGCTTTCTTCGACAGGATTTTTGCCGCCTCTTTGCGGTTTTCCATGCTGGCGTCCAGCCACTTACCAGCGCGAATTAGCGCCTTCACGACCGCCACGTGCGTCTTCGGGTTCGCCGTCGCCCATTCGTTGGAGACACCGAAAACCTTCTCGGGGTTGTTCTTCCAGATGTCGTAGTTGGTGGTCACCGGCACGCCAATGCCGCGAATCACGGCCTGCTGATTCCACGGCTCACCTACGCAGTAGCCCTGAATCGTGCCCGCCTCGAGCGTGGCTGGCATTTGGGGCGGAGGCGTAACGCTCAGCAGAACGTCGGCGTCTTTCACACCGCGAGTGTCCGTTGCCGTGTACATGCCGGGGTGAATACCCGACGCTGCCAACCAATAGCGGATCTCGTAGTTGTGGGTAGAAACCGGGAAAACCATTCCCATCTTGAGCGGCTCACCCGCGTCCTTCTGCTTCTTCACGATCGGCACCAGCGAATCGGCTGTGATCGGATGCGGAGGTGTAGGAGACGCCAGCTTGGCGTCGTTCTTTTGCATCTGCTTCCAGATGTCGTTCGACACGGTGATCCCGTTGCCGTTCAAATCCATGCTGAAAGCAGTGACAACGTGCGCCTTGGTACCAAAGCCGATCGTCGCGCCGATGGGCTGTCCAGACAGCATGTGAGCGCCATCCAACTCGCCGCTAATCACACGGTCGAGTAACACCTTCCAGTTGGCCTGAGCCTCCAGCTCGACCGTCAGACCTTCATCCTCGAAGAAGCCTTTCTCTTTGGCGATGACCAGCGGGGCGCAGTCAGTCAGCTTGATGAAACCCAGCTTGAGCTCGTCCTTTTCTAGGTCCAAGCCTTTGAGGGCCGCTACCTGCGTCTCAGACGTGCCAGATGGCGCGGCCGCGACCGGTGCCGCCTTCTCCTCTTTGCTGCAGGCAAAGCCCAGCGCTGAAGTGGCCAGGGCGCCCAGAGCAGTTCGCCGACGGACGGTGCGGAGCGTTCCCTCGGTTTCTGTGGTTTGATTGCGCACGGACCCGTGCACACGCGAATCTCGCGGTTTTTCAGCCATGACGCTGCTCCTTCAGCTTGCTATCGGCGACGTTCACTCTAGGCACACATGGCGACCAGAGGAGCGCACTCCGCGCAGCTGTTTCAGTGGTTCATCTTTCGCGACGTCGGATGACGCCTGAAGAGAAAACTACATGTGAGCGTGGGAACTTCAAACAAAGAATTTTGACCGCTTCCGCCCGCTTAACTTCGTTTCGACGTAGAAATAGTTGCCAACATGTTGCGTCGCCCTAGACGAATGTATCCGGACTGTTGCGGACGCTCCCAAGCGGTAGGGATGGTGCGCGGCGGAACCCCGTCCGGAAACCATAGCGAAAGAAACAAATGTTTCTGCGTCGTGAGGCCAGCTGATGCCGAAACCCAGCTGCCACAATTGGTGGGATGCATTTTTTGTGAGCCCGCGGGCCACGAAACACGGCTGACTCGCAATGGACGGCGTCTCAAGATACAGAAGTAATGTGCCGCTCGCGTTGCTTCCCATTGGCGCCTTGGACAACGCATAGTCGGCAGCAGAAGGCCAAAGCGGCACCTAGCTTCGACTACGGTCAGCGTCTCCCAACCAAGATGCACCACATTCAGGGGAAACCGGCTGGTGCCGAGGCGCGCAATGCCGAATCAGCTGATGCCGAATCAGCTGATGTCGAGCTCGGGGTAGTGTCGAAACCCACCGTGCTCGTTGAATGGAATGCGCCGGTCCGAAGCAAGATAGCGAGATATGTTCGGGCGAGCGCCAACACGCATTCTCAGGTTTTCCAGCTGCAACTTGCTCGCGGCCTCACGCGCGTACGAGCGAGGGAACGCGTACTCTAGACCCAAGAGCAATTGAAAGATGGCTAGATCGGCGTAGCTGTGACTGCCGCCGACCGCGAATCCTTGCCCACGTTGCAGAAGGATCTCGAAGTAGCCTAACCACTCCTTCAGTCTCTGACCTACGAAGATTTCCGCGCTGCGCAGCGCCTCGGGCTTCTGATCCTCGTAGTACAGTTTACTGCTAATCGGGTGATGCACGTCATGCGCCTCAACGACCGCATCCGCCACCGTCAACATGACGGACAGACATTGCGCTTGTAATACCGCCCCAGCCGGCGCCAAGCCGTGGCGACAAGCGATGAAATGGCAGATGTTGGGCATCTGCGAGATCTCTCTGCGCTGTCCGTCTTCCTCGAAGACCAACACGGGCGGAGCGAAAATGGGAAAGCCATCTCCACCTCCGTGCAGTCGCGCCTTCAGCGGTTCAAAGCCGCCCCCTTCGTCCTCCGGCCGACGGGCGACATCCAAGTAGGGCACTCCAGCGTCCTCCAACACCAAGCGCACGAACTCTCCACGCCCCTGCAGGATCGGCCAATAGTGTAATTCGTAGGAAGTCGCTGGCATGCGGGGAATATCCCCCAAATTTCGCGTCGATGTGGGCCCCCAATGCAACATTCGCTCGCCTTTTTTGCGGAGAGCACTTGATTCAACCATTTGGTTGATCTATTCATTCAACCTGATGGTTGATTCAGAATCAGCGAGACCCGACGAAGATGCAGCCCTCGACCGCATCTTTCACGCGCTGTCCGACGGCACGCGACGCCAGATCGTGGAGTTGTTGCGCGAAGCCGGTGAGTTGCGAGTCAGTGACCTGGCCGATGCATTCAGCATGAGCCTGAACGGCGTCTCCAAGCACGTGAAGGTGCTGGAGGGAGCGGGATTGCTACAGCGACGAGTCGAGTGGCGTGAACACTGGCTGCGTATCAACCCGCAAGCACTGGCACAGGCCTATGCGTGGGTGCACTTCCATCATCATTTCTGGGCTGAACGCCTGCATGCGCTCGGCGAGATGTTTGAAACCCCAACTAAGAAGGACAATGAATCATGAGTACGCACGATGAGGTCAACATTACGAAGACGATTGCCGCCCCTCGCCAAGCAGTTTTTGAGGCGTGGCTGGACCCGGAAAAACTAAGCAAATTCATGACCCCTGCCCCAGGCATGACGGTGCCAAGGGCAGAAACGGACGCAAAGGTCGGTGGGAAGTACCTGATCGTGATGAAGGCGGGAGAGCAAGAAATCCCTCACCATGGCGAGTACAAACAAATCGACCGCTACGAGAAGCTCGTGTTCACTTGGCTTTCCCCCTTCTCGCAGCCGGGGAGTCTCGTCACTCTGACATTCAAGGAGCTGGCCCCCAATCAAACCGAGCTGAACCTTCATCACGTCGGCTTCAAAGACGAAGAGTCGCGCAACAACCACGAAGGGGGCTGGACATCGATCGTCGAGGTGTTGAGCAAAGTCGTGGCTTGAGCCGCTAAGCTACTCTAGCCCATAGAACGGAGCCCCGTCACTGGGTGGGCGAAGGCTGTAGCGCCGCAGCGTGGGCTCCGGAGAAGATGCGATTTCGATCGAGGAGCGACTGAGCATGGTGGTGAACAGATTCGCCGCACTCACCGCCATGCGCAGCAACTTGTTGCTCGGCTGCAAGATGACGACCGTGTGGCGAGCGTAGCCATCCTCGCGGGCGCGCATACGCTCGCGTTGACGAGCCCGAGCGTCTTGCTCGTAGCTTTGAACCGAGCGCCAATCGAACAGTAGGAAAAGTCCTCCATTGTCCCGAATTTCTTCGCGCCTGGACCGCAACATGTGATCGACCACATCATTGTGGCGGTCGATCACATCCAGACTGCCGTTGACGACGGTGCTTTGGGTTACCAGCACGCTGGGGGCGAGATACCAATAGTAACCGACGATCGGCTCCACATGCTGCACAGGCCAATCATCGAAAGGCTCACGCGGCCCCCCGGCTGGGGCGGGAGGCGCCGTGCTCGGCGTTCCGACGGGGCGCCTGGAATCGGGAGCCATCGCGACTGAGTTTATGAAAATTCGAGTTTTGACGCCACCCGGCGACATGCTAGCCAAACCTGATGGGCTCATGCACACGAACCCGGGTCAGCTGGGTACTCTCCGTTCTCCTGCTCGCCAGCGCGTGTAATACGGCGAAAGAGCCGAAAGACGCTGCCGACCCGGCAACCGAAGGCATCAATAAGATGTCCAACACACCTAGTCCGCAACCAGTGACCAGCAAGCCTGATCAGCCTTCCCCTTCCGAAACGCAGCGGAGTCAGCAAGTGACGCCAAGCATCCCCGTTTTCTTGGGCACGTACACCACGGGTTGGTCTTGTGAAGACACGCCCTGCGAGAGCCAAGGGATCTATCGCAGCCAATTCGATCCCGCCACGGGTGCGCTCAGCAAGGCGGAGCTGCTCTTTCGGACAGACAACCCCTCATACCTGGCGCTGTCGGCTGATGGCCAGGTTTTGTACGCGGTCAGCGAAGTGGGCGACTTCAAGAGTGACTTCAAAGGCAGCACCGGCGGAGTGCTCGCCCTGAGCATTGCCGACGATAGGACGGCTCTGATCAACCAAGTCCCTTCCCGCGGCAACTCACCTTGCTACATCAGTCTGAGCAACTCGGGTGCCTTCGTGCTGGTGGCCAACTACGTCAGCGGTAACGTGACCAGCCTGCCCGTCGCGAAAGAAGGAGAACTCGGCAACGGCTACTCCGTTCAACACACCGGAAAAGGAGAGCACCCGAGACAAGAAGGGCCACACGCACATTTCATTGCGCAGGACCCAAAGGGTGATGTCTACGTCGCCGATCTCGGCATTGACCAGGTCGTGCGCTACAAGCTGGATGAAGCGACAGGGAAATTGAAGTCAGACGCTGCCGGACGCGTCCCAGCTGGAAGTGGCCCCCGACACCTCGTATTTCATCCAAACGGGCGCTATCTATACGCGAACAACGAATTGAGCGCCACAGTAACGCTGTTCGAGCGTGAGTCAATGAAGGCACTGCAGACCCTGAGCACGCTGCCCGACGACTTCAAGGGCGGCCGCTCGACGGCAGCCATGCGCATCAGTGCTGACGGTCGCTTCCTGTACGTCTCCAATCGCGGACACGATAGCATCACCGTGTTTGCCGTAGACGAGACCAGCGGCAAACTCACCGCCCGAGCACACACGTCAACCGGGGGAAAGTGGCCCCGCGAATTCCAATTGTCACCGGACGGGAAGTACTTGCTCGCCGCCAACAAGAAGTCCGGCAACGTGGTGGTGTTTGCCGTCGATGGGGATCAGGGCACCCTCAAAGCAACGGGCCAGGAGTTGTCCATCTCCCAGCCCGTGGCCATCGCGTTCGGCCGGCCCTAGCAGGAAGGGTGCTTTTCAGCATCCGGCTGCAGCGCAGAGGGCAACCCGCGGCTACTTGCGCGTCGCCTTCTTGGCGCGCCGCTTCGCTCTTCCAGTCTTCTTCTTGGAAGCCTTCTTCTTGGAAACTTTCTTCGCAGTCGACTTCTTCTTGGAAACCTTCTTCGCAGTCGACTTCTTCTTGGAAACTTTCTTCGCAGTCGACTTCTTCTTGGAAGCCTTCTTCGCGGTCGACTTCTTCTTGGAAACCTTCTTCGCAGTCGACTTCTTCTTGGAAGCCTTCTTCTTGCTCTTCTTCGACGCCGCTTGCTTCACAGGCGCCGATTGGGCGCCGTCCTTCAGTTCGCACCAAGCATCAATGATCGCCTTGAGGTCGCCGGACAAAGCATCCGCTTCCTCCACGGACGCCACCTTCATGAAGCGCGCCGTGCCTTCGCCACCTTCCAACTTCGGGTGTTCACCGGGGATTTGAGCTCCCGTGTGGAACATCAAGCTGGCGTGTTGCTTACTGCGAGGGTTGAAGCTCGCGAGATTACCTTTGAACGTGAACGTTGGGCTTTGCCACTTGATGCACTCTTCCAGCCGCGCATCACTCAACATGATTTCGCGGATGCGCAGCACGACGTCCTTCATGGGGTTGTCGTACTTGGCTAGCCACTCTTCTACCTGGGGGCTTTTCGCCATCTGATCTCTCCTCCTGTTGGTCGCTGTGTTCGACCGAGGCGGAGTGTATGCTACCCAGGCTGACTCGGAAAAGGCCTAACGCGCAACGCCCCGCGAACCAAGGAGGTTGCGGGGCGCTGGAGGACCGCCGAAGCGGCAACTGGGCGAGCGCTTATTTGGGTTGGTGGATCACCGTCTGACAGCCCAATGCGATGTCCACTACAGAGTCCTCCGCGGCCACTTTGAAGTTCTCACAGGTAGTGCCGCAAGCCACGATCCGGGTCGGGGCCGCCGGGTTATCGTAGTACCAGCCGCCTTCGGCGGGGCATTCTGCTTCGCTGTTCACGCGTCCCAGTGGCGTTCCCGCAAACGTCAGGTTGACCAGGTTGGGGTCACCGACGCTATCGTAGGCAGCCGGCAGAGCGTACTCACAAGGCAGTGCCGCCAGCTCCGTGTTGCGGATCTCGTTGAAGACCTGCGAAAGCTCAGCTGGGTCCGCGTTGATAGCCTGGTCGGTGCCACCGGCGACAGCGATCGTATTCAGCTCCGCAGTGAGAGTCTCTCCGCCCGCGACGGCCAGCACGTAGGTGGGCACGGACACCTCACCGGAGTAACCCTCCTGGGCGACCGCGGCCACATCGGCGATGTCGTTCCCCATGTCAGTGCCGCGGCAATCCGAAGTATCGGGCTCACCGTCAGTAACCAACAGCATCAAGATGCGCGAGTTGAATCCGGAGTTGATGCGGTCTCGGGCGAACTCGATGCCACCTGCCAGCGCCGCCTGGGTGACCGTCTCTCCATTGGTGCGCTTGGAGTCGAGCAGATCTGCTAGCGCCGCCTGATGGTTGGGGAGCGTGTCCATTCCGATCTGAGGGGTGAGGAACACGTCCTTGTCGCATTGGCTCCCGAAGAAGCTCAGAGCCACGCCAATTCCCGCCGACTGCTGATCGGACACGAAGCCCTTGACCGCCCCCTTAACCGTGTCCCAATCGTTGTCGTCCCAAGAGGCTGAGTCGTCAAACAAGACGTACATCTCCAGCTGCTTGGGTTCAGCGCCGTAGGATTCGCCGCCGCAGTCCATCATCGCGGGATCGCGGCTTTCCATTCCCTCAGCGATTTCTTGGTCCGTCACCGGGACGAATCCAGCCTCGTCCGCCTGCCCCTGTACCCCGGGGTTAGCGACGACCATCTCGCCCGTGTTCATGTCAGTGACGATTTCAGTGGGGCCATCTGCCCCCGGACCGGCGCCGGGCTCAACCGGATCACCTCCATCAGCACCACAACCCCAAGCGGAGAGCCCCGCGAGTGCGACGCCCGTCAGCAGATGTCCAGAAACGAATTTCATGATTTAGCTCCGAAAACTTAAGTGAGTTCAGCGGCCAATCCCCAGTTGGGCCGGCCCGCGCTCAACTCGCGACCAACAACACCGAGTGCATATCCTCCACGTCTGGGGGCGCTCGTCCAAGCCAATCAGCGCCAGAGCGCACATCCCCGCCTGTAGGGATAGAAATCCGCTTGAGTTGCAGAAGAGGTGGAGCCGCCCGATGTCGACGGCTGATAAAATCTCACTGCTAGCTGAACCCCGCCAGGATCAGTTCCAAATGGCAACTCAAGGTGCCTGCCGGGGTAAGTTTTTGTGATCGTGAATGCGCTCCCAATCATGGTCGGCCAGAAACGCTCGGCGCCGTGTTTCTAGGGGGTTGTTCAGGGTGTTTCAGTAGTTGACGAACCCTGCCCTTCCGAGCGGCTCGAGGGTTCTCCCCGAGCGGTTAAACCACACTCCTCGATACTG
>JBNLEN010000239.1:0-8512 GCA_050304975.1 Polyangiaceae bacterium
GACATGCCCGTAGCGCTACTCAAAATTGCCGCCCAGGATCACCCGGGCGGCAGCTATTTCACAGGCGACGTTGCAGAGGTAAGGCTTGCAAGTTCCACTTTGCTTCCGTCAAGCGGCAGCTGGTGGTGGGTTTACGTCTCGGACATGACTTTTCAGGTGAAGAGCCTGCTCATTGAACCGTACTTTGAAGCGCCTGGGGATCTGGATAACCCCAGAAAACTCATGAACAGAATGCGTACTGTTGACGTGGCTACCATCTCAACGCTCACCGGCAAAGATCCATCGGTCCAGCGTGCCTATGAAGACCCTGATGCAGTGGTCATCACACGCGCCCAGCTGCAGGCAGTGACAAGCGCCAAGTCGCTAGTTGTCGCGCTCAACGCCAAACGTGCCGAATTCGTCAAGCAGCGTGACAAGGTGATCGCGCTGATTGCAGCCATCGACGCACAGATCGCCGCGGAAAGCTAAAGCCACGTGGCAACCCAGACCCTAGTTGTACGTGCCGCCGGAACGGGCGACGCTACCCACACCACGATCCAAGGTGCGATCGACGATGTGGCGACGACGGGGTCTGCCAGTGATTTGGTCCAAATCCAAATCGACGGTGTGTTCAACGAGCGAGTTTCGCTAGCTGAAACGGATCTCAACAGCCGAACAGTCCTGTTCATGCCTTACCCAGGGCAGGAGCACGACGGCACGCTGGCAAGCACCAACCAAGCCGGCATCACGCTGACTAGCGGCACTGGGCACGCGATGACGATCGACTTCTCGACCGCCAACGCTGTGACAGTTCGCGGATTGGTGATTCGACAGTACTCCAGCGGTGCGACGTCGGACGAGTGTATCCGGCTGAGTAGCAGCGGCAACGCATGCCCCGGGTTTTTGCTTGAGGATTGTCTGTTTGAAATTCACGACCTGGGCGGTCAGGGAGACGCGGTCTATGTCGGCAACAACGACCTGGGGAGCAGCGCGGACCCAGTTCTGATTCGTGATTGCATGTTCGTTGGGCAAGGGTCTACCAGCGGCCGCGCGCTGATCCACTTTCAACCGTTCTCGGCGGCCGTCGACATATACGTGCAAGTGGTCAATTGCGGGTTCTACAACTCGAATTACGGCATAGCTCGCGATCTGGACGACGCCGGCACGACAATGAACGCCGAAATCGTCAGTTGCTTTGCAAGCAATTGCAACCTGACGTGGGACGCATCGGCAACCGGGCAACTCGGCACACTGGACACCACAGGCAGCCAGGCAAACTTCGACGATGATCCTGGGCAACCGTTCCCAAACAAGTCGTTGCTAAACCTAACGACCGCCACCACGCAAACGGACGAGTACATTTGTACAACGCTGTACAGTGATGTTCGACCGATCGACCACGCAAATCAGGTCGACCCGTCAGCAATCGGCGGCATCGGTAGCAACGACAACGCGCTAATCAAGAGCACAGATTGTCGTGGCAATAGCCGCAACGCTGACGCAGACCTACCTGGCCCGTATGCGGCGGAAGCGGGCGGAAGCGGGCAAACCATCAACGCTGGTTCGTTATCAAGCGCATTGCTCGCCCCAACACTCGCAGCTGGAGGTGTGTCTATTACACCTGGGAGTCAGCAAGTTTCGGCCCTCAATGCCCCATCTGTCTTGAGCGATTTCGATCTACTCCCGCCAGCGCAAAGCGCCGCGCTGTTCGGGCCGTCGTTGTCGCCTGGGGCGGTCGCTATCGCTGCCGGGGTTGTGCTCGCCGCCATCGCAACGCCGACACCGGTCGCGGCTGGGGTTACGCTTGAGCCAGACTCGTTTGCGGTCGCTACGCCCCCGGCGCCCACTGCAGCGCCTGGCGACGTCACCACCACGCCCGCGGCGGTCGCTGTCGCGAGCCCCCCGGCGCCCACTGCAGCGCCTGGCGACGTAACGATCGGCACGGACCTGCTTGCGGCGACGCTACAGGATCCAGCCGTCGCTCCGGGCGAGGTAGCGGTTGCTCCCGCGGCTGTGCAAGTGGACGCGCTGAGCGCGCCAACAGTGGTCGCCGGCGGAGTCATCGTTGCGCCCGATGGGCAAGCCGCATCACTGTTTGCGCCCACGCTCGAGCTCGGGGCTGTCGTGCAGCCTGCTGCGCTAGGGACAAGCCTGCTGGCGCCGTCACTGCTGGCCGAGTTCACGCTGGCTCCGCCGGCGCTGGCGGCATCGCTGTTTGGGCCTACGCTGCTGTCTGGGCTGTCGGTCTCTCCGGAGCGCCTGAACGCGCTGCTCAACACGCCCGCTCTGGCGCCTGGTGGCGTCACAGTGAGCCCCATCGCGCTGGCCGCAGCGCTACCAGCGCCGTCGCTCCAAGCGAGCTACGTGCTGCTACCAGCCTCACAGGCGGCAGCACTGTTCGACCCAAACGTGGTGGGCGAGGCGATTGTGCAGCCGGGTGAGCTTGTTGCTCTTCTGTTCGCCCCGCAGACGGTTCCTGGACAGGTGACGGTTTCACCGGATCCGTTAGCCGCTTCCGTTCTCGGCGCATCAACCTCGAGCACGTATGTCTTACTGCCAGCCGCGCTCGCTGCCCAGGTGCTAGGGCCAACATTCGTTGCTGACGAGCTGGTTTCTCCAGGGTACCTGGTGGCGTCAATTCTGACGCCATCACCTACGCTTGGGTACCTTTCACCCGGGATGCTCCCGATCCATGCCATCTTGCTATCTGAGCCAGAGTGGGAGATCGTCAGCGTAGAAGATCCGGACAAGACGATGGAAATCGTGAGCATTGTCACCGACGAGTAGGAGCAGAAGACATGCATAAGCCACTTTGGGAAGATGTTGAACTCGCCCGCGGAGACATGTTTCGACTGCCTCTGCAGTTCATTGACGGAGACAAAAACGCGATCCCGCTCGCAGGTAGCGATGTCATTCGATTGACGGTGAAAGAGCGTTGGTCAGACAGTAACCCGATCTCAGACTCGTCAGCAGGGTTTCAGATAACTCTGGCTGGAGGCGGTATCACAATCACCGACCCAGTGAATGGGAAAGCTGTTGCCGTAGCACCAAAATCGACAACAGGTCTGCTCCAGGTCAAGTCTTACGTCTACGACGTGGAACTCGAAAAGTCAGGATGGCCTGGCCCACTAACCACACGACGCGGGAATTTCAACGTAACACCAGACGCGTCAATATAGGAGGAAACCATGAAGCATTTGCCACTACTAATCGCCCTGTTCGCCTGCTCTTGCGGAGGGTCGTTGCCCACCGTCAAAGACGTTGGCAATCTCACCAATGACGCAGCGCGCGCGCTGTGTGAGGCCTTCTATGCAGAGAACCCGAAAGCTGGTTTCTCTGCGAGAGACTTGTGCGCCATCCGGAAGAACTTGGATCCGTTCCTGCGTGAGATTCTGGCCGCAAAACAATCACTGAAGGCGTCCCTTGCTGCTGAGGAGTAAGCGCAAACTCGGTTGGCATCCAAACCCCGGCGACAGTCGAGACTTCGGTTTCGAAAAGCTGGGGGTTGGTGGATCAACCGTTGTTAGCGAGCCGATACAGCTCACCCGATGGCTGTCCCCGGTCCGCGACCAGAACGGGTTCAACTCGTGCGTGGGCGAGGCGCCCGCGGCGGCAATTGAGATCGTCGAGCGCCAAGCGGGACTGTCCTCTCAGCCCGTCAGCAGCGCGGCAATCTACGGGATTGCGCGCCATCTACACACAGACGTCGATGAGAAGCTGCGTGACACAGGCACCTATCCGAGGCTTGCGGCGAAAGCCGTCAAAGCGTTCGGTGTGGTTCCTGCGTCTGAGTGGCCACGTGACAAGCGCCACATCGGCAAGCGTGTACCTTTTCGAATTGCCGCCAAGGCGCACGGGCGCAGGGGCGCCAGCTACGTGTTTCTTCAGTCTACGCACGACGCTCTGCTTGATGAGATCGTTCGGTGTCTGCGAGCTGGGTACCCAGTGGCGTATGGCTCGCGCGTCACCAAGGCGTACACCAAAGACGACGGGCCCATTGTTGTCGGCAGGCCAAACAGCGACGAGCCAATCGCCGGCGGTCACTACCAGCTGATCGTCGGCGTGAGGATGCGCAACGGTCGGTTTGAATTCCGCGTGCTCAACAGCTGGGGCACGGACTGGAGAGACGGCGGTTTCGTGTGGATTGACCAGGACTACATCACTTGGTTTGGCGCACGCGACTTCATGGTCCTTTATGGTTGGGAGGCGGTACGCAATGCGCGCCCTGATATTAGTCTGTAGCGTTCTCGTCGGGTGCAACTGGGTGGCGAAACGACCCATACCGGAAGACCTTGAAGGCCAGTGCTCGGCATTCTGTGATCACATCGATGAACTCGACTGTGATGGCGCAGACGGCAGCAGTGGACCAGATGGGCTCTGGAACACAAGCGACGATGTGAGCTGCGAAGTTGTGTGCGTCGAGACTGCGCATGCGGGCTTTTCGATCGATCTAACATGCGGCATCCGGGCTCCAACCTGCCAGGCTGTCGATGACTGTGCAGGATGAACAATGGAATATTTGCAGATGGCACGAGCGTGGCTCGAAGGCATTCACCCGGCGCTCCCATGGGCGTTGCTCACAGCTGGCATTTGGCTGTTTCAGTACGGCGTTCGGCGTGAATTCCCGGCGCTATGGGAGACGATCGCCAACTTTGGGCCGCTCGCTGACTACAAGCTCCAGCCAGCCGTCCGCCTAGCCCGCAAGGTTTGGCAAGCTCTCCCGTCGATCCTGCTCGGGGCGATCCTCAGTGCCGCGGCGACTGGTAGCGACGTTGGGGCAATATGGCTTGGCGCTCTTGCTGGTGCGATTGCGCCGCTGAAGCATGAGCTGCTCAAGGCGCTGCCTTTCATCTCTTACAAGGGCAAGACGCGATGAGCGTTGAGTGAATAGATGTTCTTCGACAACAGAGCCGTCCTACAGGCGCACGAAGGCGACCCGTACGTACTCGACGCGATCGATGTGTCGAAGGTTGGGCCGCCCATCGACGTGCATGGATTCGTGTGGCACTACGCTGTAACATCCAGCCTAAACGCAACGGTTAGGGCTCAGCAGGCGCGCGAGTACTACGCCAACTGCTCGTTGGATGGGTACAAAGACGGGAAACGCGTGTCTCGCATTGAAGTCACGATGCAGGTTCCATTCAATCGGAGAGCGTCACACGCCAAGGGATTCAACAGCGTCTACGCAGGTGTGGAGACGGCAAACCCAGGGCCGTGCTGGTATCGCAAAGATGGCTCGTTTCGCACATCCTACGGGGCATTGTGGGACCCGGAGGACTGCGTCGAGACGGGGCCAGTTCGAGGATACCCGAAGAACTGGACGCACTGGGCCAAGTACACGGATGAGGAGTACCTGTGGCTGATGTGGCTCGGCAACGAGATGCGTCTGCGCTCGGACTTGTTTCCCAACTTCACTCGAATCGTTGGGCACCACGAGATTGACCCTCAGCGGAAGTTTGATCCAGGGCCTACTGAGTACGACGTCCAAGCGAACGGAGACCCTCTACCGACACCAGCAGCTCACTTGCGCTGGCTGCGTGAGCAGGTTTTCCGGGAGCAATTCGCAGATACGGAGCGCCCGCCTGACACATGACCGACCCGGAAACAAACAAGCGTTTCGAGGTTGTGTTCTCTACCATCGAGCAACGGCGCAAAGAGGCCACGGACATGGCCCAGGGCGTCAAACGGCACGTGATGAACGAAGTGAACACCATTGCGCGGGATATCCGTGAAGACTTGAGCGAAACCAACACCGAGTTGAGGCGCGTCAATCTAGTTGTGTTTGGGGACGGCAACGGACACCTCGGCCTGATCCGTAGGCACGACGCACACGAAAGAGAGCGCGAGAAAAACACCGACAGGATTGCGATGCTAGAAACGACGGTCCAGGGCATCCCGGAGCAACTCCAGGGCATTCGTGACGCAGTGGCCAGCAGCAAGAGCAGCCCACCACCATCCATGCGGTCAGGGAAAACCAAGTGGGGCCTGTCCCCAGACACTCAGCACACAGTGATCGTTTCGCTCGTCACAGCGGCAATGAGCGTGCTCGGTGTAGGCGGGTACCAGACCGTAATGGCGCCAGAACAGCGCGCCGTGGACACCCAGGCCGAGGCCCTGGCGCAGAAGCAGGCGGAGCTGGAGAGGGCCAAGTCTGAGCTGGAGAAAGAGCGCCGTGAATGGGCAAAGCGAAGACAATGGGATCGCGACATCGATCGGTGGCGCCCACACCCGATGAACCCGTCGCCAGAGGCGACAGTGGAGAAGTCTGAATAGGCCACACGGGTAAGCGTACCAAAAAAGACACTGTGTCTATTGACGCAGCCCCAACCATGGGTTACACCTGTGGGTATGGAAGCTTACGTGTACCTGTCTGGCGATGACAATCGCTCAGCTGTCGTCGACGGTGATGACCGTCTGATGTCGTACGCGTCCGCTCGGGCGCTGACGAAGTCGAAGGATGAGCAGGATTCGCTGGATCCTGTCATCGAGGTCTTTCTGTTGACTTCAGGCAGCGACCTACTAAACTGAAAGTTCTGAAAAGCTGCGCTTCGTGGTTGGAGCGTTTGGTCCCTAAAGCCCACCGGTTTGGTCGCCGGTGGGCTTTCCCTATTTGGGCTTCAATCGCAAGGGTATGGAAGGCTTTCGCTTTCGTCGCCAGCTCCCATCGGCCGAGACTCTGGCTGTCCGTCGAACACGGTTAGGCCTGTCTTGCTCTCGATTTCAGCCTTGGACGCCGACCAGGCGTGCTCCCAGAGCTCTTCGATGCGCTGGAGGTCTACCCACCAGGTCAACTTCCCGCCGTTGGCACGGTACCGCAGGAGGGCCGGAACCTGGTACAGGGGGCCGCCCTTGACCAGCGGGATCGACAGCAGGATGACGTTCGGCACCTTGGTGCTGTCGGTCTTCTTGTGTTCCTGCTCGAAAGAGATGATCGCTTCGCCAGTGCTGACGTCGTACGCGCTGTGAACTTGCGAGTTCACGTGGACCTTGCAGTGTCGACTGATCTCCATGAGCTTCGCCGCGCTGGCGATGCTCACCGCTGGAAGACCCTCAAGCAGCTTCTTCGTTGACTCCTGGATGTTTTCGGGGCGCCCGATGTCCAGGATTCGCCGCTCAATGAACTCGGCGAACTCGGGCTGGGTGAATGGTTTCTCGTTGACGAATTGCCAGGCTTCAAGCTGTCGGGAGCGTTGGACCAGGAACTTCGATTGGTGAACGCACCAATCCGCTTGCCCGTCGGCCCCTGAGTGATGGTAGTCGTACACGCAGGTAAACCGACAGTCATCCTGATCTGAAAACACGACGCTGTGCTCGCCCTTGTGACGGTTGACGTGCTCAATGAAAGAGGCCTCCGACGTCAGCATGGCAACACCGTCACGACGCTTCGGAGTAACCCTCGCTTGCTCCGTGTACGGCACGACCGACAAGAACCTGTCCCCGGCTCTGGTTGGGGCGCAGATGAGCTGCGTCTTCACGCCATCGTGTTCTACGTCGATCAGTTTTGACGCTGTGAAGTTCGTTCTGATGAAACTCAGAATCTCGTTCAATACGCTCATACTTGCACCTCGTGTTTGGACGGGACCTCTTGAAGAGGCAGGTTCTCTTGGTCAGGCTTGTTCGAGTCAAGGTTCCCGCCAGGGGTGACAAACATCAGCCCGGCGCTACCTTTTTGTGTTGGGATCTTTGTGGACAGCGCGTAGTCGAGTCGCACGTTGCCGTGCGGGTCTACCATGACGGAGAGCTTCAGGTTCAGCTCCCCCTTCTGCGGCATTCCGGTTTCTGACGCACGTGTGTCGATGTTCTGAGTCAGCTCCTGTAGCTCTTTGGAGATGTGGGCATTCACGGACCCATCACCCATCTTCTGCAGCAGTGAGCAGAAGCTGCGCGGCGTCTCTGCGTTACTTGGTTTCTGTCTTTGCATCTGGTCTCTCTTTCTCTTCTTCTGGGTGGGACACAAGGCGGACATTTGTGTCGCGCCAGTATCGGATCGCAAGCTCAAGCTGAGAGCGCACCCCGAGCCTGTCGTAGGCTGACTTTAGGTGATTCCGTATCGTATGGGGAGACCTAAAAATAGCAGCCGCAATCTCCTCAACGGTTGAGCCTTCGACGATCCCGCGAACGGCTACCGCTTCCGCTTGGGTGAGCTTACTTAGGTCTAGTGGCTTTTTCTCCATTCTTTCCTCGTAGTTGGTTGGCGTTGTCCCTGTTAGCTGATGGCGATAGTGATCTTCTCAGCGGCGCGCGTTATCCCTGTGTACAACCACCTCCGAGCGTCGTCCCTGAAGGCGTGACTTTCGTCGAAAAGAAACACGTTGTCCCACTGAGAGCCCTGTGACTTGTGCACCGTTATCGCGTGACCAAACGTGAACTCGTCGCTGTGCTTTCGCTCGTTCCATTCTAGGTCCGACTCGGTCCCGTTGAAGAACGCTGGGTGCACTTGGATGTTCACTTGTCCGCCGTTCGTGTCCTCTGGGCTTACCCGAAACTCAAGCAACCCTTTCCCACCAAGAGCGCGCCGCACCTGCCATATGCC
>JBNLEN010000240.1:0-8509 GCA_050304975.1 Polyangiaceae bacterium
AGCCACGCTCAGTAGCAGCAGCAGCGCCGACAGCCACAGCAGTGGGTTCGTGATGTCGCGGTAGCTGAAGCGTGGCCCCAAGCGGTCATTGAATAGCCCTGCCAAGGTGTCCCTCAGCCGTCCGCCGCTCTCCCGTGCGATGCGAGTTAGAGTTCCGCGGTCGGTGCCGGTTGGCTTCAGCTCGTCGGCAGGGTGCAATTCGGCGCCGGCAGTGCCCACCAAGTTTCCGCTGGCCACGTCGACAGCAGTCACGACATACGCCCCAGGACGTTGGAGCGGGAGGCGTCCGCTATAGCGTCCGGCGCCCGTGGCGGTCAGCGGTAAGCGTTGTACGATGCCGCCGGGGCCGGAGATGTTCACTTCCAACCGCTTGTAGCTGTCCACAAACGATCCGCTGCTCAGCACGTCGGCGTTGACTTCGATGTGTCCCGCACGCGCGTCGGCTCGGAGTCGCAGTTGCGCGTCATCCACTGCGCGAGCCAGGCTTCGCGCGAACTGCGCGAACAGCTGTGCTGCCTCGGGCCAGCGGGTCCAGCGGGCGCCCCAGCGGCCCGTGTAGTCGCTGGTGAACGCTCCGGCGCGTCCGAGACCCACGCTCCAGCTTGCCAAGATTGGATCTTGCTCGGGTCCGGACAGCCAGGTTTGAGTGCGCTGTTTCGGAATCGTGATCACATAGCCCGAAAGCGCGGGCGTCTGCTCGAAGTTCACCCCGCGCAGCGGACCCGCCGAGGATCGTGGAGTCGGCACGAACTCCGTCTCATCGATCGCGGAGCGCGCCGCCATGATAGTTTCCTGCGCGAACACCGCGGGCAGGCGCCGAGCGTCTTCGATCAGGTAGAAACGCCCATCTCCGATGCGGCTAAGCTGCTCCAGAGCCCCGACGTCATTGCCCTGTCCGAGCGCGACTACGCTGGTCGTGATGCCTTGTTGTAGGGCTGCACGAACCAGGTTGGGGGCGTCGTTGCGCTCCTCCGCATCTGAGCCGTCAGCGAACAACAGCACGTGCTTGAGATTGGTTTTCTCCCTGCGCAAAGCCGCGTACGCGGTGGACAGACTCAGGTCGACGTAGATGCCTCCTCCGCCGGGCCCTACGCTCCGCAGTTTGTCGATCAGCGCTGCCTTGTCTCGTAGATCTGCCAAAGGCAGCGTCCACGATACCGTCGTGTCGACGTGCATCACCCCAAGCTGATCCCCGGGAGACAGCAGCTCAATTGAGCGGGCTGCGGCGTCGTTCGCCAGTTCCAGCTTGGTGTGCTCCCCCGCTTTGGCGGCCATGCTGCCCGAATAGTCGATGGCGATCACCTGGGCGAGACGCCCGCGGCGACGGTCTTGTTTGAGATCGAAGGATACAGGGCTGATGTCCTCGATAGACGTCTTGCCGTAGCCACCTGGCCCCATGCTGCGTTCGGAGCCCATCAACATCAGGCCGCCGCCAATGGCACGCACGTGAGCTGCGAAGGCATCGAGCTGCGTTGGGGTGAACATGTGCGCGGGCAAGTCTCGCAAGATCACCAAATCGAAGCCGGCGAATTCTGCCACGTTGGTTGGGGCGCCGCTGAAGCCGACGCTTCTAACGTCGATTTCGGCGCTGCGCAGCGCCGTTTCGAGCGCGATGGCTTCTTCGGGGTTTTGCGACAGCACCAGCGCGGTCGCTTGTCCTCGGACCTTGACGAATGTGGAACGTTGGTTGTCTTCCGTCAGCTGATCGCGTTCGGGCAGGCTGGCACTGAGCTCGACGCGGTAGCGTCGCAGTCCTGAACGGGTCGCCCGCTGGCGGAGGCTGAGCACGTCTTGGCCCTGACGCACCGTGACCTTACCGGTGCGGATGAGTTCTCCATCCTCGAGCACGCGAATTTCGAGCTCTTGTTCGACGGGGGAATCGACTACGGCGCGTAGGTCGAAGGTTTCGCCCTCACTCACGCTGCTGGGACCGGTCAAGTTGACCAGGCGCACGTTTTCAATCTCGAGTTGTTCCAGCGGCACCACGTCCACCGGTACTTCAGCCGCCAGCGCCGCCGCGACGCCGCCGAAAGTGTCCCCCCGAGTGGCGACGCCATCGCTCAGAAGTACGACCTTACCGCGGGCGTCGGACGGCAACTCCAGCAAGCCTCGGCGAATGGCAGCTTCGATGTCTGTGGCATCCCGCGCGATACTGACGATCTGCGGGGTTGGACGTTCGGCTCTGCGGCGCAGCGGCATTTGCACCTGGGAGTTGGACCCGAACAGCAGGACACCCAGCTGGTCATCTTCGCGCATGCCCAGCTCCGCCAGTTGGAGTTCGCGGCGGATGCGTGTTTCGGCGTCATTGACGAGGTCAATGCTGCGGCTCTCATCGACCGCGACGATGATCGCCAAACGGTCGAGTGGGGTGCCCAGCTGCACACCTGCCACACACAGTCCGAGCAGCAGCGCGCACAAGACCGACAGCGTATCGCGCGAGCGGCGTCGCCAAGCGGAGCTGCGATCGCTCAGTCGATGTAGGCGCCACAACAGGAATAGTCCCGCCAGAGTGGGCAGCGGCGCCGCCCATTGCCGCTCTAGACGCAGGAAGTCGTCGCTGATGAGGCCGGACCAGACCACAGTCGCGTAGAGCAAGGGCAGCACCGAAAACAGCAACAGCGGTTGGTGCACCACGCGGTCGCGCGTGCGATGGATGAGGAGCGAGCCCAGCGCCCCGAACATGACCAGCAGCGCGGCCGCGAACAGCCAGATCCAATTCAATGCGGGCAGCCAGTCGAGCATCGCGGTCATGCCTTCCGAGAAGCTGCAGAAAGCAACGTCCCGCGTGCGCGCTCGCGCGTCAGGTACCAGACGTCAAACATCACGAATGCCAGCGCCAGAGCCGCTAGCAGCCAAGTCCAATCGGTGATCGTCGGCTCGGCTTCGTTGCTTTCACGCACGTCCCCCGAAAACAGTTCGGGCAACTCCGCCAGCGAAAGGTCACTCTCGTTCTCGCTGGCCAGGTTCGCCGGCAGCAGCACACTGCCTGGCGTCTGGCCTTGCCAGGAAAAGTAGTAGAACCCGGTTCGTTCCACCGTGGGCAGCAGAGCAATACCGTTCTTGGCGGCAATTTCGACAGGGCTGTCATTGGCTTGGATGACGGACAGCGTCAGGACATCCAAGGGGACAGAGAGCCGCAGCGGTTGGCCCGTTTCGACCGCGCCGTGCTCGACCCGCTGGCGCTGCACGCGCGCCAGCTCGACCAGGTTCCGAACGAACAATACGAAAGACGCCTTGAGGGGCCAGTCAGTCTCACCAAAGTCGAACGAGACCAGGGTGCCTTGTCGGCCGAACAGATCCTGTTTGGTGATGATGTTGCCGTGTTGTGACTCAGCGAGCGTGCGTTGCGGACTGTCGGTGGCGATGCGGTTGGCGCTGCGCACGCGCAACCCGCCCAGGGACAGGAAGCGCAGCCGCGGATCCGATTCGTTCCATTGGGTGATCTGATGTCCCTCGGGCGCCGGTTCGATCAGGTCCGTCAAGCAGGGGCCTGGCGGCGGGTTCACGATCAAGTAGCTGCTCGGAGGGGCCCGCTTGGGGCAATGGCCCGCGTAGACGATGAGCGCGCCTTCGGGGATGCGCGTGTTCTCGAGGCCTTCCTCTGAGATCCCCAGTAGCTCAACGTCGGGATCAGCGAGCAGCGCACGCCGCAGCCATGGGGTCTTGTCGGGCGGTGCAAGGACCACCGGCTGTTTTCTAGCTAAGGGAACCAATGCAAACGCCACGTCATCGACGGGCAAGGCATCATGCGGGGAAAGCTCGACAATCAGCCCCGTGCCTTCATCGCTGGGGACGGCTTCGAAGCTGAGGACCACCGGCGCTTCTTCGCCTGGCTTCAGCTGCACCTGGCGTGATGACAGCGGCTGCGGCACGTTGCGCATCTTGAGCGTCGCGTGGACATTCTGGACCCGCTTGCCGTAGTTCTTGACGGACGCGAACACGTGCACCGCTGAAGTCTCAAACTCACTGGGGGGCGGTGGCGCGGAAGAGGGCTGGTCTCCGGTAGGATCTTCGTCAGGGGAGGCTTCGGGCTCGAGCTTGGCGCTGCCTGAACGTACGGGGTTGCTGCGTTGGTCAGGTGGTTCACTTTGTACGTCAATGCGCGTGATGCCGAGGTTCTCGACAGGCTCTCCCACGCGCACGATGTCTGTCGGTACCCCGCTGGTCAAGATGGGGCGTCTGTCGGCGAGCGCCCCATCCGTGACAATCACCAGACGCCGGTCGCCCTCCAGTTGCCGTAGCCGCGCCACCCCCAAGCTCACGGCCTGCAACAGGCTGCCTTCCACGTCGCCGGCTTCGAGCTCGGCCAATTGGCGAAGGACGCGGCGGCGGTCGCGCTCGAATGGGGTCAGCACTTTTGCCGATTTGCCGGCGCTGAGCAGCATCACTTCGGCGCTCGGGTCCAGCGCTTGCAGGCGGGATTCGACGGCGCGCTTGGCTAGATCCAAGCGGCTGCGGCCATCGCTCTCGCGCGCCTGCATCGAGGCGCTGACGTCCAGCACGAATGCCACGTGTTTGACGAGCGGGTCGCTGCCGGGGGCCAAGGGCCGAGTAGCCGCGAGCGCCAGCAACACCAGCGCGGCCAATTGCAGCAGTAGCGGGACTTGAGCTCGCAACTTCCGCCAGGGGTGCCGCGCTTTTAGGTCCCGCTCCGCGCTTTGCCAAAGCCAGGTGGAGGATATCACCTGCCGTTGGCGGCGGATCTTGAGAATGTACATCAAGATGAGCGGCGCCAAGAGCGAGAGCAGCCACAGTCCCTGCAAGTTGCTGAGATTCATGTTTAACGCTCAGGCTCGGGGAGGGTCGGGGTAGGGCCCGCTGGCTCGACGTTTGGTGCTGCTTCGTGTCGCTGGCTGAGTCGGGCTCTAGACAGCGCGTGATCCTGCAGGATGTCTTGAAATCGACGCTCCATCTGGTCGAAGCCAAGAGTGCGAGCCGTATCGAGATTGGCGCTGGCAACACGTTCGCGCAAAGAGGGTTGGGATCCAGTCTGGAGCTTGCGAAACGAAGCCGGGTCGGTCAGATCCAGCTGGCTCGGGTCGAAGAATGCGGTGCCTCCGGTATCGCCCTGACGCACGCGCTCCAAAGCCGAGACCCGCACGAGCTGGATCGTCGGGTCGGGTGTGCGACGCAAGTACGGGATCAAACGTTCTGCGGTGGCGGCGTCCGCTTCAGCGTCAGGGTGAAACGCGGCCATCGCGAATGCGGGGCTAGACAGATGCATGCGTGCGTGGTCAGCCTGAACTAGGGCGGCCACGAAGCGCTCAAAGTCACGCCGTCCGAGCCCGATACACGGAAAGATGAGCAGCGCAATTTCTATCTCCGGAGTGTCCGTCCAGCGATCGATCTCGCCCAGCGGTCCATCGAAGGTCTGGGTGGTCTGCAGCGACACGCTGACGTCCACGTGCCCGTCCAAGCGCGCTCTCTTCGCCCACGGACAAAGGTTCAACGCTTCGACCAGCTCCAGCTGGTAGCGCCGGTACAGTCGCAAGGTCTCCTGCACCAACTCCTCGGCGGCAGGCGTTTCATGGCTGCCGGTCATCGGGCACCTCCCATCTGCTTGCGCAGGTCCGGGGCCGCCACCGCTTGAATGGCGTCTCCCAGATCACCATCGGAAGCGACGCGGGCATAGACTTGTCCGCTGCGCCGCGCCCAATGCTGGAGTTCGTTCGTCAGCTGAGTCAGTCGGCGACCGTAAGCTTGCAGCGCGGCCGCATCGATGCTGACCTCCAGCTGGTCACCGGTTTCTGAGTCGACCAAGCGCAGATCGCCGTCGAGTGTGGGATCCAGTTCCTCGGGCGCCAACACCTGCAGCATGGCGACCTGGTGACCCATGGCGCGAGCTTGGTCCAGGGCAGACAAGACTGGGCCTGGATCGAAAAAGTCGCTGATGGTGACTAGCAGGCCCGGCCGCGAGTTGCCCGCCAGGAGCCGTCGGACCCAGCCTGCGAGGTCGGTCTTTCCGCCGGCAACCAGCGCTTCGACTTCGGCGAACGCAGCCGGGACCGAGCGTTGGCCGCGACGTGCATTGTAAGGTCGTAGGCTGTCGTCCTTCTGTCCGACAAGCTGGAAGCGCTGGCCAGTGCCGAGCCACAAGTAGCCGATGGCCGCGGCCAGCTTCTTGGCTGCATCGAGCTTGGAGGGGGTCCCCACTGCCATCGACGCCGAGTGGTCGACCAGCACCCGCGCGACGCTGTCCTCATCCGCGCGGAATTGCTTGAGCATGGGTTCCCCACTGCGCGCGTAGGCGAACCAATCAATTCGGCGTAGGTCATCGCCAGGGACGTAGTGGCGATGTTCTGCGAACTCCGTGGAGCTGCCACGACGTTTGGAGGTGTGCTCTCCAGCGTGCCCGGAGCGAGCGCGCACGTCGAGCCGCCGTTTCAGCAGTTCGAGTTCACGTACGAAGTCCGCGTCCAACAGCGCCATGGCTCTAGTCTTGCTGGAGGGTTGCAGGCAGAGGCGCAGATGGCGCGCGCAAGCGCCGCAGGCGGCGGTTTCCAGCGGCCCACAGCAGCATGCCCAAGAGGGAGTACACGCAGGCGCAGATCGCCAAGGCCGACGTGAGCAGGCCGGTATCGGCCTTGGGCGAATGAGACAGCAGCCGATCCAACACCACGAATACAAAAGTCGGAGAAGGGGCCGCGAGCCACAGAGCGTCTTCGGTACGGTCTGCCATGGCCCCGCCAATCGCCATCATGATCCAAGGCCCGGCAAAGGTGGCGAACCACAGGAGCAACATCAAGACGCGCGGGGCGGTTCCGTTGCGTGAATGGGCCCGCGTGTACACCAAAAAACCTGCGCAACACGTCAGGAATGCCAGCGCGTAGCCAGCGCTGACGAACAACGCCTCGAGCTCGCTGTTTCTAGGCGTGCCCAGGGCGCGTTGGGTGTCCAGCTCTTGCAAGATCCCGCCGCCCAGCAGCAGACCCAACAAGGCGCACGCGAAGACCACGATCATCAGACCTGACTTGTCGATCCCCGGACCCAAAAGTCGCCTCAATTTCCCCGCTTGCAGCCGATCAAACCGTGCCCGCACGCGCGCTGAGGGAGCTAGAGAGTCCCCAGCAAACAGCAGCAGCCCGAACAGGCCGTGCAGGAATACCCCCAGCATAGCGACCAGGACGGCGCCGAAAGCGTCGTTGCGCCCGGTCATCAAAAACCGCGGCAAGAGAAACACGCCGAGCAGCAAAGGCGCCGTCAGCAAGAACCAGCGGCGTAGTCCGGAGATGCGGTCATCACTGGCCTGCCCCATGTTGGCGGCCGTGACCTCGTAGAAGAACCAAGTGGTTGTGAACAACAACGCGCCGGGGGTGTACAGCAGGCAAGCGACGTACAGCCAGTCGAAGTCGGCGCGTGTTAGAGCCGCGGGCAGCCAGACGGGCGTTCCCTCGACCACACTCGGCCAAAGTTCGTTCGCGCCATAGGAGAGTCCCACGCCCAACCCGAAGAAGACAGCCGTCGAAACCATCACGGCCAGTGGCACCGTCAGCAGCATGGCGAGCACCGGACTCGACAGCGCCGAGCTGACGCTGAGGCCGAAGCCAATCGCCACCGCGACGAAAGCAAATAGCAACAGGTAGGCAAGCACCACTTCAACCGCGCTTACTCCACCGAACAGAAATGACACCCCACCGAGCGGCGCGAGCATCACGACGTACATCGCCACGTAGGTGTAGGCAGCAGCGAACTTGCCGCGAGCGATGCGGCGCGTGGACAGACTGGTGAGCAGCAATGCTTCCCAAGTGCGTCCGCTTTTTTCGCTGGCGACGGTGAGCGCGCCGACGCCCGGCCCCACCCACGAGACCACCGCAAATGCCAACGAGAAGAAGACCTGGAACAACACCGCGCCGACTTCAGCCGGCTCCCAAGACGAAGCGCCGATACCTCCAACCGTGCAGATGGAAAGCGCCATCAAGGAAGTGATGGCGGCCAAGATCATCGGAGTTCTTGTCAGGCGCGCGGACTGCTTCATCTCTCGCAGCCACACAGGATTGGCGGTCGCCACTCGGGCCATCAAGCGTTCGGTCCAGGTCGGGTCGGAAGTGCCTGGGCCTACTGAGCCGGGCGCTGGATCTGCGGGGGCCGTCGTGGTCTGCGGAGACTGCTGCGCCGGCGCTGGCTCACTTTGCTCGTGACCGTGCGTGGGATCTTGCGCGCTCATTGTAGCCGCCCCTTGGTGACTTCCAGGAAGATGCGCTCGAGCTCATTTCGCTCTGGCTCCACCGCCACCAGGTCGATGCCGTGGCTGACGAGATAGCGAACCAACTGTGCTACGAAGCGGGCGTCACCCACGTAGGTGATGGTGACTTGGCCCGCTGAACCGATATCATCCCAGCCGCACGGCCAACTTCAACCCGCAGATGGAAGCATGGTATCGTATCGGGGCAGCCATCATCGGACCTCGTACGCTTACGGGGATTCCGCGATGAACACGTTCGCGCTGGCGCTCACGAAGATTGCCGGCGAAAGTCGGCGAATTCTTGCAATGGCTGACAACCCCGCGAGT
>JBNLEN010000241.1:0-8421 GCA_050304975.1 Polyangiaceae bacterium
GTGGAGCTGATACTTCTGAGCTGGAACGCTGTCGAACTTGGCTTCAACCTCGAAGTCTTGGGCGGGGTTGGGCTGCAGCATGCGTGCGGCGTAGTTGGTCTGCCAAGCGTCATGCTCAACGCCAGCGGGTACGGTGAGCGTCAGTTGCGCATCGGTAGTCCCGGCGCCGACCAGCTGGTAGCTGGCGTCACCGACCAGGTCTTGGAATTGCCAGGCCGAAGCAAGGGCGCCGCTGAAGTCATCGGACACCATCGACGGCGGCGGCGGAGGGATCACGCTAAACGCTGCGTCGATCGTCAGGTTTGACACCAGGTTGACAACCACGCTGGCGTTGCCGTTCGTGATGTCCCCGCCGTAGCCGTCGAACTGGTTGCCCGAGTCTGGGGTGGCTTGCAACGTCACCTGAGTGCCGCAGTCGTAGCTGGGCTGATCGGGCGAACGGGATACACTCCCGTTGCCGATGACGTTCAGATCGAGCGTGAAGGGGCCACCCACACAAGCAATGGGGTCTTCTGGGCTGATGGGGGCGCTGGTGTCGAAGAAGTAATCGACCAGCGCAGTATACGCGGGATTGCTCCCCGCGTTGCCGGCCATGACGCCCACGCGGTCTGCGCTGATGGTATGGCTGAAGCTAACCAGCTGGGTCCAGCTGCTCCCGTCGCCAGACATCGACGCTGTCCAGGTGTCACCGCTGCGACTCACGCGCAGGCGATGTCCGGGGGCTAAAGACACGACATCATTGGCCAGCACATTCTCGCTGCCGTTCACGAACGTGGCGGCAAAGAAGCGGCGTTGCGAGCCGTTGCTGTAGAAGTCGAAGCGGATGAAGTCGTTGTCATCCTGTTCGACGACGATGCCATGCAGCTGATACTTCTGGCTCGGAACGCTGTCGAACTTGGCTTCGAGTTCGAAATCTTGGGCGGAATTGCTGCGCAGCATGCGCGCCGCGTTGTTGGTTTGCCACGCGTCATGCTCAGTGCCCGCGGGGACAGTCAGAGCCAGCTGAGCATCGTCAGTGCCGGCGCCCACCAGCGAGTAACTCGAGTCCCCGACCAGGTCGGCGAACTGCCAGCCGCTGTCCAGCACGCCAGTGCTGAAATCGTCTGAGCCTTGGGTCAGAGCCTGGCCGATGCTGCCCATCTGGAGGCGTGACTCTGAGTCGGAGCAAGACGCTAGTAGCATCGCCACGACCAACATCAAAAACGCCGCTAACGCGCGCTTTATCGCCGCGCCTATGGGCAGTCTTTGGCGAGATTTTTTAGTTTCCAACACGTCTCCACACCCCGGGACCAAATGTACGCCGAAGGCTCGCATGGGCCTACGACTGCTGCAATGCTACTTTGAGCACACGTCCCGTTTGGATACGCCGCGTATGAGCCCCCGGTGCCTCGTGAAAGGGGGTACGCTGGCACCGCATACGGGAGCACCGATCCCCCGCGCCGCTGGAGCTAGAATAGGCCAGTAGGCCGTTCGGATTTGTCGCCCTTGAAGGCAGGGTCTACGGCGGCTTTCCGCAGGCGTCTAGGGCTGATTCTGACGTGCCCGCGCGTGCTGGGAGCTCGCTGCACACCCTAGGGTGACGTCCGTCTGTTTGGCGGTGTATCAGTTCAGGCACACGCTGCCATCAGCCACCTCGCCCCATCGATCCAGTTAGAACGCAATATGTCTACATCCGCTGTCTGTCCTGCCTGCGCTGGAAACGCAGTTCGCCAGTTCCTCGAGATCCGCAAAGTGCCCGTGCACGTGGGCAGCTTGTGGCCCACTCCGGAGGCCGCCAAGGCGTGCCCTTTCGGCGACATGGTGTTGAACTACTGCGAAGCGTGCGGCTACGTTTTCAACGCCGCTTTCGACAGCAAGCTCACCGAGTACACCCACGCCTACGACAACTCGCTCGAAGCCTCTGGCGTGTTCATGGACTACGCGCGCCAGCTCGCGGCCAACCTTATCGAAAGGTACGATCTGCACAACAAGACCGTTGTCGAGATCGGTTGTGGGAAAGGCGCTTTCATCTCGCTACTTTGTGAAATGGGACCCAACCGTGGCTTTGGATTTGACACGACCTTTGACGAGAGGACCGCGCCAAGCGAGCGCGTCACCTTCGTAAAGGCGCACTACTCCGAGGAACAAACCGGCGATGAGGCGGACTTCGTGTGCTCGCGCCATGTTTTCGAGCACATTCCTCAGCCGTTGCCGTTCCTTCAGATGGTACGTCGCAGTTTGGCGGAACGTCACGAGACCGTCGTCTACTTCGAGGTACCAGAGAGCTTGTTCATCTTTCGCGACGAGTCCATCTGGGACCTGATGTACGAGCATTGCGGTTACTTCACGCCGCAGTCTTTGGCGGGGATCTTCACCCGGTGTGGTTTCGACGTACTCGCCGTTGCGGACGCGTTCGGAGATCAGTTTTTGGGCATCGAGGCGAAGCCAGCCCGGCGAGCCCAGGGACAATTGGCTCAGGGCCTGAATCTAGCAGCGGTCGGACCCTATCTGGATGGGTTTGCCGAGCGTTTTCAGGCACGCAAACGGCAGTGGCAGGAGCAAATGCAGCAGCTCCGCGGCGCCGGCAAAAGGATCTGCGTTTGGGGGGCTGGCGGCAAGACTGTGAGTTTCATGAATCTCTTTCGAATTGCTGACGACGTGGAGTCCGTCGTTGACATCAATCCTCGCAAGCAAGGTCACTTTCTCCCAGGCACTGGCCATGCGATCCTGCCTCCCGAGGCGTTGAAGGCACGCAAGCCAGACGCGGTGATCGTGATGAACAAGAACTATACTGGTGAAGTCAAGACAGCTCTGGGTGACATGGGGCTCAACCCCATAGTGCTTGAGGCCTAAGCTCCGCCCAGGTCCGGCTACTAGAGTGGCAGGAGCCGTGTTTTTACGCCCATCTTGTCGAGGTCTCTTTGCACTTCGTCGCGGTAGATTGGGTTCATCAGGATCACAGTGTGCGGGTTGATCTGCGTTAGCCGCTCTGGCGCGATGATTTCCTGCGCGGAGCCAGCCTGAAACATGCCTTGCTTGCGCGGGTTGATGTCGACGATGTATTCGATTGCGTCCGACCCGACGGTGCTGAGGAACCCTGCTGCTTTGGAGCCAGCTCCCCACAACACGGCGGCCCCACCCGCGGTCGAAACCACTTCCAGCTCCGCTCGCCACTTCGCTCTCAATTGGTCCAAATTGCTGGCGAACTTTCCAGTGCTGGCGAGCGTTTCGTCGAGGTCCAGGCAACGTTCTTCGACGGCTGTTGGGGCTGGTTCCGCCACAATGACCAAGTACTGGTCATCGTAGACCTTGACGAGCTCCTTCACCGCGAATCCTGAACGCTGAAATAATCGCTCCAGCGAGCCGGATCCGAAGTAGGAACAGTGTTCGTAGTAGACGTCCCAGAACGCGGTTTCCTTCAGGATCCGCAGAGTGTCCGGCACCTCGAAGCACACCAGGCGAGCACCCTCCTTGTCGCAGGCTTGACGCACCATTTTCATGAACTCCAGCACATCGGGAATGTGTTCTAGCGTGTGCCGGCAAGCCAGAACGTCGGCACCGCGTCCGGGAGTGGCTGCTTCGTATGACTCTCGAACCAACACTGCTTCACCCGGACTCGGTGGGCCGGACGATTGAGTTGGCAGACACGTCGGATCGATACCCCAACCCGCGTTTTTGCCCAGTTCGCACAAGCGCTTGATGAAGTCCCCACTCCCACACCCTATCTCCAGCACGGTCTGCTGACTGACGCCGTAGGCTTCAATCAGCCATTGGCAAAGCTCGTCCATGTAGCGGACGAAGCGCGGGGAGAATGCCTGTGATGCTTCGTAGTCAGCGAGCGGGCCCTGCCGCCGCGTGTCGAACAGGCGGTTCGAAATGAATCCACAGCGTTGGCACACCGTGAGCTCGAGATCGCCTCGGGGGTAGTCACGCGCTTCCTGCCTGGTGCGCAGAAGCACGTTGCTTTGCACCGGGAGGTTGTTGATTGTGTAGAAGGCCGTGCTCGCGCGTGAGGCGCAGGCCAGACACTTGGTTTCCGTAGTCAAATCTCTCTCGGCTGGTTTGGGGGGCTGGTACCGAGCCTCGTTTTGGCCTTGGCGGTGGTGCGACGCAAGAGGAGACCGGAGTGGCTGCTGGGATATGCGATCTGAGGCGGCGCGTACGTTCACCGTCACGCGCGCATTGGATACCCTATTCCGGTATGCTACGAGGCAAACCAGCAAAGGCCAAATCGCCAGGAGATTCATGAAAATGCGCGTCTTATTGACTGGACACCAAGGATACATCGGTCCCGTGATGGTGCAGAGCCTGCTCGAGGCCGGTCACGAGGTGACGGGGCTCGATTCGGGCTATTTCGAAGGGTGTGACTTTGGTGATTACAAGTCCCCGATCACTTCCATTCGTCGAGACATCCGCGATGTGAAGCTCGAGGACGTGTCGGGTTATGACGCGGTCATCCACTTGGCGGCTATTTCGAACGACCCGCTCGGCAATCTCAACCCGCAGTGTACGTATGACATCAATCACAAGGCCTCCGTGGATATTGCCAAGCTGGCCAAAGAAGCAGGCGTGCGCCGCTATATCTACTCGTCTTCCTGCAGCGTCTACGGTGCGGCTTCGCCGGACGATGTCCTCACCGAAGAAGCCAGCTTCAATCCTGTGACTCCCTACGCCGAATCCAAGGTGATGGTAGAAAAGGACGTGAGTCAGCTTGCCAGTGATGGGTTTTCTCCGACCTATATGCGCAATGCGACGGTTTATGGAGCCTCCCCTCGGCTGCGCGGCGACTTGGTGGTGAACAATCTGGTTGGCTGGGCGCTAGCCACGGGGCTGGTCTACATGAAGAGCGACGGAACGCCCTGGCGACCATTGGTACACGTCGAAGATTTGTGTCGAGCATTCTTGGCCGTACTCGAGGCACCGATTGAGAAGATCCACAATCAAGCTTTCAACGTCGGGCGCAATGAAGAGAACTACCGCATTAGCGAAGTTGCTGACGCGGTGCATGCCGCTATCCCGGAAAGTCGGGTCGAATACGCGGAGGGAGCTGGTCCGGATCCGCGCTGCTATCGCGTGAACTTCGACAAGATCAAGGACACGCTACCAAGCTTCAAGCCAACGTGGACGGTTGCGCGTGGCGTCGAGCAGCTATTGGCTGCCTACCGCGCCAACGACCTGAAGAAGGACGATCTCGAGGGTGACCGCTTCCTACGTATCAAGCACATCCAGGCGTTGCTTGAGAGTGGGCAGCTCGACAGCGACCTGCGTTGGAAGAGCTGAAAGCGACGGACCTGTGGTGCCCTAGTGCTGCGGGTCCATCGCCGTGACCTGTCGTAAGAACCAGCGCAGCTCAAGCATCGCAGCGATAAGCACGGCCAAGAACAGTCCTGCGAAGCATCCGATGGCGACCCACTTCAGCATGTTGAGCGTGGTGTTTGGTAGTTCCGCCGTCGGTGGAGTCATGAGCTCGTAGCGGCTACTCGCAGCAGCGCGCTCGATCTCCAGCTGCAGTTCATTGGCTTTCTTCTTTTGGCTCAACGCGTAGTAGAGCCCCGTGGCATTTTCGTGCTGACGAGCCATCTCACGATACCGAGTTTCGAGTTCGGGCAGGCTCAGCTTCTCTTGCTCAGACTCGCGGATGTCCTGGTCTAGTCCCTTGAGCTGCTGGTGCTTGGATGCGGCTTCACGTTGAAGTTGCGCAAGGCGCTCGCGCATTTGACGATACTCTCGGTTGGTGCGCTTTTGAATCTCCGTGCTTTCAGCCGCAACGGTCTTCTTTTCCAGGGCCTCCAGCTCGCGGACTTGAGACTTCAACTTCTGAATCTTCGGGTGCCTTTCGGTCAGGCCCTCCGCCTTGGCCTGAACGATCTGGGTCTCGAGCTGGCCGATCATCTTGCGGTACTTCTCCGCAGCCTGCACTCGATCAGCCAGCAAAGAGTCGCCTTGGGCCAAGCGCTCCTTCAGCTGAGCGATCTCGGCGTTGGTAGAGTTTAGACTCTTGGAAACGCTGGCCTTTGAGCTACCCAACTTGTCTTTGGGGGAAGGCACACTAACGTCCGAGATCAGCGGCAGTATCTCTGGATGGTCTTCTCGGAACGTCGCCATGCGACTCTCGAGATCGGTCAACTCTGCTTTGGCGTCTCCTAGCTGACTGGCTAAGAACGCATCTTGAGTCTCGAGTAGCTGCAGAGTCTTGCTGATTTCCGAATTTAGGTATTCCTCTAGATGCGCTTGCAAGAACTCCTGCGCCAAGCCGGCAGTAGGCGCGGTGTACTCCCCTCGCCAGACTTTGCCCCATCGATCCAGAGGCTCAAACGACAGCCGGCCCTGAATGGCGACCGCCTTCTCGTCAAACCCCTCGCCAGTGTGGAATTTCTTCAGCGTGCGCTTAACCAACGGAAGCGCACGGAACGCGTTCTGCGGCGCAGAGAAGATGACGTGATCGGCCCGACGGTCTGCGCGCTCAATTGGATTGGCCTGAGCCTCGCTGGCCAGGGAGATCTCAAACCACGCGGCTCCGGGGGGCGGATGTTGGCGGGCATAGAAGACCCCGCCTGCGATTCCAAGCGAAGCCAGTGCAACCAGCAGCCACGCGTGCCGCCTCACGTAGCTCCATGCAAGTCGTATCCGTTGAATCCACTCAAGCAGGGAGGGCCCCTCATCGGCGTCGGAGCCTCGTGTTGTCACGACCCCGCCTGAGGGCAGCATGGGCAGCGAGCGCAGGCTGCCCGTGCGAGTTAGAGTGCCAGACTGCTCGTGTGCAAGGGAGAGCGTGTGAGACCCAACGTCGTGCTGCTCCGCCAGGAAAGCAAGGATCACATTGCCAATGCGGAGGGCATCACCGACTCGCAATGGCGCCGTGCCCACGATGGGGGCTTGATTGATGAACGTACCGTTGGTTGACCCGAGATCTACGGCCCAGCACTCATCCCCTTTGACGATCAGTTTGGCATGGCGCGCACTGACGGAGGGGTCGTCCAGGAGCAGGTCGACGTTCCCTGAGCGTCCGATGATGAAGGTTTCGCTGTCGACTCGGCACAGCCTGCCTGCCATCTGACCATGCACGACCAGCAAGAAGCGCGGCGCCACGCTGCCCGCGGCCGAATCCAAGTGTTGTTCCAGCGTCGTAGGACCGGGTACGACTGGTGGGTTGGAACCTGCTGCGCTGTCCGAGGCCATTCGTTAGAACTTCCAGTCCCAGGGCGTACCACGGGGGGCTCCCCCTATCCAGGAGCGATCCGAATCAGGGGTGTGTTTCCGGGCATTTGGCCCTGACTTAGCATTAAGCGGTTTGGGCTCAACGCGCCCTAGCCGGCTCTCCAGTCGCGCTGTGCTCAATCCGAGCAGGCAGCGCTACGGCCAATCGCCGCGGTCTCGCGCCAATAATGAATAATGCGAGAACCGATGGCTGACGCCATCACTCGGGCTGTCCCAACTTCGTGGACGGATACGCAAGAGTGCGTGTATTCCCGTATGTGGTGTTGGCCCCGTCTGGCCAGGATCCTGCGATCAGAGGAGGGATCGCAAAAGCCGCCGACTGCGATCGGCGCGCTCCAAGTTGACGCGCAGAGAGTTCCCACAATGACGGACGTCCGCTAAGCTATCGACGTGCCGTCGGAACTAGTGGTGCTCATCGCGACTGCGGGCCGGCCCGATCTACTTGGCCGTACGCTGGAATCAGTGGCGAAGTGCGAGCGCCCAAATTCGTACAAGGAAACGCTTGTCGTCGAAAACGGCGGACGCAACGGTGTCGAGGAGATCGTCAGCAATGCCCCGCCCAGCCTTCGCGCGCGCTACATGTTTGTGCCTGAGGGCAACAAGAGTGGCGCGTTGAACGCTGCGATCGAGACCCTCGGGAATCCCTTGATCCTATTTTCCGATGACGATGTTCGCGTGACCCCAAGCTTGCTTTGTGACTACGCGAAAGCCGCGGGCTCGCGTGACCGTGGGGCGATTTATGGCGGGCCTGTCAGTGTAGACTACGAGGTCGAGCCCCCGGGGTGGATGCGTGATTACCTGCCAACCTCAGCAAGGGGTTGGGAGTTAGCTCCGGGAGAAAGCCCTCAGGGGCAAAACTACCTAGGTTTCAATTGGGCGGCCTTCGCCGAGGATGTGCGTGGCGCTGGAGGTTTCGACATCACGCGCGGGCCCGGAGCTGCGTCAGGAAGCACGGGTCAGGAAAGCGAGATGCAGGAGCGCTTGCTCGCTCGCGGCTGCGAAAGCGTTTACGTCCCGGACGCTAGAGTTTGGCACTACGTACCTGTTGCCCGCTGCTCCAAAGAGTGGATTGTGCAAAGAGCCTATCGTTCGGGAGTGTCCCAAGGCATTCAACAGGCCCAGAGCGGCGGGCCCCGCGTGGCGGGAGTGCCGACTTGGATACTAAAGCGTTGGGTCACGACTTGGCTTCGAACATTGGTCAGCGCCGGGGAGCGCGAGCGGTTG
>JBNLEN010000242.1:0-8409 GCA_050304975.1 Polyangiaceae bacterium
GTTCCTCAACAGACGGTACCAATTCGAGCAGGTCAGTCGGTGCAGCTGGAGGACCAGCTGGGTGTCACGGTGAGTGTAACTTCAACCACATGGAGGTACGCGAACGTTGTAGTGACTTGGCGATAGTCAGGCGGGCGCGCGACAAGGTGTCGTGCGCCCTGCTTCCTCAGAGCAGCAGCGCTGGGACGGATGCCGGTGTGTCAGCCGAGCGTGAAGTGCATCTGGTGGGCGGCTTGACATGCCCTTGGCGCCCTTTCAGCTTCTACGCCGTTGCCTATCGCGCGTTCGGAGAGCGTGTATAGGTCGTCGCCGCTGTTCACTGCGGGTCGAGCACCGTTTTACTGCGTATTCAGCCGTAGTCGGCCGATTTGGTTGCGGCTTGTTACTCGCTGGCACGCGTGGACTCAGCGTTGTCAGCAGCTTTTGAGCCTACGAGCCGCCAGCACCCGCTAGAAGCCGATGCCGACGTGTACGCCGAGCGTCAAGTGCATCTCGTGGGTGTCGATGGCGGCCTCGAAGGCTGGCCCGAGATGGAAGTCGCCGGTCATCAGCGCGTAGGTGGTCTCGAGGTGTAGCGCGGGGTGCGGGTGGCCGTCGTCTTCGAAAGTGATGCCGGGGCCGAGCGCCACGCTCCACTCGTCGATCAAGCGATACTCCAGGACCGCGCTGATCGTGTTGTGGGCGTGTTCGTCAAACAACCGCTCCGCGCCGACGCCGACCGCCCACGGCGAGTCGCCCAGCTTGAACGTCAGGTGCATGTGCAGGCTGAAGCCAAACTCGCCCTCTGCCGGTAGGTACGACAGGCCAGGCACCAACCCGATTTCGAAGTCGTGATCGTGGCTGTGCGCTGCCTCGCGTTCGGAGTGCACTTCATCTTGGCCAGGCTCGCCGCGGCGATGCTGGTGGCCCGCATGCTCATGGGCCGTGTGGTCATGCCCGGCGTGGTCATGCTCTTCGTGCTCCGTGTTGGCGAGCGCCTCGGCGGGTGCCAGCGCCATCCCTCCGCCGACGAGAGCCGCCAGCACGCCCAGGGATTTCGGCGGGTTGAACGCGCCGCTCGGGGAGGGACGGTCGGCTGCGCTAGGATTTTCGTACATCAGTATGTGCTGCCCCTAACATGTGCTTTCGCGCCGCAGCAAGCATCCATGGAACTCACTTGGGGCCGCGCTGTCTGAGTGCCGGAAGGAGAGCCATGCCCACCGCCAGATTGCCTGATGGCCCCAAGTCAGCCCTACCGCAGTTGCTCAATCCGGGCGATCCGTTCCCGTTGATGGACAGGTTGTCGCAGCGCTATTCGGATCCGCTCACCTGTCCGATTTTGGGACAATCACCCATGGTGCTGACTTGGAGCCCCGAGGGGATCCAGTCCGTATTTGCGGCGGATCCTGACACGTTCTTGCCAGGTGCGCCGGAGGCTTTGGCGGCGATTGTGGGGCAGGGGTCGCTGTTCATCAAATACGGCACGGAGCACAAGCAGGCGCGCAAGTTGTTGATGCCGCCGTTTCATGGCGAGCGCATGAAGGCCTACGCAGAAGTGATGCAGGCTGCGACGCTGCGTTGGCTAGAGCGCGTGGAACTCGGGCGCAGCCAGCCGATCTTGCCGACGGCCCAAGGCATCACTCTCGACATCATCATCGAGGCGATCTTTGGGGCGACGCGGCCCGAGCAAGTCCAGCAGCTGCACACGGAGATCTTGTCGGTGGTGCGCTCATTCAATCCGCTGGTGGCGACGTTTCGGTTCTTGCAGAAGCAGTTTGGCGGCTTTGGGCCGTGGGCGAATTTCCAGAAGGCTCTGAGCGAGCTTCGCAGCACGATCGACCAGCTGATCGAAGAGAAGCGCCGAGACCCCGGGCAAGACGTACTCAGTTTGCTTTTGTCAGCGCGCGACGAAGACGGCCAACCGCTGCCCGAGCAAGAGATCCACGAACAATTGCTCACCTTCGTGATCGCCGGGCATGAGACGACCGCGACCAGCTTGGCGTGGGCGTTGTATGAACTACACGCCAATCCGGGTGTCTTGGCGGAGCTTCAAGCGGAGCTGCAAGCTCTGGATGAGGCCAACCCCGAAGCGCTGGCCAAGCTGCCGTTCTTGAGCGCGGTGACTCAAGAGACACTTCGGCGTCATCCACCCGTGCCGATCGTGCCCCGCAAGTGCGCGCGCGAGTTTACTTTGGGCGAGTATGTGTTGCCAGCAGGGCAGACGCTTGGGGTGGCGGTCTACATGGCGCACCACCAGGAAGACATCTATCCAGAGCCGTACAGCTTTCGTCCGAGTCGTTTTCTGGATGAGCGCTTTTCACCGTTTACCTTCTTGCCGTTTGGCGGTGGCAATCGACGTTGTGTGGGGGCGGCGTTTGCCAGCTATGAGTTGAAAATTGTGTTGGGCACGCTGCTGACCCAAGCGCGCTTTGAGCTATCGGAAAAGAAACCCGTCGTGAATGAGTTTCGCATTGGTACCTATGGTCCCAAAGGTGGAGTGCGACTCACCCGGGTGAGCTGATCGCCTTGGTGGGCTGCCTCAGGCGTGGTGTCTCAAGATTCGCGGCTGAGGTAACTGAGCAGCAAGCACCAAAAGCACAGCACCAAATTGAAGATTGGGATCTGTAGCGGCGACGGCAGCGAGTACACGACCGCCACTGCCGGGATCCACACTAGCCAAGTGGAAAACAGCACTGTCAGCGTGCGCTGCGCGAACGACACTTCGCGCAAGCGTTGCTTCGTGCCGGCTAATGAGAAGTCAGCATCTTTCCAAAGATAGAACAGCGTTTGACAGGGCGCGGCCCAGAGTACGTTGTAGATGAACTGATCGACCAAGGTCTTGTTCAAGATGGTCGTGAAACTCGCGTCGCTCCCGAACAGCAGAGCTTGCCCGCGGTAGAACGCGTCTACCTCGGCCCCTTTCCACAACCAGAAGCCCAGATAGAACGCGAGCTCTGGCAGCCGCCGATGCGCCGGCACGCGGCCGGTACCCAGCAGAAAGAGATACGGCACCAAACCCCCAAACAAACCTCCAGAGAGCGAAGAATAGAGGTAACCGTGCTGCTGCTTGATCTGACCCAGCTGATCGAACGCAGCTCGCGCGGCGGGGACGAAGTAGTACGCCAGCAGCAGCAACAGCGCGAACGCCTGCAGCACCAGACCCGGGCGCAGATTGTTCTTCACGCCCGCAAAGCAGACGCTCAGCAACTGCACTGCTGAGCTAGTGAGCGTCGCCGCGCCGACGGCTTCCGCAAGCTCGGGCGCCGCAACAAGCTCCGGCGCAGATGAGCTAGACGCTGCGGACGCTGGCGCAGATCCGGAGGCGGACGGCGATGATGCTGGTGGGCTGGTCACGGCGGTGGGGAGAGATTGGGCTTGGGCGCCAGGTGGGGCGGGTTAGGCCTTGACTCGTGTGCTGACGGTGGGTAAGGAGCGTGCTCCGCGAATCCTGGGTCATTAGCTCAATTGGTAGAGCAGTGGACTCTTAATCCATTGGCTGAAGGTTCAAGTCCTTCATGACCCACAAAATCTCCGAGCTGCTCACCTCCTGAGCGGCTCGTTGACGTTTTGTAGCCTGTCAGACGCGTCGCTCGAATAGGCATGTCTCTGCGTTGCCGGGGCGTCGGCTAGCCTACTTGGGCTTGCACCACGCGTGTGGCCTCACGCACGACGTTGACGAAGAACTGCGCCGCGGGATCGGCGGCGAAGCGCTCATGCCAGCAGAGCACCATGTTGCCCGCGGGGATGTGGAACGGTAGCTCCAGGATCTTCAGCGGCCACTTGTCGCAGAAGTAGCGCGCCGCGGCGATCGGCATGGTCGCGATCAGGTCCGAGTGGGTGAGCAGATCCGGCAGGGCGTACATGTATGGCACCTTCACCGTCACCTCTCGCTCGCGACCCTGCTGCGCCAAGATGTCGTCGATGAAGCTGCGGCCAGTACCAGTGATGGTCTGCATCACGTGCGGGACTTCACAGTACAGATCGAGCGTTAGCTCGTGAGCGATGCGCGGGTGGTCTTGTCGCACGACGCCACAAAATCCACTGCCCATCACGGGTTCAGTCTGCAACCCCGTGAGATCGAGCAGCGGGGCTACGAGTGCAACGTCGACCTCACCATCGAGAAGCTGTTGTCGCAAACCCCGCACGTCCAGCGCGGCGATGCGTAATCGGGCTCGCGGCGCTTGCTCTGCTAGCAGTCGGTACAGTACCGGCGCCAGGTAGGCCAACACTCCGTCATGGGTGGAGAGCGTGAACTCGTCGGAGATGGACTCGGGCGAGAACGCCGCTCGCCCTCGCACGACGCTCTCCAACTCCGAGAGGCCCCGCCTCAGATTGACAGCGATCTGCTCCGCGTACTGAGTGGGGACCATCTGATTGCCGACGCGCACGAGCAGTGGATCGCCGAGCAGTTCACGCAGCGCCCGCAGCGTGTGGCTCATCGCTGACTGCGTGACCCCCATGCGCACGGCCGCCTTGCGCACATTTCTCTCCCCGAGCAGCGCGTCTAAGGCTACGAGTTGATTGAGATTTAGGCTGGCGAGTTGGAGCGCCATCTAGGTCATGTAGCACGTTCATGTGCACCTGAAAACTCATGATGTTGTTGCATGGGCTGAGTCTGGCCATTCTGAGCGCATGGCAAACGCGACTCACCAACCTCCTCGAATTCTCAAAGCCCTGCACGCTCTGCTGTCCCCGCTGGGGTTTGGGCGCGGCATGCTGAACCGTCGCACGAGCCACGAGCAGCCCCGGCAGCTGCTCGAGCTGTACTCGTTTGAGGGCTGCCCCGCCTGTCGACGCGTACGGCGCACGTTGACTGAGCTCGATTTGGATTTCGTGCACCGCAGCAGCCCGATGGGATCGGACCGCAATCGTTCGAAGCTGGCCAAGCGCGGCGGCCGCGTGCGTTTCCCCTACCTGGTAGATCCGAATACCGGCGTCGAGATGTATGAGTCGCGCGAGATCGTGCGCTATCTGGAGCAGCAATACGGCGAGGCTGACGTCAGCTGCGTCTCGGCACTGCCAGCGCCCCGTTGAGTGGCGTGGTGCGGAGTCTCTCGGGTCAGGCTGACGTCATCTTCGCGCGGCTAGTTCGGGAAGCTTTCCAGTTGCGCTCGGTTCAGGTGCGGGCCCGCCCCTGAGCGCTCGTAATACCAGAGCTCTTTGCCCAAGAAGCTCACGGGCAATGGGGTGGAGCTGTCCAAGACGCGCTTCAATGCGCCCCCGTTTTCCAAGCGCCCTTGCAACAGCTGGCCCTCGCTACTGACCACCGCCTCAGCATGTTTGCCGTCATAGTACAGTGCAAAGTGTTCGGCCCGAGCTGCCCGCAAGCTGGTGACGCTGCCTGAAGCAGCATCAGCGCCGATGGTGAACTTCAAGTAGTGCAAGCCTGGAACTGGATCATCGGCGAGCCACGCCAGGAGCACGCTGTCTCCCGTGACGACGAAGCGCGGCTCTCTGGCGCCCCGTCCACTAGCCACGGCTAGTTCATCACCTTCCACCGCGAGACTCTTGGCGTTCATGCGGCTGACGAAGATGCGTCCGTCTGCTTGGGTGCGCGCTGCCCAGATCTGCTTGCCCACCAGAGCGACGTCGGCGCCGGTGGCCTCTGCTTCAGCCTCTCCCAAACGCGTGTCCTGGCTGATGCGGTTTAGCGTCGGGCCTATCTTGGCCACGTAGGCTTCGGGGCGGCCGCGGCGTTCATCCACCCAGGCGAGCATGAAGCCATCATCGATGGCGGTCGTGCGCAGGCCGTACACTTCGCCGGGCTTGCGGGTCAGCATGCGCTGGCTGAGTTTGTTGCCGCGCGCGTCGAGCAAGGTGGTGAAGACTTGCGCCTGGTCTCGGTCCAGCGCGGTCCACGCCAGCAGTACTTGGCTGCCACGTTTACTCAGGCTAGCGCCGGACACGGAACGGGCGCGGTACGAGATCACCTGGGGTGATGGGGCTTCTTCGCGCAGCGGTTTGCTGGCGTCGGTCGGCATCCACCGCAGGCGCAACACGGCGCGCACTGGGGCCAAGCGTCCATCAGGAGCTGGAGTCTTGGGTTTCACGTAAGGTGTGTTTGGGTCGAAGTCGCTGAGTGTGGCTATCAAGCTGCCAGCGTCACTAGTGATCACCTCGAAGTCGGCTAATTTGTCCGTGCGGGCCACTGCCTGCGCGCTGGTGGCGGCGGGCCAGGTGTGCTCGGGTTTGAACGCCGGCATCACCCACTTGCCTTGGTTGCGGCTGCTGAGCACCTGAACGTTTGGCGGTGAAGAGAACGTGGCAGCCAAGCTCAGGCAATCGCCATCCGTGCAGTTGAGCCCCCAAGCCAAGTCTGGCGGTTGCTCCGCGTGGCTCCAAGCGGCGATACCCGTGGGCTCTAACTTGCCGTTGAAAGTGAGCAGAGTCGGAAGCTGCGGCTCGCTGCAATTTAGCTTGACGGGGCAGCTCCAGAGTAGTGCGTGAAAGCTATCAGCCGTGGCCGCGAACTCCGGCGGACTCTTCTGCGAATCTTGCGGGATGAGCAGCGGCTGAGTTTCTACTTTGCCGTCCCAGTTGAGCGGAGCGACGCGCAACTGCCCAGCATCCGTACTGGTGTTCTGCCAGACCGCATAGGCGGGCTTGTCGTCACCCTGCGGTGCTTCGACAAGGCGTTCCAAGCGCTGCTCACCAAACGGCGGCAATGCGAAATCTACGGAGCGTTTGACGCGCAGATCTGGGTCCAGCACGGCCGATACCACGTGATGCTGGATCGGGCGCTGTTGTGAGAACGCCACGACCCAGTCGTTGCGGCTGGGGGCCAAGTCCAGGTCGTTGTGGGCGCCGTCCGAGTCTTCGAGCACGCGCTCAGACTGCACCCGCGCTTCTTCGTCCACGGCGATCAGCGCGACTTGACGCTGATCATTGACCAGGGCCAACAGCGCACCACCAGCGTGTGGCCTGACTTGCCAGGAGGTTGCCGCGCCGTGCATGCGCGTGACTTCGGTCTTGGGTTTGCCACCCGCATCCACCAGCATGGAATACAGCTGGGCACTGCCGGCTCCGCGCTCAGCCCAGAAGACCAAGGTGTCTGAGGCGAGGCGCACCGAATCGAGCCAAAGGACTTCGTTAGGTGCTTCCGTGATCTGCTGAGGTGGTGAGCGCAGTTCACCTCCGGTTCCGATCCCGATGGTCCACACGGCTCGCTCATCCGCTTGCGTGCTGAACACGACGACGACTCGGTCCTCGAGCACTGGGCCCACTTGCACCAGCTCCACCCCCGGGGGGCTTTCGGCGATGCGGCGGGGCTCTCCCTCGACGCCGCCGGTCTGATTCAGCACCCCGGTCCAAAAACCTCCGGTGCCCTCGTCTTCAGTTACCCAGACCAACAACCCGCCGGAGTTCCCGCGAGACAGGAAAGGTCCGGTCGTTCCAGGTTGGACTTCCAAGATCTGTGAGCGGGTGACAGCATTTCCCGGCCTTTTCGCGGAAATCGGCCGCAGCAAGTCGCCAACGCCAGTGGATTCCGCTCCGGCGCCTCCACAGCTCGCGATGGCTGAGCTCAGAGCGACGCAAAAAACCAGCGGAAGTGGCTTGCCGATCACTCGCGCGAAACTAGAGGGCCCGGCTGTGCCGCGCAACCCGTCACGAATTGTCAATGCAGTGGGCCGGCGCCTGATGCCGCGTTTCTCGATTTCCATCCAAAATTCTCCGAGCTGGGTTGACAGCCATTTGGGGGTGGCTAACTTCCGCGGCGCTGAAGCCCGAGCGGCTTTTGGCTCGTGATTTGGTGGCTCTGCTGACTTGTTCAGGTGATTCCCGAAACCCGAATCAGATCAGCAAAGCAACAATGACCTCAGACTTAGGTCCCGGCTACTTGGGACCGCGTTACCCGAAACCCTCAGGGAGGCTCAAACAGCCATGAACATTCGACCGTTGCAGGACCGCGTGCTCGTCAAGCGCGTAGCAGAAGAAGAGAAAACCAAAGGTGGCATCATCATCCCCGACTCGGCCAAAGAGAAGCCGGTTGAAGGAAAGGTCGTCGCTGTTGGTCGCGGCAAAGTGAGCGACGATGGCAAAGTCCGTGAGCTGGACGTCAAAAAGGGCGACCGCATTCTGTTCGGCAAGTATGCCGGCACCGAAGTGAAGCTCGATGGCGAGGAGCACTTGATCTTGCGTGAGGATGACATCCTCGGCGTGATCGAGAAGTAACCCCAAGACTGGATTTGAAGGAGCATATCTAATGGGTGCTAAAGAGATTGTTTACGAGGAGAAAGCTCGTAATTTGGTTCTTGCCGGTGTGAACGCGCTGGCTGACGCTGTAAAGGTCACGTTGGGTCCCAAGGGCCGCAACGTCGTGATCGAGAAGAGCTTCGGCTCTCCCACCATCACCAAGGACGGTGTGACGGTGGCCAAGGAGATCGAGCTCGAGAACAAGTTCGAGAACATGGGCGCGCAGATGGTGCGTGA
>JBNLEN010000243.1:0-8389 GCA_050304975.1 Polyangiaceae bacterium
TGTGCGGGGCCAGAGCGCTTCCGAGGCCAAGAGCGTGGTGCGTTTCGAAACCAGGCTTGACCCCATTTGGGAGAGCGCGCGGGAGGCACGCGCACAAGTCCTCGAACTACTGGAAGGGCGATATCCGGCCGCGGTTAGAGCCGCAGCCGCGATGACGGCATCGGAACTGCTGGAGAACGCTGTCAAATACGGCGAGGGCTTGGCCAGTAATGAACCGATCTTGTTCACTTTGGAGCAATCGGTGCAGAGCTTGAGCATGACGATTTCTCAGCGCTGCACTGATGCTCGTCGGGTGGACGACTTGGCTACGCACGTTCGCCGGCTGTGCGAAGCGCCAGATATTGGTGCACTTTACATGCAGCGGCTCCGAGGGTCGATGTCGGGGGAGAGGGAAAGTAACCAGCTCGGGTTATATCGGATAGGGTTTGAAGGGCAGTTTGAGCTAGACTATTCGTACGAGGCCGGCGTGGTCAGCGTGACGGCTACCAGGAGATTCCAATGAGCAGGTCCGAGTTCACATTCGAGAAAGATGGTCTCGAAATCGTCGTCGGAACGACCTCCTCAGAGGTGACCGTAACATGGCGGGGCGCCAGTGACTCCCGGACGCCGCTGGCGTTCCTGAGTCCTCTGGTAGACAAGATTATCGAAGTCTCGAATGGTCGCAAGGTGACTGTCGACTTCTCCCGCTTGGATTTCATGAACTCTTCGACCATCACTTCCGTGATCGGCTTGGTCAAGTCGTTGAACGAGACGTCACCCAGCGTGGTGGTGATCTTTGCAGATGTCGACTGGCAGCGAGTTCACATGCGCTGCATGCGCACTATCACGCGCGTCCTCGACAACGTTCGAGTTGAGGGACGCCCAGCTCCGCTGAAATAACCCTCGACTCGCACTTACGTGGTCGAGCGGCAGCTTCGTCAGAGGCTTTGGAAGAAGTCGTAAGCGGCTTGCTTGAAGAAGCAGGGGATACCGTGGAACGTGCCGCTATAGTTCGAGTCGTCGTGTGAGCACCAAATCGAGGTGGAGCCACAATCACCATAGCTGACACAATTCGCGTTGACGGGATCCCCGTCGTGGGTGCTGCTGCAGTCGTCAACCTCGTACGGCGTGGTGTCAGAGCTACACTCATTGACGCTGACGATCTTGTCGACGACGTCTTTGCCGTCGCCGCCGCCGCGCTCGGAGTCAGTCACCCCCTGGATGTACATGGTCGGCACCGCCGTGGATTGGCTGCCGATGAGCCAGGCTGAGACCGGCGCGATTCCCCGGAAATTGAAATGCTCAAAGTCCGCTTGGTTGGCGCTGGCCAGAATCTCCATCAAGAAGCCAGCGCCCGAGCTGTGGCCGGTTCCGAAGACCCGGTCGAGGTCAACGCAGTAGTTTTCGACGAGCTCGTCGTACAAGGCCTTGGCGCGAACGATGTCTGTCCGATAGTCGAAGCAGCTACCAGACGCAGCCAGAGGAATCGCCACGACGTAGTCGGTTTCAAATCCACTGTCGCGCGTATGATCCCAGAATTCCGTACGGTTGGCGTCTCCGAAGTTCGTACCACCGCAGCCGTGAAAACCGAACAGCACGGGGAGCGGCGTTTGTCCGTCATACTTCTCCGGGAACACCAACCAGGATTCCCCTGCCTTGTAGACCTTGCCGTCTGCTGGGCGTCCACCCTGACCGCATCCTGGGCTAGGGTTGGCGTTGCCGTTGTCGGCGCCACCGTTGTCAGCTCCACCGTTGTCAGCCCCGCCCGCGCCACCGGCGTCGGTCCCGCCGCCTCCAGCCTCAGCGCCGCTGCCGCCCATATCAGACCCACCGTCTGCTACTGGAGGAGTGCCACCCATCGGCGCTCCCCCAGTGGGTGGCGCGGCCTGTTCGCCGCCCGAAGCCCCGCCGCCGTTGCCCGTCAGATCGCCCCCGCTGCCGGCAGTTGCGTTCATTTGACCCCCTCCGCCGGTGTTGCCGGTCAGCGGCATATCCGAGGAGTTATCCTGTTCTCCCCCGCAGGCCAGGAGGAGCGAAGAAGCGGCGAAACACAGGGCTATAGTTTTGGTCATGATGCGACTCGGATAAATATCACGCCCAAAAACCTCGAGGCAGGGCGCCCAGAGAACAATCTGATTCGGGTGTTGATATTTTCACTGTAGATAGATGATGCGCCGCATCTGAACGCCGTTCGCGATGCGACAGATCGGCCCCAAAGCAGCCCTGAAGATTGAGTTCCGACCGTATTTTCCGGTCGCCACATGCACTCCGCGGCCCGATTGCGAACCTGGGCCGCCATAGCTGAGCCTCAAAGGGACGGCCCAGCGCCGCTCGTGGTCAGCGTCAGGCCAGCGGCATCTGGAGTAGCTTCTTGGAGAGCGCCACGAACACAGGTCTTCTGGGATCGTCGCTTCGGAAGACGAGGCGGAAGTAATCGTGCTGTGCCTCGACCGAGCGCAGCACTCGAACCAATGCCCGCGTGCGTAGGTCGTCGTTGACCAGGTACTCCGGCAGCACCGCCACACCCTTGCCCTGCAAGACGAACGCGCGGATTGCGTCGATGGATCCAAGCCGTGTGATCTTGGCGAACCGCAACTCAGGAGATTTGGTCGCATCCCGGAAGTAGCGAAACAAGGGCAGCTCATCCGATATATCGAACAGGTGGTGCCGCAGCGCGTCGGCCATCCGCCGAAATGGAGTGTGCTTCAGCAGGCTGGGCGCAGCGCAAAGGACGTACCCCTCACGGTGAAGCGGAATGGCATCGAGCGCAGCGTCATTGAAGCGCGACGAGGTGATGGCACAATCCAGTTCGAACGTGCGTAGCCGTGCTAACAGATCTGGCCCACTGCCGACGTAGAGATGCAGAGACAGGCCCGGCCAGCTTTGCTCCAACTCGTCGAAGGCGGGAACTATCCAGCTGAGGCCCAGCTCGTGGCGTGTGCCGAGCAACAACTGTACGCTCGATGGGGTGGCCTGCCCATGCACCGCCATGCGGCACTCGTCAGCTGCTGCGATGCAGCGCTCGGCAGCTGGCAGCAGACGCATGCCGGCCGCGGCGAGGCGCACCTGGCGGGTTGAGCGCACGAACAACGGAGCACCGAGCTGTTCCTCCAGCTGTTTGATCCGCTGCCCGAACGCTGCTGGTGTGATGGCATGACGCCGCGCCGCCTTGGTAAAACTCAGCATCCGGGCCGCATCGACGAAACAACGCAAGTTGTCGAGGGAGTGCAGGGTTTCAGGCACGGCTCATTATAGGCACTGTCTCATGGTCGGGCCCAAAAACGCACAGACGGGATGCCTTAGTGTGCTCGAGCGTGAAGCCAACCGTGAGACTCTATTCGCGCGCGAGGGTGGTTACGATCGTTGTGCCGGTGGAGTACTCTTCAATCGTTACTAGGCCGTTTGGCGTAGCGGTATAAGTGAAGGTGCCGACGTCGATGTTGTAGTTTGGATCGCAGCGCTCCGCGTCGAAGGTCATCGAATTTCCAGACGTCGAATATGTGCCCGCGAACTGAATTTCCGGGATATAGGGTCCGCCCACGCTCGAATACGGTCTCTGCCCGACCTGGACGTAGTTCGCACGGAACTCAAACGTTCGAAGGGTGATCGTCACGTTGTCGCCATACTGGTCGAGGCGCACGGGGTAGTAGCGCCCGTCTCGCACATTGCCACCTTGACCAACTGGGGGTGGGGCTGACCCAAGATAGGCGTCCGGAAACGCGACCACCGGCGGGTCCGGTGCCACGCAATCGAACGGGTCCGGTTCGCAAATTCCGGCCTGGCAAGTACCGTTGTTGCACAGTGTGCCATTGTTGACGTGATTCGGCTGACACACGCCCTGGGCGTTGCAGGTGTCCTGATTGGAGCATTCTTGGGGGCCCGAGCCGCAGCTGACACCGAAGTTAGCGCTGTAGGAATTGGTGGAGTTGGCGACGCTGCAGATCTGGCACGGGTTGCTGGGGTTCAGCGTGCCGTTCGCGACGCAGCTTTGCCCGATCTGGCAGCCCGTGCAAACGCAGCTATTGGCCTGTTCGTCACAAGTCTGATTGGCCCCGCAGTTGCGGGTGGCAGTCGAAACGCACTGCCCACCTTGGCACTGACTTGACGTGGTGCAGTACTCTCCGTCGTCACAGGCGTCGCCGTTGCTCGAGCTGTTGGTTTGGCACTGACCGTTGCCGTTGCATGTGTCTGCCGCGTCGCAGGCGCTGGTGCTACTATTCCCGCAAGCGGATCCGGGCGGATTGTGGTTGGGTTGACACTGCCCCTGGGCATTGCAGGTATCCTGTCCGGAGCATTCGGTCGGGCCTTGTCCGCAGTTCTTGCCGGCTTGTGCGCTGTACGTGCTGTCGGAGCGGTTGGGGTCACAGACCATGCATGGGTTGCCGGGGTCTTCTGCACCGGCTGGCACGCACTGCCCAGAGATTAGACAACCGGTACAGCTGCTCACGCATTGGTCAAGAGCGACGTCACACAAGTCGACGCCGCATTGGTTCTGCCCAGGAGTGCATGAATCGGTCCCCTCGTCACACGCGGCAATGCCGTTGCAGGCGACGCCGTCGTCGCACTCCCGAGGGGTGCCACTACAGCTGTTGCCATTGCAGGCATCATTGATTGTGCAGTACTGACCGTCGTCGCAGGGCATGCCTTCACGCGCAGCCCAACCTTCGGAATCGACGATCGGATCACAGACCTCGCACTCGTTTTGCGGGTTGGCAGTGCCTGCGCCGATGCATTCGTTGCCGATGAAGCACCCAGGGCAGGTCGCCGCGCAGACGGCTTGGCCCTCGGGGCAAAGGCAGGCGCCTTCTGTGCATTCCGGCTGACCGCCAGCGCCGCCAGGTTCCAGGCCCCCGCCCGCTCCAGCAGAAGCATCCCCGCCAGCTCCGCCCTCAGCATTCATCTGCCCCGCTTGACCCCCGACTCCTGCATCGGCGTCAGTGCCGACCACGCTCGGATCCAGAGTATCAATCGCTACGCTGGGGTCATTCGGACCCGAACTGCCGCCGGCTCCCCCAGTGGGGGCCATCATCGTGGGGTCCATTTCCGAGGAAAACTTGTCTGCGCTGCAAGACAGGATCGCCAGAGCACCAAGCCACATCACACGCTGCATGTGCCGGAACATACATAGTCGTTGAGGCTTGTCCATCCTCACGGGCCTCCTGTGCCGCGAGTCGTCGCGGTAGGCGCCATTGTGACACTTCGCTGTCTCCCCAGTCGGTGGCACGAAGCGATCTGAGGTTCGCACCCTTACGGAGGATACGTGCCTTTTCCGGGCGCAGCGTAGCGTTGCGACTTCCTATCGACCAATCGGCGGTTTTTGAGATCGACAAGGGGAGCTTCTCAATGGATGCAGGTGCCAATTATGGCACCGGCGAAACCCATGCCCCCGTCTAACCAATCCGGCCTGCTTTTCGCCGGCATTCGTATTGGGGCGGTTACTGCTCGGCGTCGCTAGTGTCGGGTCAGTGCGAATGACTATGCGCCAGGCCCAAGTATCTTACGGGTAACAAGTGTCCCCCGGGCAACAGGTGCGACAACGATAGGTTTCTTGAAGTAGCGCTGAGAATTGCTCAGCGATTGCCCTCTGGAGTACGTACAAACCGTGAGTTTACGGGATGGCCTAAACGCCTCAAGTCGAGCCAGAAAGGTTGGGGCGGGCTGCGCGGTGCCCCAGGCAAGCCGCCGAGGAGCTCGCTGGGTAGGAGGCGTCACATCGTCACTGCAAAGGCTGGTCTTAAGGCCGAGTCGAGCTAGTGACAAGCACTTGTTAGTAGTGCCGCGTACAGCCTTGGCGGTAACCTCTACTCGCAAATCTTAAGCGGGTCTGTGCATGCGATCTGCGGTAGCCAACATGAATCACGCTAGCGTTATTGGCGAGAGAAGAACACGTCCAACCACTCGCCAGGGTATGGAGGGTGGCCGACGGACACCATGGGTATGGCTCGTCGCTTTGGGGGGACTGGCGTTTGCCACGGCTTGTGCCAGCGCAGACGAGCCGCTGCCAGGGGAGTCGGACTCCAGACCTGCCTCCAGGAGCTCGCGCGACTCTTCGGAAATGGACCGTTCCAACGTTTCCGAAGACGGCTCCGATGAGCAGTCTCACCCTGGTGCGATCCCGGATGAGTATGTTTCCGATCACGGACGCCCCTATTTGACCCCGGGAGCGCTGGAGGAGCCGCCAGTGTACCAGCCACCACTACCGGAAGACCCTGGGGTGGTGGTGCTGCGCCGACTCAATCGCTTGGAGTACAACAATACCGTGCGAGACCTGTTGGGGACGGCGCTGACCCCGGCGGATGGGTTTCCCGACGATACGGATTCGGACTTCGACACCTCGGCGCAAGCGTTGACGATATCGCCCATCCACGCCCGTCAATATCTAGCGGCAACAGAAGTGCTGCTGGATGACCTGTACACATCTCCAGAGCGCCTGGCTACGGTAGTTGACTGTGACCCGGTGGCTGAAGGGAGGGTATGCGCAGAGGGGATAGTCGCGCGCTTCGCATTCCGGGCCTGGCGAAGACCCGTCTCGGACAGCCAACTGAAGCCACTGTTTTCGTTGTTTGACGTGGCGGAGTCCCAGGAGGAGGACTTGGCAACCGGCGTTCGCTTGGCGCTTCAGGCGGCATTGTTGTCGCCTCACTTCATGTTCCACGTCGAGTTGGACGAGGATCCGAACTCAAGCGAACCCCACGCACTCTCGGAATATGAGCTAGCGAATCGTTTGAGCTACTTTCTGTGGAGCTCGATGCCCGATGCAGAGCTTTTTGCTGATGCTGAATCTGGCGAACTCTCCACGGATGCCGGCTTGGAGTCTGCGGTCGAGCGGATGTTGGCCGATTCGAAAGCCGAAGCGTTGGTGGACAGCTTCGCAAAGCATTGGCTGTTGTTGGACGCGATGGAGAAGCACATCGTTGACCCCGGAGCATTTCCCGCGTTCGACGATGAACTCAAGTTGGCGATGATCCATGAGACTCGTTTGTTCTTCGCCGACTTTCTGCAAAAGGATCGACCAATCCCTGAACTTCTGACGACCAGGCTTGCGTTTGTGGACGCCCGTTTGGCTGCGCACTACGGGTTGGATTATTCCGGTGCCAACTTCAGTCGGGTGAATACTAGCGACAGCGTCCGCATTGGACTGCTAACCCAGGGAACGATCCTGACGGCGACCTCCGGGTCTGCGCAGACCGCACCTGTGAAGCGTGGCCGCTGGGTCCTCAAGAACCTGCTGTGCAGCGCGCCACCACCACCACCACCCGACATCCCTGCGTTGGAGGAAGAGGACGACGGGAGCCCCAAGACTCTGCGTGAGCGGTTGGAAGCCCACCGCTCTGACCCCAGCTGCGCAGGCTGTCATCAGCTGCTTGATCCGATCGGGTTTGGATTGGAGAACTTCGATGCGGTTGGCCAGTACCGCACGGAATACGAGGGCCAGCCGATCGACGCGAGTTCAGCCTTCGTCGATGGTCGCAGTTTCGAAACGCCCGAGGAGATGGCGCGGTTGTTGAGCGAAGATCCAGCTCTGAAGAAGTGCGTCACGCAGCAGTTGCTGAGCTTTGCGCTAGGTCGCGACTTTGGAAAGGGGCGGGACGATGACCGGCTCTGGATCGGCGCGACCTCGCAAGCAGCTGGCGAAGGCGCTGGTCTGGCTTCCACGATCCGGGCTGTGGTGATGAGCGACCCGTTCCGGCTGCGACGCGGCCAGGAGGAATCCCCATGAAACGGACACTAGATCCTCGCATGAGCCGACGGCTACTCTTGGGTGGCGCGGGCGTAGGTCTGTGCTTGCCGTGGCTTCCGTCGCTGAGTCGACGCGCGGCGGCGGAAGAAGAAGGTCCTCCTCCCCGGTTTCTCTTCTACTACATCCCCAACGGTGTTCATCTGCCGAAGTTCATCCCGACCAGTGGCGGCACGGATTGGGCGCTGCCAGAGATCTTGGATTCACTGGAGCCCGTCCGGCAGCAGATCAACGTTTGGTCTGGCCTACAGAACGTACCCGAGTTGGTCACGGCCGCGCACCACATCACGGGAGGCTCAGCGATGCTGACCTTCACTGCTCCTTCGGCAGATGACCTCGTGCTGGATGTATCCGTAGACCAGTTGATAGCTCGCCAAATCTCCACCGGCACACGCTTCGAGTCCCTGCAACTGCGCACCGCTGGGGACACCAATCCGGCCGCCTGCGATGATGGCATTCCGTGTGCGTATACGGACGCCATTTCCTGGGCGGGTCCGCGGGCGCCGCTGGCGCCTTTGACCGATCCGGCCACGGTTTTTGAGCAACTATTTTCTGGGTTTGATCCGAATGCGACCGAGAAAGAGCAAGAAAAGCGACGCACGATGACCATCGGCTTTGAGTTCCATCAAGGCTTCAAGAACTCGACAACCACGTTTCAAGCGGTCATCAGAC
>JBNLEN010000244.1:0-8348 GCA_050304975.1 Polyangiaceae bacterium
CTCGATACCACTGCAACCCCGCGCGACTAGCGCCCCTGCCAGACTGACGCTCAACCCCGCGCGACCGCCCGCAACCACACAACGAGTAGCCCCCAGCATTTCGGTCCAATCATGTGCGCTTTGTCCGAGACCACTCCACTGGTCGGCGATAAAGCGCTCGTTTTCGGACCGCTTCGCTCGATACCACTGCAACCCCGCGCGACTAGCGACAACGGCCTACTCTCTCAAGCTCCCGTGTTCACCGGGCACTCCGAAGTTTGTTTTCGCTATCGCTCGAGCTGGACACCCGCGAACGTTGCCCTACAACTGACGCGCGGTTGGTCGTAGCGAAACCGGGGCACCGCACATCAAGCCATCAAGTATCAGACCACTATGTATCAAACTACTGTCAGCATTGACGTGCCGGATTTGGCGCAGGGTATTCGCTTCTACACCGAAGCGCTGGGGCTCGAGCTCAAGAGGCCACCGAGCGAGAGCATGGCCGTCTTGCGCACCGCAAACCTCGACGTGTACCTGCTCCAGAAAGCCGAGGGCACTCCGCCGTGCAGCGATTCGGCGACTGGGCGCACGTATTCGCGTCACTGGACCCCGGTGCATCTAGACTTCCTCGTCGCCGACCTAGAGTCTGTGTTGAAGCGCGCTATCGCTGCAGGCGCGCAGCATGAAGGTGGCGACCAGGGAGATTGGGGTGAGATCGCGCACTGCTGTGACCCGTTCGGCAACGGGTTCTGTCTGATACAGGAGGAAGCGTCAACGGACTGACCGTTGCGCTGATGGTCGTGCTGATGGTCGCGCTGGCACCAAACCCGCGCTCACTCGAGTGTCATCCGTCGTGGTCGACCACCGAGGCGATCAGCTCAGCCTGGGCGCACAGTGTACCGTCCACGGTGGCTTCGCCGCGGAAGCGCCACACGTTGCTGCGCTGATCGATCGCTTCGATGCGGAGATCGAGCTGGTCACCGGGGGTGACTGTGTTGCGGAACTTACACTTGTCGATACCTAGGTAGTACATGCGGTTCGACTTCGGATCGAACGGCTCCGTTGCGTACACCAAGAGCGAGCCCGCCTGACTCAGCGCTTCGATGATCAGCACCCCGGGCATCACCGGCCGCCCAGGGAAATTCCCCTGGCACCAAGGCTCGTTCGAGCTGACCATTTTGCGCGCCAGCACGTACTGCCCGGGCACCAACTCCGTCACCCGGTCGATCATCAACATCGGGTAACGGTGCGGCAAGATCTCCAAGATCTTGCTGATGTTGATACGCAGCGCCTCGTTCACGGATAGGATCTCGCTTTTGGCACCACGACGTGCGCCGTCTTTTGCTTCCCGGCGCTAACCCTGGCGCGCCGGCTACTTCTTCGCTGGTGCAGGCTTTGTTGCCGGCTTGGCCGCTGGAGCGCTTGCACCACCATCATTGTAGGTTTGAATGACGCGATCCGTCAGGTCAAGGTCTTGGCGAACATACGGCACCGCCTGCTTGTCCACGACGACCGCGTAGCCGCTCTGCGTAGCGATGCGCCGCACGATTCCCAATGTCTTTTGCAGGATGGGCTGCATCAGCTCATTCTGTTTGGCTTGTAGCTCTTGGTTGTATTGAACGAAGCGCTGCTGCACCTGCATCATCTCGGCTTGCCATTTCTCGGCTCGCTTCTGCAGCTCTTGCTGACTCAGCACGCCCCGCTGTTTCTCCAAGTCTTCGCGCTCTTTTTGCAGCTCGTTCTGCTTGCCATCCAATTCTTGCTGACGCTTGTCGAAGAGCTTCTTGAGGTTGGCTTGCATGCGCAGCCCTTCCTCGGTCTCCATGACGGCGCGCTGGGTATCGACCACCGCAATCTGGCTGTCGGCCACGACGGTTGAGGCCAACAATGAGACGGCAGAGAGGGCCAGGCCGGCTTGAACCCGACCGATGAGCTTGAGCTTCGACATGGCCGCCGGGATAGCCCCCAGCGGGGTGCGGGTCAAGGCAAGGCGACGGTGATCCAACACACGCACCCACATACCCCCACAAAGTTGCCCCGATTCCCCACACTTGGCTAACACGCGACAGCGATGAGGCTTCTACAAACGGGAGTGCTTCTGGGGGCGTGCCTGCTCTGCCCCGGGCTGCTGCCCGCTGGCCAGGCGCCGCCGCCCAAGTCTGGCACTCAGGCTTCAGCCGGCGCGGAGCTTCCGGCGCAGCAATACGCACACATGAGCGAAAGCCAGTGCTACCGGGAGCTCAAGCGCCGCAAGGTGAGCTTTCGCCCGGTCGAGCAGGCGCGGGGGGTGCGCTATCCGGTGCGCGTGCGCGGCAAGATCGGCAGCGTGACCTACCGCACCAACTACCGCAGCCCAGAGGAGCGCCGCACGACGCCGTACGAAGTGTACGACTGCCGCCTGGTGCTGGCGCTCTACGACTTGAGTAAGATCTTGTGGACCCATGACATCGAGGAAGTACGCATCTTTTCAGCCTGGCGCCCACCCTCCAAACACTGGCCTGAAGACAAACACGGCGTGCGCCACCCCGGCGCTCTGGCGGCTGATCTGCAGCGATTCATCAAGAAAACCGGGGAGAGCCTGAGCGTCGCCGAGCACTTCAACGGTGAGGTCGGGGCGGCACTGTGTGGCCCGGAGGCGGCGGCTCCCGAACCTCCAACTGCTCAAGCGCAGGAGCTGCGCAACATCGCTTGTGAGGCCGCTGAGCAACGCATCTTTCAGAGTATTTTGACCCCCAACTACGACCGCCCGCACTTCGACCACTTCCACGTAGAAGTACGCCCGGAAGTGAAGTGGTGGATCTTCCGCTGAGGGTCCTAACCACTGGTGCTCCTATTGAAGTGCCTCCTTGCTGATGAGCACCAAACCAAAAAACAGTTGCGAAAAAGTGGCATGAGTCCGGACAACTGCTGGAAAATGGGGCATATCTTTGAACAGACGTTGGCCAAAGCATTCCGCAAACGGCCGGGTCCAGAAACTAGCCGGTACAAAAGGCAAAGCTCCGTGAGTTGGCAAGCAGCCGCGGGGCGTTTGGGAGGCATACCTTGACCACGCTCCTCGCCGTAGATGACAGTTTGACGATGCGAAAGGTGCTCGAGATCACCTTCGCGGGCGAGCCCTTCGAAACCGTGCTCGCATCCAACGCTCAGGAAGCCTTGGATCGATTGCACGAGTCTCAGGCACCCATCGCACTGGTGGACATCACCCTGGGTGACGAAAGTGGCTACGACCTCTGCCAACGTATCAAGGCGGATGCTCCCGGCACGCGCGTGGTGCTGATGTCGAGCAAGCAGAACCCGTATGACGCGGCCCGCGGCGCTGCAGTCGGGGCTGACGATCACGTCGACAAGCCGTTCGACACGCAAGCTTTGATCGACAAAGTCAAAGCTATCGCCGAAGCGCCCGCTCCTCGGGCAGCTGCGGCTCCTGCGCCCGCACCCGAGCCGGCACCTCCGCCCCCGCGACTGGAGCCGCTGCAACCTGCTGCTCCTCCGCCAGTCGAACCCGCTCCGCGAGGGTTCACCGAACCTGTTCAAGCGCTGCAGCCGATCTCGGAACCGCCGCCGCCTCCTGCGCCAGAGCCCGAGCCGATGCAACCGCAACCGATGCCGCCCGCTGCGGCTCAGCCGGAGCCAATGCGCCCGGCTCCCATCGAATCGGAGCCACCAGCCCCGGCTCCGACACCGGTTCAGCCCCCCGCGGCGCCTGCGCCTGCGCCAGTCGCCGCCGCCTCCAGTAATGGTGCTAACGCCGGCTTTGAAAACAAGTTGAGCGCCCTCGGACTGACTCCGGAACAAGTCCAAGGTGTGCTGGCCTTGTCCAAAGAAGTCGTGGAGCAAGCGGTCTGGGAAGTCGTGCCGACGCTGGCAGAGACGCTCATCCGCGAAGAAATCCAACGCCTCACGAGAGAGTAGCCAGGCCAGGCGCGTGAAGCGTCGAACCTGGGTGACGCTCAGTCGCGTTCGACGACATACACGTCGACGCGGCGATTCATGTACTGGCTCTGACGATCCGTCTTACCGGTACGTGGACGCGTCGCGGCGGCGTGACTGATTTCGACCCGCCCTTGCCCAAGTCCTCCTGCGGTCAGATAGCGTTTGGCGACCTCGGCGCGCTTCTCAGCCAGGTGCTCCTGCTGAGAAGGCTCGCTGGTGGGGTCGGCGTGGCCCACGACAATCGCCCAACGTTTGTCAGACTCCGCCAGCTTGAGCGCAGCTTTATCCAGGCGCAAACGCGCCGGCACATCCAAACCGACACTGCCCGCGATGAACTGCACGTGAAAGACCTCCGGCAGCGAGACGTCAGCGGGTGATTCGAACCGAGGCAACGCCAACTGGGGGCCGGGAGCCACATCATTGAGTAACATCGTCGCGCGTCCGGTCTTGGAAAACACTAACGACAAGAACGCATGGGTGTGTTGATCAAGCGCTGCGCGCGAATACGCCCAGACTTGCCCCCGAATTGGGTAGGTGCGCTGAGCCACGCTCTGCGCTGAGACTTTGGTCGCGGCACGCTGCCCCTCGGCGATGGGCATGGGCTTGATGTGTTCATTGCCCTGCTTCATCTTTTCGGCGACCGCTTGGGTCGGAGCGTAAGCGATCGCGCCCGGAGTCTTGGCCACGACATCGAACAAGCTCTTGGGATCCGGCAGAAGCTCCAAGTCCGGCGAAAACGCAGCGGCGTCATCCCCTTCGCCCATGACGGAGGTACGGAAAGCGTCTGCGGAGACGGAGTCCAGGGGGACCCCCAACAGCTTCACCGGCCAATCTTGACCGCCCTCCAGCTCACTCCACTTGGCGTGTTTGCCGCTGAACAGCTCCGCCAGCTGGCTCACGTTCATTTCCTGCAGCGGATTGAGAGGGTGCACGATCACGGACGCATGCGCATACCCCAGCACGTGCTCTTGCAGTTCCACGCCAACCGCTTTGGCTGTCTCGAGTTCCGGCTTGGAAATGGGGCGTGTGTTAAAGCAAACGTCAGCCGCCCCTTCCAGCAGCGCATTGATGCATGGCGCCGCACCATCCATCTCGTACTTCAAGGATGCGTCCCCGGTGTCTTTGAACTGTTTGCCAAGCTCTTGAGCCAGAGACTCAAACCCCAATGAACCACGTAGGGTGACGACGGCGGTGCTACCTGCCTTGGCGAAGCTCACCGGCACGTTCATCCACGCCGCCACGACCCGACCCGCCTGCTGGGCCGGCTTGAAGCGGTAACCCTTGACGGCTTCAACGGCGGCCGTCTCGAAAGGCTCCAGTTCGGGGCGGGACTCGACCACTTCCGTTTTGCTGACTTGGCCGGTTTCGGAAACCAGAGCCCGAACCAAAACCGTAGGCTGCAACGCGCTCTCAACGTCGGGCCGCTTGGGCGTCCGCTCTTGGATCAAGCGCGGCACGACGTCGGTCATGCCGGTCAGACTCTCCGCGTCGACCACGGGCACTTCGGTCGCCTGAGCGGTGTTTTCATCGCCCGAGTTCGCGACGAAGCGAAAGTAGGAATAGGAGGCAATGCCGGCGACGCAGAACAGCGCGAACGCTCGCCACAACCAGCCCATGCCTTCCGAACGCGTGACGCTAGAACGAATTTCGCTGCCGGTTTGGGTGCGAAAACTGGCGCTACCAGGCGAGCTCCCCGGAGAACTTCGCCCGGTGCCGGTGATGGAGCGAAAACTGGCCGTGCCTGGGGTGCGCTCGGTGCCGGCGGAGGTGTAGCCGTCTGCGGCTGGCAGGCTCGGCACCGAGCCGGATGCGGGTACCGCACTGACTGGGCCTGCACTCACTGGGCCTGCACTCACTGGGCCGGCAGAGGGGGTCAGCAGCTCCGCTTGTTCTTTGGCAGGTGGCACGCTGCTGGCTCGCCTGGCGGCGGGAGCCTCATGCCGGGTGAGTTCATCTTCCTCAACCGCAAACGTGAGTAAAAGTTGGCTCGGGCGAAGCTCCAACGAACGCGCTGGAGGGGCTTCAAACGCCAAGCGCTCTGCCGGTTGCTCCGGGTACCTGAAAATGGTGTGGGCGGCCCGCTCTCCGCTGAGCTCTCCAATCGAAGCGTGCACCACAGCCCCACGCTCAATGAAGACAACCCCTTCGGTCCCGTCACGCAGCACGCGCAGTCGCTCGCTGCGAGCACCCAACTCCGCGAGCTGCGCCAAGTCCGCGAGGCTGACCGGTGCGGCAGGCTCATTTTGGGAAGGGCGACTTTTCAGCTCAGACATCACGGGTCCAGTGGGCGTCCAGCCAGCGTACCGCGCCGGGCTGCGCCGCACAGCCCACAAGCGTTTGAGCCTGGCCCCCCGGTCGATGAAACGCGTGTGCGTTCGTGGAGTTAGTCGCCTTTTGTTAGGGCCAACTGGCTGCTTCGGGTCTGGGCCTAATGGGCCACTTCAGGCGGCGTGTGTGCGAGCAGGAAGCGTGAATCGATCGTCAGTTCGGGCAGCAGGCTGCCGTTCGGCTGATAGCTAAATTTAATTTCCACCCCGCCGATGGTGAGTATTCCGCGCCGGAGCAACTGAGCCGTGCGCTTGCCCACCGCCTCATCCATCTTCGCAATCGACATGCCGCGAACTTTTGCTGCCTGCTTTTCGCAGTATGCGTTTCCTGCACACTTTGCCCTCCGAAGTAGGTATTCCAACTCCCCGCGCCAAAGAGCCAGCCAAAGCCGTAAGCTCGGTGGAGCGGCGCTCTTTTGGGTCACGCTGAGCAGCAACTGCTCCAGCTGTTGCGCTTGCGCCTGACGTTCATCGCCCTCAGCGGCGAGGGCACGCAAAACGATCAGATAGCCGGTTGCCGCCACCAGCAGCTCCTGCTCCAATCGGCTACCAACGGAACTGCGCGGAGTGCCGCTCACGATCGGTTCGAGCACCGAAGCGGCTGCAACGTAGTCCCCGCCACGCGCGCGAATGCCGGCAAGGTTGAGTCGCGCCCGCAAGCGCATGCTCAACGGAACGCCTGGTGACAGCAGCCGTTGCGACATGCTGGCAACAGCAGTGAACGATTGCTGATTGGGGTGAATGTGGGCCTCGGCCTCGGCCCAAAGCAACAACCAACGCGATCGCTCGAAGCTGGAGTCGAGCTCGGCGTCGACAATCTTCGACAGCAGTTGTTTGCTTTGCTCGTAGGCTTCCTGATCGCCATTGGCCAAGACTTGCCACAGTGTCAGCGCGCCAAGCGGTCCCGCGAACTTGGGCAATACCACTGGTTGCATCTTCGACAGCGGCGAGCTCACGTCTTCATCGGGGGTCAGCACCGCCAGCATGCCCAGGGCCGCCGCTTGTCCCCAAAACTCCCCTAACAGATCCGCCTGCAGCGCCTGCACGTCGACCAACAGCTTTTGGCGCCGCTGCTCTGGAACTCCCGCGCGCTCGCCTGGCGCGGCCGAGTTAGCAGCCTCGAGCGCCGCACTGAGTGCTCCGGCCAGCGACGACATGGCTCGAAAGTACGGCGCGAGGACGGCCGCATCGGCGCTGTCGCGCTGCAAGTTGGAGAGCGCGTCGAAAAAGGCCTGAGGGGAGATCGGATGCTGCAGGTCGGCGACGCCGTACGTCATCGGCACCACGTGCATCATGCCCAAGTACTCCTCGACAGCTTGGGGTGAGCGCCCGGCTCCTGCTTGCCAGGCAGCGGTCAGTTGGGTGAAATCAAACTGGGCGCGCAGCTGGTGCCAACCCGCGGCGCACAGATAGACGTTGCCGATGCTGGGCAGCAGAAACGGGCACGCCGCACCATCAGCCAAAGCTCGGGCGTACGCCGTGGTGTACGACAGGTGCTTGCCAAGCTGTGCTTGGTGAGGCTCGAGCAGCGCCAGCGACGCCTGTCCTTGACCCAACAGCAGATGCGCGCGCGCCGTCTGCAGCGCCGACTCGAAATCCGTAGGCTTTGGAGCCTCGGCGATGCGCTGGGCGGCGGCCACCTTCTCTTCCAGCCGCTGCAGGCCAGGTTCCCCGGCGGAGCGCAACGCGCTCAAGAGTCGCGTCGCAGCTTCGGCTTGTCCCTGCTCGGCGTAGTACCTCGACAGCGCTGCGTCGGCGCGGGGACTCGGATCTGCCAGGATCAGGCGTTGCAAAATCTGGCGTTCGAGCTCCGGCTGCTGCGCACTCACCGCCGCTCTAGCTACTTGCTCCAAGATCTGCACTTGCGCTTGGCGCACCGGAGCGCGCTCCGCATCGGCCGGCTTGGTCTTAGGCGACGGCTTGGTCTCAGGCGACGGCTTCGGCTGGTCGGCGACGGCCTCCGGTGAATCCAGATCGCGTGCTCGCTCACGCAGCACGTGCAGCGCCGCGACCCGGGCGGCTCGATTGACGACCTCCGGCAAGTCATCCAGCTTGCCCTGCCGCAGCCTGAGTTCGACCAGTTCATTACTGCCGGCAGGCGTGCCATAG
>JBNLEN010000245.1:0-8208 GCA_050304975.1 Polyangiaceae bacterium
GCTGCTGGTGCTTGGCGGCGATCCAATCGCGACGGCGTACACTCGCCCGGTGAGAAACTCGTGCCTCCCGTGCGGACAGGGCTACAAACCCTCGACATCTCAATACTTCTCGGCGCAATGCGGGGTTTTCCAGATTTCTCAAGCGCACGGGCGACGCAGCCTTGGCGCATTCCGATCAAACTGCTAACCCAACCTAAGAATGACAGTGGAGGAGGCGTATTCGGCGCTGGGCGTCGACCAGGGCGTCAGCGCGACGGACGCGCGCCGCGCCTACATGCGTCAGGTAAAACGCCACAAACCAGAAGTCGACCCGGAAGGTTTTCAGCGAGCGAGACAAGCGTACGAACTGGTCAAGCAAGACATCGCGACAGCTGAGTTCCTCGCGACCTATGTGAATGACGACGACTGTAAGAATGCAGCGATCGTCAGCCAGGAAAGTGCGCAGACCTCAGCTGGGCCCCCGACAGCGCCGTCGTCCGTCGGGGCGGATGTCGATGACCCGCTGCTGTCGTACCGCGAACAAGCGGATGCATGCGAAACGTTACAGCAAGAAGTTCCTATCTGGCGGCGTGCGGTGCAAGCGCATCCGAATGAAGCCGAAGCCTGGCTCATGCTGTTGCAGCGCCTGATTTGGAGCGGCAATGAAGCAGACGCTGGTCAGGTTGCGTTGGAGGCGTATGGCGCAGGTCACGAGAGTTTTGGTGAACAGTTGCTGCAACTGAAGATCCGTAGCGCACCCGCGGAGCTGCTGGAGCGAGCGCGTAAAGAGCGTCCCTTGCGTAGCGCTGCGGTGGCGGGATATCTGTTGGCGGGACAACCTCTCAAAGCGTATGAGCTCGCGCTGCCACTGCTCCATGAGCTGGAGTCTGAGCAGAATCCGAGCGAGGCACAGGCAGACTTGTACCGAGTTTTTGGTCTGCTGGGGTGTTTGATTTGTGATTCCCATTGGGCCAAGGCTCGTGAAGTGCACGCGCGGCTGCAGCCCTGGTTCGCTGGTACGTGGGGTGGGCAAGGGATACCGGAGGGACATATCGTAGCGCGCTGGGCGATCGCGACGGAGCTCCTTCAGGCGGGCCCAGATCTTCAGCCAAACGTGTCTCGTGGCTTTGCGCAACTGGTGTTGGGCAAAGATAACTTCGACCTGAGAGCGGCATTGCATGCCGCTTCGCGAGAAGAGAAGCACGAGATTCAACATATGCTCGGCACGCTTCAGCGCGCCGCACCTGAGCTACACCGTATCGCCTCAGAACTGAAGGGAGAGGCGTTCTCAGACGGCAAGGAAAAAAACTGGGGATGGCTATGGGGGGTCTCCATGATTGTGCTGTTTGTCCTGCGCGGTCTCGGCTCGGCAGGCAGCAGTCACTCCAGCAGCGTGCCCACGCATCAGCCCGAGCGTAGGATGGAAGTACTGCAGGACCTGGTCGAAAGGGCGAGGGAGCGCGGCGTCCAGCTCGACTTACCCGTGGCTGCCGACAGCAACACTAACACGGCTGAGCCCACGCAAACCCCCATCGATGATTCCCGGTTGCAAGGAGCGCAGGGAGTCATGCAGCGCGAGGGCTTCGAAGACGCCGCTGCCGTCGTCGAGAACATGAGGCTCTACTTCTCGGTCGCCGATTGCGCGGCACTGGCGGAAGCACTCAAAGAGCTCGATGAGCTGACCCAAGGCGCTCCAGTGCTCGTACGAGATGAGTTCCAAGTGGTTTGGGGTGAGATCCTCGTCGCGTGCCCGGACCGGCGCGGTGGCGGCTCTCAGCAGGAGTAATGTCGATGAAACAGCCAGCTGAAATCTCCCTCGGGATCGACCTTGGAACGACCTATTCCTTGGCGGCGACCCTGGAAAGCGGTGAGCCGCGCGTGCTCCGCAATCGTATGGATGAGTTCTTGATCCCCAGTGCGGTTTGCGTCGATGAGGGGGGGCACGTACTGGTCGGAGCTGCCGCTTTGGCCAGCGCCAACTTGGATCCTGGATCCGCGGCGCGCTGGTTCAAGCGTGATATGGGCACCGACCGAAGCATAAGCCTGAGGGGTCGGCAGTTCAAACCGGAGGAACTCTCCGCGTTGGTGCTCAAGGAAGTTCTGGCTACCGCTGAAGAAACGACGGGTTGTCGTGTGAGTGAAGCGGTGGTCACCGTGCCAGCCTACTTCGGAGAATTGCAGCGACGTGCCACACGTGATGCCTGTGAGCTCGCGGGCCTACCCGTAGAACGCATCATCAACGAACCGACCGCTGCGGCACTGGCCTACGGCCTACACCAAAGAGACCGCGAACTGCGCTGCGCCGTGCTGGATCTCGGCGGGGGTACGTTTGACGTTACCATCTTGGAGATTTTCGAGGGAGTGATCGAGATCCAGTCGTCTGCCGGTGATGCCCGCCTCGGCGGTGAAGACTTTGCCGACGCCCTGACGGAGCTACTGGCGACTCAACTCCGCGAGTCGTTCGACGCCGAGGTCGAGCGGCAGGGACGCGGCTGGGCCCGGCTGCGTGAAGCCGCGGAAGGTCTCAAACGTCGACTCAGCAGCGAAGCATCTTCCCGCGTCGCTTTGCCTCAGCTTCCGACGAGCGCAGGTCCGCGTGACGTGGAGTTGGAAGTGAGTCGTGAGCAGGCCGAACAGGTCTGGGCTCCGCTGCTCCAGGGACTGCGAGAGCCAATTCGACGGTCCTTGAATGATGCCGGCATCAAACCATCCGCGATTGACGAAGTGATCTTGGTCGGTGGCGCTACCCGAATGCCGTGCGTCCATTCGATGGCGGCTCAATCGTTTCAGCGCCTCCCCTTGCGCTCGCTTCCACCGGATGAAGCGGTCGCGATGGGGGCTGCTGTGCAAGTGGCACTGAAACGTGGCGAAAAAGCCGTCGAAGACATGGTGGTTACGGATATCGCTCCTTTCTCATTGGGCGTGGCAGTCGCGGATCGGATCGGTTCGCAGACGATCAATGGGCTATTTTCCCCCATCCTAGAGCGCGGGACGGTGCTACCCGCCAGCCGCGTCGAGATATTGTCCACGCTGGCAGACAATCAGCGGCAAATTGAGGTCGAAGTCTTCCAGGGGGAGAATTCTCTGTGCAAGCACAACACCTTCCTGGGCAAGTATGAGGTGAGCGGGATCCCTCCTGGCCCCGCCGGCTCTCAACAGATCGAAGTGCGTCTGACCTACGATCTGAACGGGATTTTGGAAGTCGATACCACAGTGCTGGCAACCAAGCGAACACGGAGCATGGTGATTGAAAAGACGCCGGGTCGGTTGAGCAAGGCTCAACTCGCCGCCGCCCGCCAGCAGATGGCAGCGCTGAAGTTCCATCCGCGCGACGCGCTGCCGAACATCACCGCGCTGAACCGCGCCGAAGAGCTGCATCAAGAGCTGACTGGTGACTCACGAGCCTACCTAGCTGAGGCCATGTCGATGTTTCGACTGTGTCTGCAGACCCAAGATCCGGAGCAGATCAGCCAGGGACGCGCACTGCTGTTGAAGCGCCTGGAAGAACTTCGGCAGCATCTATCCAGCTAGGCCAATTCATCGACCTAGGCGATCGCGGGCCGGCAACGACTACGACTCGTTGTTTTTTCTGCCCTCGCGCCCAAGCCGGGTCGCGGACTGACGGACGATGGGCTTCCGCCTCTCGGGTTGACGAATGTTGCTGTGAAGCGAGCTCAACTCGATAATGCCGCTGGACGAAACCAAGACGGGTCTTGGTGGCGACCAGGCCCGCAGGGATAGTCGGGCTGAGCCCAAGACTCCAGCCGGCGCCCGGGTCGTAGACTCGGCGCACCTGAGAAGTGGATGAGCAAGTCAGTTCGTTTGCGGGGCGCACCCCGCAGTTGGGCATTGCAGAGTTCGGCTCCAGGTGGTCTATAGAATAAGTGACAGCCTTGCGTTGTGTGATCTCATTGTGGTTTTTAGGTTTGGTGTGTGGCGTGGTCTCCTGCAGCCATCGCCAGCCATCGCCGCCCAATCGTGTCGCTAGGGTAGACGTCGCGCCTGTCTCAAAGACACCTGAGCCCGTGCTTAGCCCCGCGGAGCTGCGCGGCGCGGCTGCCACGACGCTGGGACGCTGCGACGCCCGCCCTAGCCTTGAGCAGATGTGCACGGACTGGATAGCCGACAACCTTCGTCGCGGAGTGATTCCGGAGTGTCTAGCTGCCGAGTGCAGCATCGAAAAAAGCAAACGCCAGGGTGACTGGTCGTCCGCACAGCTTCGCCTCGCTACTGCTGAGCGCGGCGAAAGCTGCGCCCCTGGCTATGACCGCGTGCTCAGCGTGCTTCAAAAAGGGAACATGGTGTGGCCCATCGATGAGCTAATTGACAAGGGCCAGAGCGCCAGCGTCACCTACGCACGCCACGAATTTGTGGCGGGCGCTCTGTGGTTGATTGCTTTCCGCGACGCGCGCCGAGATCAGGAACACGTGGTTGTTGAGCTGAAGGATCCGCCGGTCGTGCGACTGCGTAGGTCGTTCGCGTCGGCAGAGAATTGGATCGGGAAACGGCGCGGTCAATTCATCGTCACAGGAGTCGGCCAACTCGAGCTGCGGGACGGAGGTATTGACGTAGAACATGAGACGGAGGGCGACCCACGTCAGGGGTGGAGAATCAAGTCTCACTCGTTCCATCCCTATTGGCAGTGCACACCGAATTCACCCTGTCCTCGAACCTGCTATGAACCGGCTGACGCTGCACAAATGTTTGAGGATAATCCTGGCGAGCACGCCCCGGCGACACCCCCTGAGCTCGCAGACGTGACGGAGCCGAAGAGCGTGACGTCGCTCGAACTCAGCGGAAGTGGCATCCAGAGTGTCTTGCCACTGGCGCGCTTCACTTCTCTGGAAATCCTGGATCTGAGCAACACGCAGGTGTCGGACATCTGGTGGCTTCACCCGCTCTTCGAGTTGCGCTCCATCGACCTCTCCCAGACTCAAGTGGATGATCTGGGCCCACTGAGGGGACTCACGCAACTGGAGCGTTTGGCGCTCAGGGGTACCCCGGTGTACGATCTCGAGCCGCTTGGCGTGCTGGCAAACCTTCGCGAGCTGGATCTGGCGCATACGCTCGTTCGCGACGTTTCGCCTCTGGTTGGGCTGAAGGCGCTAAAGGTTCTCCACCTAGAGAACACCAACATCGACGAAGCCCAGCTGGCGGCACTGCGATCCGCGCTGCCCAACGTGCTGATCCATCAATAGCGCACAACCACCAGCACACAACGTTCAACGAGCGGGTACGCTCGACCAGCTTGGGCAGTCGGATACAAATGGTGAATTGGTGGAACAGCCGCTTACGTCGTGAAACGAGAGCGTTCGTCAGATAGGGCTACGCCTGTCAAACAAGGCTGAGCTAGTCTGGCGCTATGAGGTGCTCACTGTTGAGTGGGCTGGTTCTGATGGCGCTGCCCCATGTCGCCCTCGCGGCCTCGCCTTCGGCGGAGCGCAGCGCACGGGGCCTGTTTTCATTCGGGGTGCAGCCTACGTTGTTCATGGGGAGTTTGTGCGCGGATCAGGACGAGCTGCTCGAATGCGGGAATGGATTCATCGGAGTTGGTCCCGCGCTCGGTGTCCACACGGAAAGTCCGGGGCGCTTTCAGCTAGGTGCTCGGGTTGGTATGAGCTTTGAACTTGGAGGTGGGTCCAGGGAAATTGCCGTCGTCGACGATGTAGCATTCAGTTCAGGCATCGACGCCAAGCGGAGTGTTTTTGACTTTGCAGTGGAGCCGCGATTTCAAGGCAGTCTGCAAACTGGGGTTTGGTTTGCTGCGCAGTTGGGAGGCGCCTACCTCCACGAAACCCCGACGCTTAGTAGTGGGCAAGCCAGCTCCCACTGGGCTCCGCAGCTCGGGGTGAGCGCTGGTTACGACTTCCTGCTAGAAGATATCGTCGCGCTTTCACCCGGCGTGAAGGCTTCCTCTTGCGCCCGGGCCGAGCGCCTTGTGCTTGGGGCTAGCGCACGAAGAAGCGGAAGTTCCGTGGCATCTCCGAGACGCCCTGGTTGATAGCGTGCTGTGGCCAGCCCGCACAGTTGTACCAATGCTCGGTATAGGAAACCTCGCCACCGATCGCAAACTTGTGCCCCACGGATTCTTGCTCGGTACAGGCGGTGTTGTCGTTGACGTCAGAAAAGGTCAGCACGTTGGTGTCACAAACCATCAGCTTGAAGCCTCGTCGCAATACATCGCACGGGTCGCCCGCCGCGTTCGCGGTCAGCTCGATATTGGAGTTGTCTTCCGCCTCCATGAAGTAGCGCCCCGGGGCGTCCATCAATGCCCGAAGCGTGCGTCCGCGAGAATCAATGTGTACACCTCGCACAATAACCTGCGCCAGCCAATTGGTCTCGACAATGTTGGCGTCGGCCGTGTGCATCATCACGTCAAGTTCGAGCGGCACCGTTGAGTAGGCTAGGTTGGTGCAGTTCTCCGAAAAACAACCACGCTCTCCTTGCCCGGGTAGTGTTGGGTCAAAGCTCTCGTCTTGGTTGAAAGCCAGCGTCCAACCGCCGCCGTCGATCTGCATGTCACAATGCACGGTAAAGGGCTCCGCCACGCCGTCCGGCTGGATCAGGTGTTCACCAGTCGTCAGCCCGGGATCTGATTCGTGGAGCTCCTTGCAGGACTTGGCATAGCCGCCATCACCCATGCCGCCTGCACCGGCAGCCCCAGCGCCGCCATCACCCCTGCCACCTACACCGGCGCCGGCCGCGCCAGCACCTTTGCCACCTGCACCAGCCGCCCCAGCGCCAGCATCGCCTACACTCGCTGTTCCGCCGTTTCCACCGGTGTCTGGTTTGCCCCCGGCTCCAGCCCCGCCGTTACCACCAGTGTTGCCAACGCCCGCCCCACTGTCACGCTCATCGTCCGAGTCTGCATCACCGCCGTCCGGCATCCCATCCTCATCTCTGTCTGCAGTCCCGCGCGATCCATTTCCAGCATCTACGCCAGCCGTCGCCTGGAATCGGTCGCTACACCCAACTGACGACAGCGCCACCAACAGCAGCGCTCCGGCACCCAACAAGCCTTCGCGTTTCAAAGTCATTGCTCCCTAAGATCCCGAGCCTCACAAGCCCTCTGACTTGATGGACCAGGCAGTGAGCAAGATATCATGATAGCCGCCGCAAGCCCACACCGCCGGAAAACAGAGCCCTCCCTGCGCGCTCGCTCTCGCGTGCTGAACGAACGCCTCAATGTGTCGGCGCGACCGGGTGCAGGCTGTTGAGTTGGTTCAGCGGCTTGCGAGCCCTCGGTGGTAGAAGACCGTGGGACTAGTCGGCACCGTGCGCAGGCGCTGGCGGTTCGAGTGGGCAGACCGCGGCGTTAGAGCCCTTCACGAGCTGTGCCCATCAGCGTCGCGTACTTCGGCAGCGCGCGCAGCGTATGAGGCATGAGCCGTCGCCGGAGGAGTGGCTGCTGTGGCACGCGCTTCGCTACTCACGGCTGGGAGTTGCGTTCCGTAGGCAAGCGGCCGTAGTGGCGCGCATCCGCGCCGCGATCGCCCCATGAACGGCCGAGGCCTGGGCGCCCATCCGCACCGCCGGGGGCGGTGCCAACACCTCCGGCGATTGCGATCGAGGCGCGCACGTTTTGCTGGAGGAGGCCTTTGGCCGCCTCTTCGCGTTTGCCATGCGTGCGGCGCGTTTGGGTGGGATTCCTGAAAAGTTTGGGGCCTGATGCTATCAGCAAACCACCATGATAGCCAACTCCGACATTGATGAGGACGCCTCGCTACTTCGTGCCTGGCATGAAGGGGACCGGCACGCAGCCCAGACGCTGATCCGCCGTTATCACGAGCCCATCACGCGATTCTTCCGAACCAAAGCCTTCGAACATGCAGAAGATCTCACCCAGCGCACCTTCTTGGGTTTGGCTGAGGCCAGAGCCCGCTTCAGCGGAGAGTCCACGGTCCGCGCATTCGTGTTTGGAATCGCGCGCAATGTCCTGTTCGAGTTCTACCGCAGCAAGAAAAAACGCGGCGCAGGGGAGCCAGACTTTGGTGTCGAGTCTCTCGCAGATCTCGCCCCTGGAGTCTCAACCCAAGCGGCGGAACGCGCCGAGACGCGAGTGCTGCTCCAGGCGCTGCAGCGCATCCCCACGGAGCTCCAGAGTCTGCTTGAACTTCACTACTGGGAGGGGCTCAGTGTGGAAGAACTCGGAGCCGTCTTCGAACTGGCGCCGGGCACGGTCAAGAGTCGCATGCATCGGGCGCGTGGCTTGCTCCAACAGGAAATGGG
>JBNLEN010000246.1:0-8197 GCA_050304975.1 Polyangiaceae bacterium
CGCCGTGGAAGGGGAAGATCGCCGCCGGGGTCTCGGCGATGCTGCCCACGGCGACGGATCCGGTACTGGGTACGGAGAAGTGGTCGGTCGGCCCCGCGGTGGGCGGCGTCGTGCAAGCCGGCAAGCTGTCATGGCTGAGCGAGGACGAAGCGACACTTCGTCGGGTTGATGCTCGCTGGCGGGAGGTGCTGGCCGATCCGGTCTCCTGGCATTGGGTCTCGATGCTGGCTGAACCCTGGCACGAGATCCGCGCCGGTGCAGGGCCAGTGTGGACTCAGCTGGTAGCTCGGACTGCAAAGCTGGGGCTGCATGTATTTCTCGACCCCGGGCCAGCCGAGCTATGCGGGTGGGAAATCGAGGTGACTCCAAGCGCGATTGTGTGGGTCCTCGGCTCCGCGCCAGAAGACGAGGTGGGGTGGCTTCGCTCCAAGTGCGACGTCTTGAGCCGAGAGCTTGGCGCGGGCCAGCTCGTCGGAGAGCTGAAGATGCAATGGGCAGTCCTAAACCACACCGTGACTCTGGCGCTGAGTGATCACCTTCTGAGGGTAGAGATCGCCGACGCTGCGCGCTGACGTCGATCCGAGCGTCGGCATTCAATGTCGGTGCTTCCCACGATGTCACGGCGGTTGACGATGATACCATCGCGCACCTCAACTGGGGGGAGCCGGATCTTCGAGTCGTACGACGTGCCGGGTTATGACGACTGGCCCTATAACGATGGGGGTATTACCAAGCTCGAGGACCCGCATCTGAACGCGGTTCACTACTATCCGGCATTGGACCTTTATTCAGTTGGGGACAGGGCAATGGATATTCTTGTCATCGAACCCGACGGCGATATTGTCCTTCGCCTGAGCCAAGTTCCCGGTGCTGACAACTACGATCCAGCCAACGACAAGAATCATGGGCACCAGCTGCTCTATGACGATACCGGGATCACCGGTCTGACTTATTACGCCAATCTGGGCGGTGAAGACGGGAAGGTGGCGGTGGTCGAGTACAAGCTGGCATTTGCTGGAGGGGAGTGGATCGCAACACAAGAGACCAGGCACAATCTGGATTTGAATGCAGGCGAGTGGGGAATCCCTTGGCGATTGAGACGATTCAGAACGCACCCAGGGCGGCGCGCAGATTTGGAACCATTGCTCCTACCCATTCAGGCAAGCCTGAATGGGTGCGCGTGCCTAGACGATCGGGCCTTGGCACAGGCTGGGCAGGCCGAACACATCGGAGTTGATGCCGGCGGCCTGCTGAATCGAGATGTAGATGTCGTTGTTGCTGCGCCCATCGGCTTGCACGATGCGGCCGGTTTCGAAGCGACCAGCGGCGCGCCCGGCGAGTATGAAGGGAATATCACGCATGTAGTGCCCGCCGTCGCTCCAGCACTCCATGCCGAGCAGCACCGCGCTGTTATCGAGTGCGGTCTGGCCACTACCATCATCCACGTTCTCGAGTGCTGTCAACAGACGCGCGAACTTGCCAGAGAAGTAGCTGCCCATGGTATTGAGCCCATCCACATCACCACCGTGCTCGAGGGAATGGTGAGCTTCGGAAACGCCCTGACTCCGCCAGCGATGTCCGGACGAGGCTCCCGATAGCGTGAAGGCGACCACACGGGTCAAGTCCCAGCTGAACGCCAGCTGGATCAGATCGATCATCTGGTCGTGAACCGGTGACAGCTCGTCACAATCGTTGGTTCGTGTGCCATTGCCATCAGGCGTAGCGGCGCTTGGACAGGTTTGGCTGCTCGTGGCTCCTGAGTCCAGGGAGGCTAGTTGCGCGGTCGTCGTCTTCTCTCCCTGGCGCCAGCCTTCGAGCAAGCCATCGAGCTTCCGAGCATGTTCGGAGTCGATGCCGAAGCGCTGTTTGGCTGCGCTGATGTCCTGCATTCGGAAGTCGAGCAGGCTTTTCTGACGTTCGAGTGCCGCACGCAGCTCGGTGTTGTCTTTCGGTGCTTGATTGGACTCATCGGAGCAAATCAACTCGATGCGTTCCATCAAGCTCTCGTACACCTGAGCGCTGTTCTGAACGGGCTCGATCGCGTTGCTGTAGTAGTCGTCGCCAGCTTGGCGCTGACGGTAGGAGATATACCTTTGGCCTAAGCCGCAGCTATCACAATCGGACTGAGCACCCGCGCCGATGTGTAGGCTGGGGAACGGTAGTTCCGACAGCTCTGGTCTGCTCTGATAGTGGTTGGCCAGCATCACGTCGAACGATTCGTGGTCGGTATACGCCATGTACGAGTCGCTGTCGTAGTAGTGGTAACTGTTGCCGGTGACGCACCCCATCAGTCCGCCGGCGTGCTCCTCTTTGTAGCCGTCAGTCTTGGGTGACCCGCCTTGGATGCTCATGTTCTTGAATAGAATTAGATTCCCCGAGTGCTCCTGAAGAGGGGCCAACGGACCGCTCAATGCATTGATGGATGCGATCTCGTGTACCGTGGGTGAATGGAATGAGGCACCTCGGAAGAACATCACGTAGCGGGGCGCCCCTTCGAACGTGCCACCAGCGACGTAACCCATCGATCGGGCTACTGGCAGCAGCACGAACGCCAGCGGGCCGAAGCTCTTGATCAGGTCGCGCCGGTTGAACTTTCGCTGCTTCATCACTGAACCTCCTGCGTATCGCTGCGTTGCGTGAATTGGGGAGAGCCCGCCAGCGCGCTCAGCAGCCCCACGATGTCTTGTTGCTGGTTGACAGCGAATTGGAAGAACGCCTGTCGAAGTAGCGGGTCGTCGCCGGAAGTTTCCGAGCGCCCCAGGTAGAAGCGGAACAACTGCCTTGCGAAGCACTGTTGAAAGCGCATCGAGTTGGTGAATCCGCGCAGCGCCTCGACTGGGGAAGAGGTCGTCAGTGGACCTTCATCTAGGAAGTCGACGCTGATGCTCGAGTTGATTTCTAGACCAGATTCATCGGTCGTGCGAAAGCGGCCAATCGGATCGTAGTTCTCTTGAATGTAGCCAAATGGATTGATGAAAGCGTGACAGCCCATGCACTGAGCTGGTGTCGTGACACTTTCTACGCGCTGCCGTTCGCTTGCGCCATCAAGCTCTGGCAGGCTGGTGTCGACGCCTTCCGGCGGGGTCCCAAGCTCCAAACACATCACTTTTCGGGTAAAGAAGACGCCGCGCTTGACCAAGCGGGTGGTGGTTGGTCCCGAATGTGATGCGATCAACGCTGGCTGTGTGAAGATGCCCAGGCGCTGGTTTGCGTCGAGTGACACCAAGGCGCCGTCGGCTGCTGCCGTGCCGTAGATGAATTCCAACGCCTCAGATACGAACGCTTCGCTCGACTGCGTGACGCTCTTGAGGCTGGGAGCAGCGCTCGAAAGCTGGTGCTGCAGGAAGGCGTGAGTTTCTTGTACGGCCGCTGCGGCGACTGCAGGCGTGAACTCTGGGAACACATCGGGATCGATATTGAAACTGTCGCTGTCTTTTATTTCGAGCCAGCTGATGAAAAACCTCAGCAACTTGTCGCGCGCTTCATCGGTCGCGAGTACGGCGCGGATCGAGGCTTGAGTGTCGCTACTGGGCGTGTCGGAAGACAAGCCAACTCGTGCTGGTGGGGAGTCGCTGAGCGTGTAGCTAATGCTTTGCAAGCGCTGCGCTGGAAGCAGCTGGTCGCTAGCGCTGTCGGTCATCACCTCGTCGCGGTAGAGGTATCCTGGCGAACTCAGTGTCACCCGCACCAGGTCGGCTGCTGCTTCAGCAATCCCGAGTGTTGCCGCCTGGGATCTAAAGAAGTCACTGAAGCGTGCCAAGTCTGCATCGGCAACGACCCCGCGAAAAGCGCTGCTGACGAAAGTACGCGCTGCAGCATCCAAGCATGCCGAGTCAGTTTCCGCACAGTTGACGATGCCGCTCGGATCGAGCCTCACTCGCTCGGCAATCGCGTCGATCCAGTCTGTCAGGGGCGTGAAGTTGGATTGGTTGACGCTGAGGTTCTCCGCATACTCATAGTTCGTGACCAACGGATCGGGCGGAAGAGCTGCCTCTGCTGCGTCGCTGTAGTAGGTTGGCAGCAGATGCTGGGTGGTGAGGTCGATTTGTTTCCGACTCAGGCGCGCCAAACGTTTCGGCATCGCCGATGGGTCATCGCTGGGAAAGTATTGTTCGGCGAAGGAGAATAGCTCCGGATCTTCAGCCTGCAGCGCCTCGTCCAAGGCGGCGATCCCGTCCGCGCGCGCCTGTTCGAGCTGCTCGGGGCTGGGTGGATCAGCGTCGCTGTTGGCTGCCGCGCCGCCAGCGGTCACTCCCGGCGTCGGCGTGCCTTCCGTCTTATCCGAGTTATCCGAGAGTTTGCCAGAACAGCCAACCCCCAGCCCCAAAAGTGTAACCACCTGGGCGGGGCCCCAAACCAATCGCCACCACAATACGCCTGGCATAGTCGCTCCTTCGAAGCGGTCAGGTAGGTGGCTGGAACCAAGTGGGTTAATGCCCGTTGCGTTTTCTGTGCCCGTGCTCCTTTGCACCGCTGCTGCAACGCGCGCTCAGTGGGAGCGACGACAAAAATGGGTCAATGCGTGCTGTCGTGCGAGGGCAAATTTCGCAGCTTGCACGCAGCTCAGGAGAATCCGCGGGTTTCCGACGCCGGCTGAACTACTCTGCGGGTGTGCTGCGCTTGGGAAACGAACGTTCAGCTCGCTGGCTCGTCGGGTTGGCGTTGTGTGCCTGCACGGATGACGATGTCGTTGCGTCGCTGGCGCCCAGGGTCACGCTTGATGCGGGGCGTCTGGGGATGATGCCCACCCCGCCGGCGCTCTTGGACGGCGGCGAGAACGAGGCGGACGGCGAAGTGAGGCTGCCGGTCTTGGATGCCGCCGACGGTGAGTGCGCCGCACTGTATTGCAGTGACTTCGAGCAAGAGCTCGAGCAGGCGGATGTAGTGGCTTCCGCGGGAAGTGTTGTGCGAAGTACGGAACGTGCGCGTTCCGGTCAACACTCGCTGGGCCTAGCGATCGACGGGGCTGGCGCCACTGCTGCATTGATGGTTCGCGTGCCCACGGTCAGCGCTGGCGAGTTGTACGTGCGCGTTCATGTTTTGGTGCCGGCAACAACCCAGCTGCGCGATATCGTGGTGTTGTCACTCAGCGATGACGCCGGACAGGAAGGCATCAATGTTGATCTATGGGATGGCGAGCGCGTCGAGCTGTACCTGCCCGCCGATCAGATCAGTGACTTTTCGGAGCGCGGGACCGTGGCGCGCGATGAATGGCTGTGCCTCACGTTGCATGCCGAGGTGGATGACGCTGACGGTGAAGCCAGTTTGCTGCGTGGTACGGCAGTCGTTGCTGAGGTGTCTGGCGTGGACACGCTACCGCCAGGAGGTATTTCCCGCTTGGGGTTGGGGGTTACATGGAGCCACGCTGAACAGCCGGCGGCGGAGCTTTGGATCGACGATGTGGTCGTGAGTTTGGAGCCATTGGGCTGTGACTGAGCCGCGCCGTTTCAAGTGCTGGCTGCCGCTCAGACTCGTGTTGTCGCTGTGGCTCCTGGGCGCATCCTGCTTTGCCCAGATCGATGAATCGGTTCGCGTTGCGGAATCGCCGCGTCGTGTGCTGCTAGCGGGTTCCCTAGCGCCAGAGGTTAGGAGCCGCATCAACGGCTATCTCAGTGCTACCAGCTGGCAAACGCTGGAGCTTCCTGTCGAGATTGAGAGCACCGAGTCAGCGACCGCAGTTGCCCGACAACATGACGCTCGAGCGGTCGTCTGGGTGACACAACCTACGGAGAGCTCACTGGAGCTGCATGTCGTCGACATGACGACCTCGACTCAAGCCAAACGCGTGATACCGATTGAGCAGCCACAAGATCCGCTATCGCGCTCCGCCGCCTATGAAACGCTGGCATTGGTCGTTCACGTGACTTTGCAGAGCGCCGAGCACGGTGTGGAGATCGGCGCTAGAACTCCACCGCAGGTGACACCCACTCCCGCTACAAGTCCGGCGGACTCGCCTCCGCGTGCTCCTGCGGCGTCAAACTCGGTCGCGCTGCGTGTGCACGGGGGATGGCGCGCATATCTAGACTCGGGCAATCTGCGCCATGGCCCCGAGTTAGCAGTGGGTGTTGCTGGCGAAGCGTGGTGGGTGGTCGGCAGCGGCGCGTGGCTGCTGCCACGGCGTGTGACGACGACCGTTGACGGTAGCGACGCGACGCCAATCGCGTTCAATTTACAGGAAGCGACACTTGGGGTCGTCGCCGGCCATGAGTTTGTGGTCGCTGGCGAGTGGCTGTGCGGTCTCGGAGCGGCTGGGGCGCTGACCGTGGTGCAGCGACAGCGAGCTAGCGTGTCGCAATCGCTTTCTGCGGAGAGGGAACATCGCACGCTTGCCCCGCAACTGGACGCCTTCGCACAGCTTGTCAGTCCTCGGCTGTTTGTGGCCGGGCCTCGCGTGCTGCTACTCGGGGGGGCGAGCGCCTACCTGCGCCGACCCCGCTGGCTGCTCGAGTCTGGCCAAGCATTGGACCAACAGTGGTCTACGCTGCAACCTTGGTTGGCCGTTTCACTGCGATTTGATTGGGGAAATGGTGATGAGTGAGCGATCGACCAGCGCCCATGACCCGTTTGGCACCTCCCGCCATACCTACCATCCCGTGATGCGAGGTGCGTCACCCGAGCAAGCTGACTCCTGTGGCCATTGATAGTCGAATCACTGCGTTTCTAGACGGCGATCGCCGAGCGGGGCAGGCGCTGCTGTCCGAGCTCGCGCCGCGGATCCGCAATGTGATCCGTGCGTTGATTGGCTCTGACCAAGATGTCGACGATATCGCGCAGCAGGTCATGGTCGAAGTCATCCGCGGTCTACCTGGCTATCGGGGCGAGAGTACGTTTCTCGGCTGGGCCGGGCGAATTGCCGTGCGCGTGACGCTGGCGACGGCCAAACGGAGTCGGGTTCAGCGCAAGCAAGAACTGCCGTTCGAGCAAGAGCAGGGGGGCGCCGAGGTGCTGCCGTTCCGTCCAGCGAGCTCCGAGCACTACCATGAAAAGCGCGCCGCAGTGCGGCTGTTGGATCAGCTCCCCCTCGAGCAACGCAGCGCCATCGTGCTGCACCACGTTTTGGGATTCACGGTTGGCGAAATTGCGGCCAGCGAAGAGATCGCGCTCGAGACGGTTCGCAGCCGCTTGCGTCTTGGCATGAAGCGACTGCGGGGCGCTGATGAAGCGCGCGAGGGTGAGGAGTTGGCAAAATGAGCTCTGAAGAACTACCGGCCTTTCTGAAACTACTGCGTGATGACCTCGACACTGCGGGGCCAGCCGAATATCGCACGCCGAAGCAAGAGCAAGCGCTGAGTGACGCAGCGATTGACGAGGCTGCAGAGCAGGCGTTGGTGCATGTGCGTCGGCCTTGGCTATCGCGCTTCGCGATGGCTGCCGTCGTCGTGCTGGGGGCTAGTGCGGCAGCTGCCTGGGCCGGTGGTGCCTTCACGGTCGAGCCGGCTGAAACGGATGAACCACGATCAACCCATCAAGCATCGTCACCAGTACTGCCCGAAGTTGTGGAGCGCGCCGCCACTGAAGAAGCGCAGCCAGAGCCTGAGTCGGAAGCGAGCGCGCGTTCAATTCCTCCAAGCCAAGCGCTTGCGCCCAAACCTCGAGCAGCGAGCCCTCAGTCACCCAGCGACATGCTAGCGGCTGCCAACCGACTGCGCGCTGCAGGCAAGAACGCTGAAGCGCAGCAAGCGTATTCGCGGGTGATCGAGCAGCAGTCGGGAACCTCAGCTGCCTATGTAGCGCGTGTTTCGCTAGCACAACTGCGTGCCGCGAAGCCATCGGCAGCGATCGAACTATTGTTGGCGGCGCGTCGTCAGCAGCCGGCAGGGGTGCTGCAACTGGAGATCGCGAGTGCGCTGGCCAAGGCCCACAGGGCGAGCGGAAATCACGCGCAGGAACGGGCGGAGTTGCAGCGCATCGTCAAGCTGCAGCCCAATGGTCCTGCCGCCAGGCAGGCCCGCCAGCGACTCCAGGTGCTGAAAGTCGCGCCCTGAGCGCGTAGCTTCCCTCCAGGTTTTTCGCCCGCCATCGGTGCCGCGCAGTCATCGCGCCGCACGAACTGGCTCGCAGCACTAGGCGGCGCTGCAGTGATGCTCGTGCTCATCGTCGCGGCCTTCATGTTGGCTGCCGCTGAGTACGAGCTACTCAGTTTCAGAGCACACCATGCTATTCGACGTAGGCGTCAGTGTTTCGAGTCGGAAAAGGA
>JBNLEN010000247.1:0-8168 GCA_050304975.1 Polyangiaceae bacterium
CAGCGAAAGCCTGGGCCGGAAATCTCATCGCCCGCGTGGGCTGCTTTCGGCCCGGACGACGGAAACGCGGCCCGCTTCAGCTCGCGAGTTAACGCGAAACGCAGCGAAGGCCTGGGCCGCGAATCTCAACTCCCGCCTGGGCTGCTTTCGGCCCAAGACGCTGTGAGCCGTTCATCTGCGATGGACGGCGGAGAGCGATTCTCGCTCGAATAAAAACGGCGCGCGGCGCGGCTCCCCCGAAACCCTAGTTCATTTCTCTCTTCTCTGCCTCCGTCTCCACCCAAGCGAGCGAGCGAGCGAGCGCGGCGGCGGCCGCGGCGGCCGGTGCGGCGCCGAAGGCGGCGATCAGGCGAGACTCGATCTCACTGAAGCGGCGAGGGGGCACCGCGTCCTGGAGTTGTTCCAGTACCGAACCGTAGGCGGCCGGCAGAAATGGAGCCAGCACGCTCACGACCTGGCCAAACTTGATGAAGACCCCGCGCAGGCGTGTGAAGCCGCTGGCCAAGCGCTGGGCGTTGCGCAGGTGCACGCGCTCCCAGCGGGAGTCCCACACGCGGCGTCCGCTGACCCGCCACACGCTCCACTGCACGGCGTACGACCAGAAGACGGTCGCGAAGAGCAGCAGGGCGCGGATGGAACGGATCACGGGGAAGCCTACATTAGCTGCATCCGGGGCCGAAACAATGCCTTTAGACCAGTCGCGGCGACCGGTCGCGGCGACCGACCAGCGCTCGGCGCCAGGCACTTGTGGGTTTCGTCCCGATTGAGCTTCGCGCCAGGCTTTCGTAAGTTCCCGCCATGGCTGACTTCATCTTCACAATGACCGACGTGTCCAAGGTGCACCCTCCGGATAAGGCGGTGCTGAAGAACATTCACCTGAGCTTCTATCCAGGTGCGAAGATCGGTGTTTTGGGCGCCAACGGCTCCGGCAAGTCATCCCTGTTGCGCATCATGGCCGGCGTGGACACAGATATCCTGGGCGACGCCAAGCCCCACCCTGGCACGAAAATCGGCTACTTCGAACAGGAGCCGCAGCTGGCCGGCTTTGAAACCGTGCGCGATGCGGTGGAAGCTTCGGTTTCGGAAACCCGCAAACTGCTGACCGACTTCGAAGCCGTGAACATGAAGTTCGGCGAAGAAATGTCGGATGACGAAATGAACGCACTGATGGAGCAGCAAGCCAAGCTGCAGGACCAGATCGACGCTGCCAACGCGTGGAATCTGGATTCCACCGTCGAAACCGCCATGGATGCGTTGCGTTTGCCCCCGGGGGAGCAAAAGGTCGAGCACCTATCTGGCGGTGAACGCCGACGGGTCGCGTTGTGCAAGTTGCTGCTGAGCAACCCCGATCTGCTGCTGTTGGACGAGCCTACCAACCACCTAGACGCTGAATCTGTCGCCTGGCTGGAGAAGTTCTTGCAAGAATTCGCCGGGACGGTCGTCGCGGTGACGCACGATCGTTACTTCTTGGACAACGTCGCCGGCTGGATCCTAGAGCTGGACCGCGGCCATGGGTATCCGTTCAAGGGCAACTACTCTGGTTGGTTGGAGCAAAAAGCGGCGCGTCTGGCTGACGAAGAGAAGCAATCTGGCGCTCGCCAACGCAAGTTGAAGCAAGAGCTCGAGTGGGTGCGTTCTTCCCCTCGCGCTCGGCAGGCCAAGAGTAAGGCGCGTCTGAAGGCCTACGATGAGCTCTCGGCTGCAGCTGCCAATACGAAACTGGACGGCAACGAAATCATCATCCCGGAGGGGCCCCGCCTGGGTGACACGGTGATCGAAGCCAAGGGCCTCAAGAAAGGCTACGGCGAACAACTACTGATCGACGGGCTGGAGTTCAGCTTGCCGCGCAGCGGTATCGTCGGCGTGATTGGCGGTAACGGTGCGGGCAAGTCCACCTTGTTCCGCATGATCACCGGACAAGAGCCGCCCGATGAAGGCAGCATCGAGTTGGGCGACACCGTCAAGATTTCGTATGTGGACCAAAGCCGTGACTCGTTGGATGGCAAGCGCAACATCTGGGAAGAGATATCCGGCGGCGAAGACAAGATCGCTCTCGGCGGTCGCGAAGTAGCTTCACGCGCGTATTGCTCCTGGTTCGGCTTTCGCGGCAGCGACCAACAAAAGAAAATCGCCAGCCTGTCTGGTGGTGAGCGCAACCGAGTGCATTTGGCCAAGCTGCTGCGTGAGGGAGGCAACGTGCTGCTGCTGGATGAGCCGACCAACGATCTCGATGTAGAAACCCTGCGTTCGCTCGAAAGTGCGCTGCTGAACTTCCCCGGCTGCGCGATGGTGATCAGCCACGACCGCTGGTTTCTCAACCGCATTGCCACCCACATGTTGGCCTTCGAAGGCGACAGCAAAGTGGTTTGGTTTCAGGGCAACTACGAAGACTATGAAGCCGACAAGAAGGCACGCCTGGGTGAAGACGCCCTGCGTCCGCGGCGCATGCGCTACAAGCCACTGACGCACTGATTCTATGTTGTAGACCTCACCAAGATCGCGAGCTTTGGTCGTACTCAGGTGCCGCAAAAGGTTTGGTATTCCCATTGCTCATCACCTGGTGGCGCCATCAACTCCGCCTGCCCGGGTTGCTCGGTGTAGGGACGCTGAAGGGCACCTCGCAAGCGCTCGAAGGGCTCCAAATCGCCGGTTTCCGCGGCTGCGATTACCCCTTCGACCACATGATTGCGCGGAATGAAGGCTGGGTTGGCGTGCTGCATCAGCGACAGCTGCTGGCCTGGCGAAGCCGCCTCGCGTTGCCTTCTCGCTTGCCAGCGCTCCGTCCAGTCGGCGAGCTCCGCAAGCTGGCGGGCCGTCTTCGTTGGAGCCGTATCGCTCGCGGAGCTCCGGGTCAACTCACGGAAGGTGAGTGTGTAGTCGAGCTGAGCTTGGTGCATGATGGCCAATAGCTCGGCAAACAGCTCCGCGTCCCCGTCGTGTGCCTCACACAAGCCGAGCTTGCAGCGGGACTCCCTGAGGTGCGCGCTGTCGAACAGGTCATCGAAGCGCTCGAGCCGGGCTTGAAGCTTCGATACCGCGCGCCGATCGCCTGGATCAATGACTCGCAGCAACGTCTCGCCGAAGCGAGCCATGTTCCACTTGGCAATCTTCGGCTGGTTGGCGTACGCGTAGCGCCCCAGGTGATCGATGGAGGAGAAGCAGCGGTTGGGATCGTAGGTATCCAACAATGCGCAAGGCCCGTAGTCGATGGTTTCTCCAGCGATCGAGCAATTGTCGGTGTTCATCACGCCGTGTACGAAGCCGACGGCGAGCCACTTGGCGACCAGCTTGGCTTGCGCCTCCATCACTGCCTCAAATAGCGCCAACGCTGGTTGGTCTGTTTCGGCGTGCTGCGGATAGTGGCGCTCCAGCGCGTACTCCACGAGAAGCACCAGCGCTTCGTGATCGTCCCGAACGGCGAAGTATTGAAACGTGCCCACACGTAGATGGCTGGATGCCACTCGCGTGAGCACGGCGCCGGGCAATGGCCTGGCTCGAAACACCGGCTCGCCACTGAGCACAGCCGCCAGGGCGCGCGTCGTTGGGATGCCCAAGGCATGCATCGCCTCACTCATCAAATACTCGCGCAATACCGGACCCAGCGCCGCCCGCCCATCGCCGCCTCTAGAGTAAGGCGTCGGCCCTGAACCCTTCAGCTGAACGTCACGCCGCCGATTGTCGCTGCCTACCACTTCCCCCAGTAGCAACGCCCGACCATCACCGAGCTGCGGCACGAAGCCACCAAACTGATGCCCAGCGTAAGCCAGCGCCATGGGCTCGGCGCCGGCGGGAACGCCATTGCCTGCTAGCGCCTCGAGCCACTGCTCGGAACACAACTCGGTTTCACTCAGGCCCAGCAGTTGCGCCAGCTCTGAATTCGTCGCCAACCACTGGGGCTCGGCAACTGGTGAGGGCTCGAGGCGGTGGTAGAAGCGCTCAGGTAAGCGCGCATAGCTATTGTCGAAGTGTAGCGGCACGCCAGTTAGATAGCGCAGCTCAGTAGATAGCGCAGCCCAGTAGACGGCGCAGCCCTGTCGCCGCCTCTAGGGCTTCTGAGTTTTGCCCAGATCAGTGCTGCGTGGAACGGTGCTTTCCCGTTCGAAGTTGCGCGTCGAGGGGGGATCAGTCGGCGCGGTGCCATGGGACAGCTGTCGTTCGACGGTGCTGACGATGTCTTCCGGCAAATTGTTAGTCTCGATGACTTCCAACTCTTCGGAGCCGATGCTGATCTTGTCGCCGACCTGCAGTATTGTCGGCTGCCCGACGCGGTTGCCGTTGAGCAGTGTGCCGTTGCGGCTATTCAGATCGGTGAGCAGCAACCGGCCTTCCGTGTGCTGGATAGCCGCGTGCTCGCGCGAAGCGGCTGGGCTATCCACGACGATCGTGCAGTAGCGGCTGCGACCCACCGTAGTTTCACCCTCGCGTAGCGGGAAACGGTGGCTGCCGACTTTGAGCCAAAGCATCAACCGAACCTCTCCTGATCTGCGCGTGGGTCTGGAGGTGTTGAACTTCGAAGTCGGCTGGCGTCGTTCATGCTTTCGCTGGAGTACGGCAGTTCCAATTCTGCGATCGTGCCGCCTTGTGGGCGTGGGTTCAACCGGATTTGGCCCTTGTGTTCCTGCAAGACTTCCCGCGAAAGCGCCAGGCCCAAGCCCGTCCCGTGCCCAAAGGGCTTGGTTGTAGAAAATGGTTCGAACAAGCGCTCCTGCATCTCAGGCGCGACGCCGGGCCCGTTGTCTTCCACCTCAATCTTGACTCCGTGCTCTAGCGGCACGATGCGAACCCATACCTGGCGCTCTCCTTCAGCGGCCGCATCCACCGCATTGGCGACGACGTTGATGATCGCCTGGGACAGGCGCGCCCGATCGTGTTCGACCTCTAGCGTGGAATGATGGGCGTCCAGAATGGTGAGCTGCACGCCTTTGTTGTTGGCTCTCGGCCGCACCATCTTCAACGCAGACTCGAGCGTCTTGCTGAGCGGCGCGCGCGCGAGTTCGGTGGGGGCGCGGCGCGCGAGGCCGCACATCTGATCGACGAAGCCAGCGATGCGTTCCGAGGCTTGCTCTAGATCTTCCGCCGTTTCGCACAGATCTTCGTTGTCACTCTTGTCAGCGAAGTCCTTCAACCAGGCGGCGCAGCTGCGGATCACCGCCAGCGGGTTGTTGATCTCGTGCGACATGGTGGCCGAGATGCGGCCCAATGTGGCCAAGCGCTGCGACTGCTGCAAATCATGCTCCAGGCGCTGTTGCTGAGTCACGTCCAGGGATACTTCAGCGAACTTCAGGCTGGAGCCGGACAGCTCATCCGTGATTTCGGAACGCGAAACCAGCACGGACAGCTCATGGCCATCCTTGTGGCGGCGAATGGTGTGCATCGCCCGTCGCTCTGGGTGCTCCGGGGGAGTCCGTCGAGCCAGCCCGCGATACAGCACGTTGATTGGGTGCCCAATGATCTCGCTGGCCTCATACCCGTAGGTGCGCGTCGCTCCTCGGTTCCAGGAGACGATGTTCAGCTGTTCGTCCAGACCGATGATCGCTTCGAAAGTGGACTGGACCAGCAGCGCCAGCTCATCTGCTTTGACTTCAACGTGTTGACGCCGGCGTTCGAGCGCGGCCACTTCCGCGTCGCGCACCAACAGTTGGGCTAGCCCAGCTGCATCAAAAGGTTTGTAGATGAAGCGCGCGTGACCCTGCCGGATCCTGTCTTTTCGAGGAGGCGCTTGGTCGGCCTCGCCGATGATGTAACAGCGGCTCCAGGGCGACAGACGTTCCAGTCGTTTGACATATTCGTCATGCCCGGGCAGCCCGGCATCAACGACGGCGACCAGTGGAGCAGCGCCAGATTCGGTCTCCGCCTGAGCCCAAGCGTGCTCGGCGCCGCGCCGCTCAAGAGCTGAGCACAACAGTCGCGCCGCCTCCTGATCCGGAGATAGAATCAAGATCCCCATTGATTGTCGGATGGTACAGCACTCGGGCACCATGGCCAGAAACCAATTGGTCTTTTGTGAAGCGCCCTAGAGGCGGTTGCACACTGTGTGTGCGTGTGCCCTGCGTACGCACGCCCGGGATCTGTTTGCTCAGCCGCGGATAGGCGCGGAGAGCCCGAGTGCGTCGGGTTAACCGGTGCAGGCTATCTCAATTGGGCTGGGCTTCTTAACGACTTCGCCCGCAAGGGCCTCGAAGGGCGAGCGACCACCTGCTGCAACCAGGCGCAGCCGAATTGCCCGGTGCGGGACGGCTGGCAAGTTGATGCCGGACGCCGATTGCAGTGAGCCTGTCTCAAACAGCGCGTCCACCAGCTCTTGGGACTTCACCGAACCCTGCGGGGAGATGCTCACGCTGGCCTGGACGCCGCACAGGTCGCCGACCAGTCCAGCCTGCTGGGCGGCGGACAGATCGTCCACGACCGCCAGTTGTGTCACGAACGCGCGTACGTTGATGGGTTTGCCCAATCCTTTGATGCGACGGATGACCGTTCGGTCTGTGCTGTCGAGGAAGCTGCGGACGCGCTGCTGAAGCGCCTCGATACCGCCCAGCTCGGCGAGAGCTTTGCGGGAGAAGACCAGCAGGTACTCGGCGCCAGTGATCAGGGTGTTGACCCGTGGTTCATGCGGGCTGAGCAGGCGAGCGCCGGTGATGCGTAGGCCTTCCGGACTGGAGGCGTTCAGCCGCTGCGTCAATTCCGCGACCGGCGGTGCGTCAATCAGTTTGACGTCCACGTACTCTTCCAGGCTAGCCACGCCGAGCGACAGGGCTGGCCCAAACGAGATGTCCGGTTTTGGATGGAAGCCTTGGGTGTAGTGCGTGCGGATCCCGGCGCGGCGGATCACGCGCGGCAGCTCACGCATGAGATCCAAATGCCCGAGTAGCGCCATGGCTTCGGTCTTCTGAAACCGCAACCGATAGCGCAGCGGTTCGCCGCCGGGGCGCGCCGGACGGTAGTGTTCCGGGTTCTGATGGGATTGTTTGCCGCCGTTGTCGGGCAAGACTGGTAGGTGCGCACGCTGGCCGGGCTTTTCTGCCCCTAGCTTGTTGAGCATCACCACGCGCTCTTGCCGCATGCGGCTCATATCGCAGGCGATGCCGCAGTCGTAACACACCAACTTGCGCGCATCGGCGAGCGCCTCTTCGCTGTTGGTGTGATGAATGAACATGCCCTTTGCTTTGCCGCACGGTGGGCTGAGGCGGTCATTCATCGCCTTGCGGTATTCACGCAGCAAAAAGCCCTCTTCGAGACCGATGTCGAAATGGTCCCAAGGCAACCGTGCATCCACTGGAATGGTGCCCAGGTATTGCTCTTGCTGGATGCCGAAGTGGTCGAAAGACTCTTGCCAGATATCCAGATTCAGCTGGTCTTCCCAAGAATCGAAGTAGGCGCCGTTGAGGAACGCGCGTTCAATCGCCGGACCCAAGCGTCGGTCGCCGCGCGCCAGCACACCCTCGAGTACGCTGGTACTGGCGTCATGGGTGCGCAGGTTCACGTTGTTACGGCCGCGAGCCGCGTCACGCAAGATCCCCTGCTTGTGCGCGATATCATCCAGCGAGTCCATGGCGCACCACTGAAACGGCGTGTGCGGCTTAGGCACGTGGGTGGAAACGCTGACGGTGACCTTGGCGCGGCCTTTGCGCAGTCGCTTGCCGACGGCCAGCGCGTGCTTGCCCACTTCGACGATGCCTTCGACGTCTTCATCGGTTTCGGTGGGAAGCCCGACCATAAAATACAGCTTCATCTTGTCGAAGCCGCGCGAGAACGTTCGTTCGGCGGTGTCCATCAGCTGCGCCTCGGTGACGTTCTTGTTGACGACATCGCGCATGCGCTGGGTTCCTGCCTCCGGCGCGAAGGTGAGGCCTGCGGCGCGCACCTTTCGCATGTCGTCCAAGAGATCGTCTGCCAGGCCGTAGGCGCGCAAGGACGCCACGCTCAAGCTGACGCGCTCGGGCGCCGTCTTCTCCACCAGGCGCTTGATCAAAGGAGAGATGCAACTGACGTCCGCAGTCGACAGTGCGGTCAGACTCACCTCGTCTTGACCACTCTTCTCGAGGGCTCGCTCCACGGTTGCGATCACGTCGTTGGGATCGCGTTCGCGCACGGGCCGATAGATCATCCCGGCTTGGCAGAAGCGGCAGCCTTCCGTGCAGCCGCGCGCCACTTCGATGCTCATGCGATCG
>JBNLEN010000248.1:0-8123 GCA_050304975.1 Polyangiaceae bacterium
GCTCAATCCTCCGGGGGCGCCACGCCCGCGGCGAAACTGACAGCTTGCCGGGTCACGTCGGATGGTCGATGCTTACCGTAGCCTCTGTCAGGGACCAATAGGTGACACGCATCCTACATATCGAAGACGACTCCGCAAACCGCCTGCTGGTGCGCAAGATTCTGACCCCCGCGGGTTTTCACGTAATCGATGCCGAGGATGGCATGGAGGGCATCGAAAAGGCCGTATCAGATCCACCGGATCTGGTTCTCGTGGACATCGCGATTCCAGGCTTGGACGGCTACGAGGTCACGCTGCGCCTGCGGTCGGAGCCTAAACTGAAGCGCGTTCCAATCGTGGCCATCACGGCTGAAGGAAACCGTGACACCAGCATCGCGGTGGGCTGCGACGGCTTCATCGAAAAGCCGATCGACGCGCGCACCTTTGTGGACACCATCCGCGGCTATCTCGGGGGCAAACCAGCGCCCGCTGCCCGCCCGGCGACCACGGAAGACGCCCTGCGTAAGCAGACGCAGCGCATCGTCGGCCATCTCGAGGACAAGGTGCGCCAACTCAGCGACGCCAACCAGCGCCTGGTTGAGCTCGATCAAGCGCGCAAAGAGTTCTACCGCAATGTCTCTCACGAACTGTCGACCCCGATGACTCCGATCGTCGGCTACGTCCGGCTGCTGTGCGATGGAGAGCTGGGCCCCCTGAACGAGCATCAGCTGAAAGCCGCGCGTGCGATCGACGAATGCGCCTCCAGACTCCGCGGCTTGATCGACAATCTTCTGGACGTCACCGCGATCGAGACCGATCGCATGCGTTTCCTGTTCAAGGACTACGATCTCGTGCCCATCGTGCAGCGCGCCGCGGACCAGTGGAAACCTAGGTTTGAGGAGCGCGGGATCCGATTTGTGTTCGACTTGAGCGAAACCAAGATGCCGGGCGTTGGCGATCCCGAACGCCTAGGACGAGCCTTCGATCAGCTACTGGACAACGCTGCCAAATTCACCCCGCGCGGAGGCACCGTGTTCGTACGCATCGGAACCGCTCCGGATGACCGCTACGAGATCCGGGTGTCCGACTCGGGTCCTGGGGTCCCAGAGGAGGTGAAGACCCGCGTCTTCGAACCCTTCTTCCAAGGCGACGGTTCGGTGACCCGTGAGTTTGGCGGCGCAGGAGTGGGCTTGGCCGTCGTTCGCGGCGTGGCGCGCGGCCATGGCGGCTCGGTGTTGCTGCGCTCACCGTCCAATGACGAGGTGGACGGCGAGCTGCTGCAAGGAGCCAGCTTCACGATGGCCTTCGCCCGGCACGCCAGAAACGTTCAGCCACGCACTGGTTGAAGCGCCGTCTATGCAACCGATTTATCTGGACTGGAACGCCACCACACCGCCCGCTCCGGAAGTGGTGGACGCCATGACGGACGCGGCAAAGTCGTTGTGGGGCAACCCGTCCAGCATCCACAGCGCCGGCAGGCACGCCCGCTCAGAGTTGGAAACCACGCGCGAAGCACTAGCCGAACACCTCGACTTCTTCAGTCGCGACGTGCTGTTTACGGCGAGCGGAACGGAAGCGAACAACCTGGCGCTAGCCAGCGCCGAGACTCTGCTGACGAGTCGCCTCGAGCACCCGTCCGTGGTGCGTGTCGGCGAACACTTGCAGCGCGCCGGAAAGCGAGTCGTTTGGCTCGAGGTCGCGCCCTCGGGCTGCGTCGAGCCAGCCGATCTAGAGCGCCAGCTGGCAGCGCTGGACGAACCTCAGTCCGCCGTGGTGGCAGTCATGGCGGCCAATCATGAAACCGGTGTGTTGCAACCGCTGGACGAGATCGGTCGCATCACCCAACAGGTCGGGGCTCACTTGCACGTCGACGCTGTGCAGCTGGTTGGAAAGGGGCCACTCGAGGGACTCTCCATGGCGTCTTCCATCAGCCTGACGCCGCACAAATTCCGCGGTCCAAAAGGGATCGCGGCGCTGCTCTTTCGAGGGCCTCCACCGAGACCAGTCCTGCTTGGCGGCGCCCAAGAAAGGGGACTGAGACCAGGAACCCAAGATGCGACCGCCGCCGTGGGCTTTCGTGTGGCGCTGGAGCGAGCACTTGCGAGACAACAGCAGACGGAAGCGTTGCTGCGCCCGCTCCGAGATCGGCTGGAAGTTGCCTGCCAGCGCTTCGGAGTCGTAAACGGTGCGGCGAAACGATTGGCTCACGTGACGAACATCTCGTTTTCGGATTTTCCAGGCCCAGAACTCGTGGCTGCCCTCGATCTAGCGGGGATCTGTGTTTCGAGCGGCAGCGCCTGCAGCGCGGGCACCAGCGAGCCCTCTACCGTGATCAGCGCGATGCTCGGAAAGCAGCGCGCCCAGCACGCTGTGAGGTTCAGCTTGGGGGAGACCACGACTGAAAGCGAGATCGATCACACCATTGTCGAGCTCCGCCGACTGCTCCACCCTGAGCGTTAACTATTTCGGCGTTCCGCAAGCAATACCGTTTAAGCTGGTGATAACCAGCTAGTATCGCAAACCTTTTTTCCTTGCATAAGCAGCGAAGTCAAAGTCGTTCCAGTGTATTCTATTGAATAGAACGCTCACGACCTGTCGGCTGCCGACCCTGAAGTGCTGCGTTGAGAAAGCGCTTCATAAAGCGCCAAGGCCGCTGCGACGGAGGCATTCAACGAGTCGATCTTCTGCGGCGCCACCAGGCGAACTAGCTGGCTGCAGGCTTGCCGGATCCCTCGGCTCAGCCCGCGCCCTTCGCCCCCGAGCACGATGATGGTCGGAGCGGTCAGTTCGCAAGTGCGCAGGTCCGAGGTGCCGTGTGCATCCAACCCCAGCACTTGATAGCCCAGCGTGCGAGCCTCCAACAAGGTTTGGCCCAGCGACGGCACGCGACACAGGCTGGCATGCTCGACGGCGCCGGCTGAAGCTCGGAAGGTGGCCGCACTGAGCGGAGCCGAGCTGTTTTCCCCCCACAGCACCAGCGCATCACCCAGGCCCACGGCGCTCCGCACCACAGCCCCGAAATTCTGAGGATCTTGGATCCCATCCAAAGCCAAAATCAGGCGCTCCGGATCTGCGAGCACGGCCTGACTGGGCAACAGTCGAAGCGGATCCGCATCACACACGGCGCCTTGGTGCATGCCTCCGGCGGCAAGCTTGTCCAGCTCGGCCCGAGACACCTCGGCCAGGGCCACGCCGTTGTCCTTGGCGAGCCGCGCCAAGCCGGACACACGCGGCGCTGATGCCAACAACCACACCTGATGGACCTGCTCCGGATGCGCCCGCAACGCTTCGCGCACGGGTTGCATGCCGATCACTCGTCGTGTCTTAGCCATGTCTTCTCAAGCGGGCGCCTGCGAGCCGTCAGCCAAAGCTGCTGCGATTTCATGTTCAATTGCGGCTGCGGCTCCCGCCGGATTGTCAGCGTCGCGTATCGGACGCCCGACGACCAGCAGGTTGGAGCCCCTCCGGATCGCGCTACCCGGAGTGCCAACGCGCACTTGATCTCCGACAGCGGCGTTCTCAGGGCGGATCCCCGGGGTCACTAGCAACATGTCTTGCCCCAGTTGATCCCGAAATTGGGCGAGTTCGTGAACGGAGCACACCAAGCCAGGACATCCCGAGCGCTGCGCCAAACGCGCCAACCTCAGCGCCTGCTCCGATAGGCTATCGGTGAACCCGATCTCCGCGGCGTCCTGCTCGGACAGACTTGTGAGCATGGTCACCGCCAGCAGCTTCAGAGCGGAGCCCGAACGCTGCAGCTGCGCCTGCGCAGGTTCCAGCATTCTCGATCCCCCCCCGGCATGCAAAGTCAGGTAATCGACCCCCAATTGATCCGCTCGCGCGACGGCTCGCTCCACCGTCTTGGGGATATCGTGCAATTTCAGATCGAGAAACACCTGCCGACCCAGGCCTTGAATCGCGCGGACCGCTTCGGGTCCACCCTGGATGAACAGCTCGAGGCCGATCTTGAACACCCCGACATGCTCAGCCACCGCCTCCGCAGCTCGCTGCGCCTCTGACAGCGTGGGGAAGTCCAGCGGAAAGCACAGGTGGTCGCGCGCGGGTGAACTCATGGGGCGAAGACTATTGCCTGAGGCGTGCGTATAGAAGCCCTGAAATCGGAACGACCCGAGCTGATGGTTCGGCCCGGGTCGTGCGCGCCAGCGTGGCGCCCTAGAAGTGGAGCGTTAGAAACAAGAACACAGCGGATCGCCCGGCGGGCAGTTGCACGGCTTGGGCTTGTCGGCCTTCTTGGTGCTCGAAGGCTTGCGACCACCCGCGGTGCGCTTGATCTTGGCGTCCAGCTTCGCCTGGATGTCCGCGCGAGCCTCCGCGCTTTCAGCGTTGGCCAGGGCCTCCTTGAGCTCAGTGATCTCCCCGATCAGACGCTTCTGCTCTTCCGCTTGGCGCTTGGCTTCTTCTTCGGCCTCTTTCTTTGCCTGCTCGGCCCGGGCTTCCGCCTCCGCAGCACGGGCGGCCTGCAATTCCCGTTCTTTCGCCGCTTCGATGCTGAAGAACGCGAACAAGCCCAGAGCCACGACTAACGCCGCCGCGACGGACCCAACGGCGATCTTGAGCTTCTTCTTGCCTTGATCGTGCTTCAGTTCCTCCAACCGGCGCTGGTGCTCTTGCTGCTCTTTCATCGCCTGCAGGCGAGCCTGGTTTTCAGCCTCCGCCTTGGCGCGAGCCAGCTCAGCGTCTTGGATCGCTTGCAGCCGGGCTTCCTCTTCCTTGCGGCGCAGTTCTTCCTGGCGAACGCGCTCTTCTTCCTCGCGGATGCGGCGCTCTTCTTCTTCCCGCTTGGCACGCTCGGCGGCGAGACGCTGCTCTTCGGCTTGCCTTGCTGCCTTGGCTTTGGCTTCTTCCTCTTCTCGGATGCGGTCCTCTTCAAGACCCATCAGTTCGTTCAGCGAAAAGAGAACGGAGCTTTCTTTGTTGTCGGACATCGGCGGGAAACTCTCCTAAGTGCCTTATTTGCTCGGGTAATTAGGGCATGGCGAATTAACAATCGCACGCCATTTTCGTCAACGGAATGCGCGTTGCCTGCCCGCGATTCGTGGGGACGTGTAGTTTAACACCAAAAATCCGTGGCCCTTGGGCCTGGTTTTCGGAAGGGGTGGGGTGGATTGGGATGCGGTCCGGTTCGGGGGGTGCTCTCCTGGGCGTCGTTGTGGGGCGACAGCGCTTTTGTAGCGCCCGCCCGAACCAATGCGGCCGCCAGCACGAGAACTTAAATGTTCGCGGACAATTCGCAAGCGGGGCGTTTTGATCAGGAACCCCGTGGGCGCGGGGGCGCCCCACGCGGGGAGGCCCATCCTGGCGAAAACCGTGGGTGGCGTCCGCCGGGAGCTCGAGTAACATCAGCTGTTGAGATGGCAGTCGAGGTCAAGGCCCACATCACAGGAACCGTGTGGAAGATCACCGCCAAGCCGGGTGACGAGGTGTCGGAGGATGATCCCTTGATCATCCTCGAATCGATGAAGATGGAAATGCCCGTCGAGGCCCCGGAAGACGGGCGCGTCGAGGAAATCATGGTGGAGGAAGGGCAACCCGTCGAGGAAGGCGACGTCGTCGCAACGCTCTCGACCGACTAGTGCTGGGTCCCATCTCTGCCGCAGCCCTCAACGGCCTCTGAAATCCGCAGCGTCTACGGTCATTCGCGCCAGAAGAGCTTCCAGGGGTTGTGCTTGAGGTCCCTGAGCAACTCCTGCAAGTCATCATATAAGCGCTCGTCCGTCATCATCGCACCGAGAGTGCCTTTGCCGGCTTTCACGTCAGCCAGCATGCGCTTGGCGTCCGCGGTGGCGATCTTGGCGTTACCGGCGACCGTTACCGCATCTTCAGTGATCCGTCGGTAGCGCTTGACCTGCTCTTCGCTGCCCAAGGCGGCCGTTAGACGAGAAATATCCCCCACCATTTGTCGAGAATCTTTGAGCAATGGGGGGACGTCTTCGTTGAGTGCCGCGGTGGTCCGGTCGACGTTGTTGATGATGCGCCGGATCTTGGGATTGTCCACGTACACTTCCCGGGCGCTGACCATGGTTTCATTGGCCTGAACGCTGAGCGACTCCACGTTGTCCACCAAATTGTCCAACTTGTCGGTGTTGCGGTCGAAGAAGTGGCCGCTGCCTTTCAGGGTCCGATGCAGACCGTCAAAGGTCTCGCGCAGCTTTTCTTCGTTCTGGGTGATGCCAACGTAGGCGTGATGCAGCAGCTCGTACGCTTCGCTGAGCAGTAGGTCCAAACGCGGTGGGCTGACCCCATTCACCACCGCTCCATCCTGCAGCGGCGGTTGATCGGGGGTCCCGGGGTCAACCGCGAGAAAGAACTCTCCTAGTACGCCTTGAGTCGACACGAACCATTTGGAGTTCTCGTAGATCGCCCCTTTGTACTGCGCCTCGAGTTCGGTCACGACGCGGATCAGCATCCCGCCGCTGGCGGCTTGAGGGTCGGTGCCACGAAACTCAATCGCGCTCACTTTGCCGACCCGCACGCCCGCCAAACGCACGGGGGCGCCAGCCTTCAGCCCCCCCGGGTTCGCGAAATCCACGTTGACCCGGTAGGTGGGCTCGAAGCTCAGGCCGCCCATCACTACGATGAAGCTCGCGAGCAAACCCAGCGCCACCAGGATCAGGATGCCGACTTTGACTTCAATGCTGCGGTGCTGGCTCATGGCGCCCCGGGACTATACTTGCATCGGTCCCTCGGCGCGACCGTTGATGAACTGTTGGATGATGGGGTCGGGGGAGGCCCGGAATTCATCCCGAGTGCCCAGGAGCTTCACGTGGCCCTGGTAGAGCATGACGATCCGGTCGGCAATATCGAAGATCGAGGCCAAGTCGTGCGACACCACCACACTCGTGACCCCAAGGTTGTCGCTCAGCTCGCGGATCAGGCGGTCCACGCGACGTGCGCTGACCGGGTCCAAGCTCGTCGTGGGTTCGTCAAACAACACGTACTCAGGATCCAAGGTGAGAGCACGGGCGATAGCGACGCGCTTGCGCATGCCGTCGCCCAGCTCCGCGGGGAAACGGTCCCCATACTTTTGCATCTGCACCTGCTGCAGGCGCCGCGTGGCCTCCGCTTTCGCCTGGGCAACGGACATCTTCTTGTGCTTGCGCAGTGGCAACGCGACGTTGTCCAAACAAGACATGGAATCGAACAGCGTCGAATGCTGGAAGACCATCGCGCAACGTTTTCTAACGCTGTACATGGCCTTCTCTTCGAGCTGGCTCACCTCGGCATCATCCAGCCAGATTTCGCCGGCGTCCGGCCGCAGCAGCCCGATCAAGTGTTTGATCAGCACACTCTTACCCACGCCGGACGCGCCAATGATGAAGAATACCTCGCCCGGATGAACGTCGAAACTGACCCCCTTCAACACGTGTTTAGTGCCAAAGGATTTGCGAACGTTGCGAAACGAGATCACGTCAGTGACAGACGCGGTTGCGTCCTTCTTGTTTCGCCCGGTACAGCTGTTCGTCAGCCAACTTGAAGAGCGCCTGGCCGTCTTGCGAAGAGCCGTCCTCGCGCGTCGCGACGCCCACGCTCACGGTGACCGGAATCGTGAGATCCCCAAACACGAACTGGTGATCATCAACACTCTTGCGAATGGCTTCGGCCATGGCGACCGCCGTCTGGTTGTCGACGTTAGGAGCCAAGACGCTGAACTCTTCTCCGCCGACCCGAGCTAAGTAAGCGCCCGTAACGACCTGGTCCCGGGCACAATCGGCGAGCTGTCGCAGGACGGCATCGCCAGCAGCATGTCCATAGGTATCGTTGATGCTCTTGAAATGATCCGCGTCGAACACGATCACACTCGCGAGGTGGGTCCCGGTGGTTTCGGACACCAAGTGTTCCTCGAAAAAGCGCTTGTTGTAGACGTCAGTCAGCCCGTCGTGGCTGACCAAGCGGTACACCTCATCATGGTAGCCCGCTTCCGCGCTGCCACGCCCCAAGTATTTCATGACGACTTTGCCGATAGCGATGCGATCGCCATCGCGTAGCACGCGCTCAGTGATCCGCTGGTCGTTGACGAAACTGCCGTTCGTCGAGTTCAAGTCGACGATGATCGTCGTGTCCCCACTGGTCACGAACTTCGCATGGTTGCGGCTCACCAGATCACTGTTGATGGGCAACGTGCA
>JBNLEN010000249.1:0-8112 GCA_050304975.1 Polyangiaceae bacterium
GTATACCACCGGCAATTCGGGAACGGCGGCGAAGAACCGCGGAGAGCCCGCGTGACGGACATCGATGGCGCGATTGTGCACTCGGCACTGAAGGTCGCTCAAGCAGGTGGCTACACCGTGGAGGAGATGAAGCAGCGCTTCTCCCTGAGCCGCGACGAACTGCGACCCGGCAAGAAGGTTCCCTGGGCACGGTATATGGAGGTGGCTGACGGGCTATACCAGCTCGCTGGAAGCGACGCTGAAGCAATCACCTGGGCACGCACGTATGCCGACCACACTCCCAGACCAATCCGAGCGATGCTAGCCGCAACGCTAACACCGCAAACGATGATGCGCATCGCGGTGGCTACCACGCGCCAGTACTACAGACCGCTAGTCGTAGAGGGCAGCCCGACTGGACGCGGATACGCCTATACGTTGAGAGTACGTGATGGTTTCTCCAGCGCGCGGGCTTTTCTGGTTTTTAATGCTGGCGCGACGGCGAGCATGACACAGCACCTAGGCCTGCCGGACATGCCCATCACCTGGGCTGTGAGTGAGCGCGTCGGACACTACGATTTGGTGTTTCCGGATGTACCTACACTCAAGCAACGGGTCCGTGCAGTGATGAATCACCTGACCACCAGCGACGACACGCTGTTGCGCGAAGTGGAAGCTATCGAGAGCAACACCCAAATCAACGAGTCCCCACGCGAACGGGCGCTGCGCTTGGCGACCCTGGAGTGGAAGTTGACGGCGCGCCAAGTTGAAGCGCTGGGGGCGTTGATTGACGGCGCCTCCAACAAAGAAATCTCTACGGCACTCGGCTGTTCCCCCAAAACCGCCGAACACCACGTCACGGCCATCATCCGCGCCGCCCAGTGTCAATCACGCGCTGAAGTCGTCGCGCGCCTCTGGCAACTCGCCGACGCGTATACGACGGGCAACTCCGGAACGGCGGCAAGCACAGTCGGAGATGACTAGTGTCTGAGATTGCGGGTTTTTTGGCACTGATGGCGGCCAAAGTGGCGAGCGTCGGGGGATTCGATCACGAGGAGGTGCTGCGAGATGCGGGGCTGAACCCAAAAACCATCGAGCGCGAACGGATTTCTTGGGATCAATACATTGCCGTTGCGGATCGCTTGTACGAGCTCGCAGGCAGCGATGAGGAGGCGATTCGTTGGGGCAAGCATTACGCGGACTTTGCGCCTCGCGCGGTGCGCGCGCTATTCGCCGCGACCATGACTCCGCGGCGCCTCCAGCGCATGGCCGTCGCCTCGCTCCGACAGTTGTATCCCCCACTGCTCGCTGAAGAGCTGGAAGGCACGCCAGACTATTACGTCAGCAGAATCACTGTGCGCGAAGGTTACCGTGATGCGCGGTCATTCTTCGTTTTTACAATCGGCACGCTGATCGGCAGCGGGCGCTACTTGGGACTGCCGGACGCCCCCGTAGATTGCGACGTGAACGAACGCAGCGGGCGCTTCAAGATCTTTTTCCAACCACAGCCTTCGCTTTCAGATCGCGTCCGAACGTTCCTATCGCAGCTAGCGACGCCATCTGGCCTGCAAGGTCCCATGCTTGAAGTCGCCACTGGCGAAGAGCTCTCGCTATCCCCCCCCAAAGCCACGGAGACGGCGGCAACCCAATGGAACCTCACCACCCGGCAGGCGCAGGTGTTGGATAGCCTCGTCCAGGGGCAATCGAACAAGGAGATTGCTTGTGCCCTCGGTTGTTCCACCAAAACTGTGGAACACCACGTGACCGCTATCTTGCGCGCGGCAAACTGCCAAACTCGGGCGGAAGTCGTCGCCCAAGTAATGGACGCTCGCCTCCGGCAGCGGCGAGCCGACCATTCCAACTGACCCATGACGGATATTGACGGAACCTTGGCCTTGATTGGCGCCAAGCTGGCAACAGTGGGGGGCTACAACCACAAAGACGTCCTGACGGCGGTTGACCTGGACCCGCAGACGCTCACCAAACGCAAAGTTCCATGGTCACAGTTCGTGGCGATGTCTGACCACGTGTATCAACTCGCTGGAAGCGACGCAGAGGCCGTTCGCTGGGGCTCCTTCTATAGTGACCTCGCTCCCAAGGCGGTCAGAGCCATGTTTGCCGCGACGATGACACCTCGCAGGCTCCACAAGCTGGCCCTCGCAGGCATCAAGCAGTTGTATCCCCCGATCGAACTCGAAGAGCTCGAATACACTCGCGAGCGAGGAGTGTATCGCTTGACCGTCCGAGAGGGCTTCGCTGCCGCCCGTTCTTTCTTCGTCTTCAACGCGGGCGCAACCATGAGCACTGGACGCTACCTAGGCTTGCCCCCCACTCCCGTGAGCTGGCAGGCGGATGCTCGGACAGCAACCTTCGAGGTCAGCTTTCAACCAGTCCCGACGCTTTCAGATCGCGTGAACACGTTCTTGTCTCAGCTGACAACGCCTTCCCAGGCTCAAGTTCCGTTGTTGGACCAAGCCGCGCTTGAGGAGAGTGCGTCATCAGACCGTCAGGGGATCTCGGAGACGGAGCAGGTATCCGCCCAGTGGAAGTTAACCCCGAGACAAGAAGACGTGCTCAGGCAATTGGTGGCGGGGGCTTCAAACAAAGAAATTGCTGATGCACTTGGTTGTTCCACCAAGACCGTGGAACACCATGTGACCGCCATCTTGCGCGCGTCAGGTAGCCAAACACGCGCGGAAGTGGTCGCCAAAGTGTGGAAGGTTTCAACCGTGTAACGAGGCGGCCCAGGCGAGCCAGTGACCCCGGCTAGGGGATATCCCCCATAGACCCGGGAGGCAGCCGCGGGGAATCATCCGGGCATGGCGGATGGAATTGTCGACGGACAGCAGAGGGTGGCGCCACCGCGCCTAGCACCAGCACGGGACAACGGCGGTTGGGTCGGACGCCCATCGCTCTTGAGAGCTCTGGAACTCGGCTCCCGAGTGGACCGTCGGCTGGGCACCCGCGCTCCTGAGAGCGGCAAGCAGCCGTCATTGCGGGCCTCCATCCTGGAGTTGGATCTGGGAGTGGGGTTTTCTTCTGCCTGGCGGGCCTACGCCATCTACAAGCTATTCCGACAGTACCCAGAGGTGGCCAACTGCCAACATCTGGGTGTGGGGCACTTTGGAGCCATCATCGGCGCGGCGCCGCAACATCAGCTTTCGCTGATGCGCCGGGCCGAGCACGAGGCCTGGTCCCGCCGCCGGCTGAGTCGGGAGATTGCTGCTCTGAAAGATGCGCCTCTGGCTGAGGTGCGTGCGGCGAGCTAGTCGTCTGCCAGCCCCTCAACGGCGGCTTCTGCCACGTCATCCAAGGACTTCCCGTCCAGCAATCGCCGCACCTCGTTCGTGAAGTTCGCGTACGCGAGCGGCTTCTGCATGAACGCAACCGCATCACCAAGCGAGCGGCGAATCGGTAAGACACCGTTGGCGTGCCCGGAGATGTAGAGCACCTTGGCCTTCAGCTCCAGCTCTGCCAACTCTTTGACTAGCTCTACCCCGTTCATTCCGGGCATGATCACGTCGGTGATCACCAGCGCAAAATCTTTCTCGCTCTGAGCGACCCGCAGTGCGGATTTGGCGTCTTTGGCGGTCACCACCGTGTAACCCAGGCGCCGCAAGTTGCGGCGTATGGCCGTGCGCACCAGCTTTTCGTCTTCAACGACCAGGATCTTCTCTTTGCCTGACACGTTCTTGAGCTGTAGCTCTTCGGGTGGTGTTGATTCCAGCTCTTGCACAGTACGCGGCAGGTAGATGCGCAGCGTGGTGCCCTGTTGCAGGCTACTCTCCAGCTCAATGTCACCACCAGATTGGCGCACGAGACCGTAAACCAAGCTCAGCCCCAAGCCAGTCCCGTCACCCGCCCCCTTGGTCGTGTAGAACGGCTCAAACGCGCGGCGCCGCGTCTCGAAGTCCATGCCTGCGCCGTTGTCAGTCACGGAGAGCGTCGCGTACTCCCCGGGGGCCATTCCGGTGGCAGTCGCTCGCAGGAACAGCTGATTTTCGGTGCGCAACATCAGCGTGCCTCCATCAGGCATGGCATCCCGAGCATTCATCGCCATGTTGACGATGGCCTGCTCCAACTGAGCAGAATCGGACCGCACCATCACTAGCGTGGGCTCCAGGTCTGTGAGCAGCAGGATGTCTTCGCCGAGCAGACGCCCAAGCATCGGCAACAGCCCTCGAACGGTTTCGTTCAGATCCACCGTGCGCAAAGTGAGCGACTTGCGTCGAGAGAACACCAACAGCTGATTGGTCAGCTCTTCAGCGCGCTTGGTCGCTGCTTGAACCGTCTGAAGGTCCTCAAACGAGGGAGCGTCTTTGGGTGTTTCGACCAATGCCCCGTCCACACTGATGCGGATCGCCGCCAGCATGTTGTTGAAGTCATGCGCGATGCCCCCCGCCAAACGCCCAATCGCCTCCATCTTCTGCGCGTGACGCAGATCTTCGTTCAGGCGCTCACGGTCACGCGCAGCAAAAGCCAGCTGAAGCTGCGCGCACACCTGGTTCGCAACCGCCCCCAGAAACCGTCCATCCTCTTCAGTGAAGGGCGCAGCGACGGCGGAGCCAGTGAGGCACACGAGCCCGACCACCTGATCTTGCAGGATCAGCGGCGTGGTGAGCACCGTACGCCTACCCTGCTCGATCGGGAAGATCCGTGGCCGCTTGCTGACAACAGCTTCCAGCGACGAAGCCTCTTCTGCGACGTCTTTGCTGGAGAGATCTTCGCCTCGAGCGTTGCGGTTGGCCACGACTCGCAGATCTTCCACGTCGATCGCTTGTGGTGAAAGCGCCACGCTGCGCTCACGGATCAGCAGCATCCCGCGCTCCGCCCCCATGGTAGCGATCAGTTGATCCAAGACGATGCGGGCGTGCTCAAACGGATCGAGCTCACTGCCCGCAGACTTGGAGATGTTGACCAGCGCTTGAACGTGACTTTGAGCTCGCTCAGGTGCCAAACTCGAACGTGGCAGCGGTGTCTCAGCCGACGCCAGCTCAGCCAAGCCAAATTCCTCCCGAATCCAACGCGCTCGGTGCACCGCGCCATGTTCGTTGGATAGCATCAGGGCAATGCGCGCTTGGTCCTGCGCGGCATCATGCGCGCCCGTTTCAGCGAGCAGGTGCGCCCGGCCGCGAGCCACCGTGTACAACACCCACGGCGCGTTCTCCTTCTGCGCCATTTCGGTCGCTTTGGCCCAGGCTTGCTCCGCCTTCCGCTGTTTAGCGCAAAGCGCATGGTAACAACCGATAATCGCTTGGTAGTGGGCCCGTAGCAGGTCTACACGAGCGGCGAGTTTCAACTGCCCCACCGCTGAGTGCAACACTCGTCGGCGTTCAGGGGTGTTCCCATCGCGGTAGCATTGATGCAGGCGGGCGTACGCGATGTACAAGTAGACGCCAGCAACACCGACGTGCACTTTTTTCGGATTGTGGTTTCCGGCTGTGAATTCGGCAACCAACTCTTCAAAGCGCGGCCCCAGCTCTCCCGTCTCCAAGTAGCGGCGCATCTGCGGCGCCACCGTATACAAATAGAAACCGCTGTCCTCTGGCGCCTTCGGACAAACTGCCTCCAAACGATCAAATGTACTGGAGAGCATCTCTTCCTGTCCGAGATGCACAGCAGCCGCTCGGGCCGTGTGCAACACAACTTCAGTGACTACTGGGCTACCTTCGTACGGCAGCACCTTCTCGAGCATTTGTTGTGTCCAGCGCCATGCCTCTTTGCCGCGCCCTCGCAAAGCCTCGATAAGCTCGAGTGTTTCGGCGATTCCGCAGTAATCTTGCAGCTCCAGCCAATTGCCAAACTCATTGAGACAGCGGCTTCCCACACGCACCGCCTCGTCAACATCCCCCGCCCAAGCGGCGGAGATACAACACAGTTTCAGGCAGTGCGCCAAAGACGATGGATCCTCCAAGTCGCGGGAGATCTTTTCTGAGCACACCAGGTACTCGTTCGCCAACCTCCGCCGGCCGAGGAGCGTTAGCACCAGACTGACAACAGCGTAGGCTCTTGATAGGTGTGCCGAAGCACCGAACCGCTTTGCCGTCGACGCGAAGCGCAACAGACTATCGATCAGAAGACCGGGCCTTGACGTCGCTCCAGCCACCCGCGCGTTCAAGTGATACAGCGCGCACAGCACCTCTAGCCTAACGCTTTCAGCGGGTGCGAGCGCTCTCTCAGCTGGAGTCCCAGGCTTTGTGGCGAGCAAACCAGCAACCGCCACAACGGTTCGAATGTTCGCTTTGGGCGGCTTCTCGCGGAGCGCGGCAAAAGCCTTCTCCGATGCCGCCAGCGCCTCCGCCGTGTGCATCCGGATTTCGTGAATGTACGCGACACGGGACCACATGAGTCCACGTGCAATGGGGGCGTCCACGTGCCCGATACCGCTGATGAATTCGGCCAGCGCACCATCGGTATCCCCACTCCGCAGGCGCGCCTCCGGGATCAGATACTCCAACGGGATGAGCTCCTCATCAGGACTTTCGTCCATCAAATTCCTGGCGCGGACAGCAGCGCCAAAAAACCTCAAGGCTCTCTGATTGTCAAACGCATGGAACGCCTGGCGCCCTGCCTCCATATTGGCTTCAAACACCAGCCGGGCGTTGGTTCTTGTGAGAGCCAGCTCCGTATGTCGTGCCAACTCATACAGCTCTTCCGCCTCCAGTTCTTTGAGTGTATCCAGCTCTACGCTGGCGGCGACCGTATCAGCGATCGCTGCATGAAGCGCTGACAGAGCTTGGTCACCCAGCTCCGTCTTCAAGACCTCCGGAACGCTATGGTGCACGAACCGATATCGCCCACTCGAGTCACTCTCAATTAGCTGCGCGCCACGCGCCTCCGCCAATGCAGCGCTCAATTCGACCTGCTGGAGCTTCGTCACAGCCTGCAGTGTCTGCTGGTCAAAGAAGTTCCCTAGCGCTGCGGCACACCGCAACACCCTCAACGTGGAGGGCTCAAGTCTATCCATGCGCCGGGCAAGGATCCCCCGGGTAGCGCTCGGCAAGCTCATTCTTGCCACACTCGCGACGTCCAGTTTCCACTCGTCACGTCCGGGCGTCATGAGCCCAGCGTCGAACACGGTCCGCATTACCTCGATGATGCTGAGCGGCGTGCCGTCCCCCAGATAGGCGAGCGCCTTCTGATGGACTGGGTTCATCCTCCTGGAGCCCAAGTAGTTGGAGATGATCGCATCAATCTCAGGCACGGCCAGCGGTGAGAGGCTAAGCTCCAAATCCGGATCTACCTTTCCCAATAGGCGCTGGGCGTTGACGCGGCTGTCGGTGTCATCACGAGCCGATATCACGAAGCCGACACCGGACTCTCCGGTCCGGTCTATCACGCGCTTGAGCACCTTCCGGCTGGCCTCATCCAACCACTGGACGTCCTCCACGATTACGACTGGACGTTGGAGAGTATCGAGCAACCTGAGGACGAGCTGGGTCATCCCTTCGACGAAACTGTGTTCCGTGTCTTCAGACGCCTTGGCCACTTCCGCGCTGCGCACGATACCACCCAAGTTTGGGGCCACCACAGACACCAGTGCACTGAGTCCTTCTGAGGCTCGACGCAGCGCTTGTTCTCTTTGCTCGCGTCGCGGGCCAGACGCATCCAAGAAGCTCTCTATCAGCTGCCTCACCACTCCAAACGGACGTGGGTCCCAGCTCTGACAGATGGCTTGGAGTATCTCCGGTCCGGGACCTTGGCTCTCCAAAATCGCCGCAGATATGAGACGTGTCTTTCCGGCTCCAGCAACCCCGCGGACAACCGCAATGGTCCTGTTGATGCCTGCCCGTTTGCCCACAGAGCTGAGAACCTCAAACTCGCGTTCTCTTCCAACCAGCTCTGGATGCACGCGAGGCAGTGCCACGCTACTCCCCAAGTTCGCGACAAGCTGCGCAAATGTGGTAATCCCTCCCCCTGGCAGGCGCAGCCGGGCTAGAAGTTCCCGAAGCTCAGCGGTCGCATCCCCTGTCACACGTTCGCTATCAGGTTCAGGTTGCCACGCCCCGTTGACCAGCTCACCCAACTCCGCCAGCAGGACACTCTCCCCCTGCGGTTCGAGCCCACTCACCTGCCCTCGGTTTCCTTGGTCCGCGGGCGACGCGAACGGTTGATAGTCCAGGAGCCGCGGCC
>JBNLEN010000250.1:0-8054 GCA_050304975.1 Polyangiaceae bacterium
CCGAACGGCGCTGTGCGCCTATCGCTACGGCTGTTCACAGCGGCTGATTCACAGCAGCTGACTCACAGCAGCTGAGCGATGGTGCCATCGGCGAGCAGCCACGACTCGCGGGGGATACGTAGCGTCGCGCCCTGGTGCACGAGGCGGCCGCGCTCCGTCAGTTTTTCGATCTGTGTGCGGCGTTGAGGCGTGAGCACCGGTAGGCCCAAGTCGGCCTCCAGCTGCTCCAGATCCACGCCCGTGGCGAGCCGCAAGCCGAGCATCAGGCGTTCGCTCAGCAGGGTCTCGGCGTCTAGGGGTTCAAGCTGCTGATACAGCTGACCTGGACCGCTGCGGCCCTGGTCGGGTAGCGGCTCTGGCCAGCGCTGACTGCCGAGGTAGCGCTCCGGCACGACCGTATTGCGGTAGCGCAGCGCAGCCCCGGTGGAGCTATGTTCGGGGGCGAGCGTGCCCCACGCGCCGCAGCCGATCCCGAGATACGGCTCGCCTAGCCAGTAACCGAGATTGTGCCTCGAGAAAGCGCCAGCACGACCAAAGTTGCTGATCTCGTAGTGGTCGAATCCTAGCTCAATCATGGCATCCGAGACGCCCTGAAAGGATTCCGCGACGTGGTCTTCCGGCGCCAGCGGCAAGCTGCCCTTGCGCTGCTGAGCGCCGAACGCCGTGCCTGGCTCAATCGTCAGCGCGTACGCGCTCAGGTGCGACACGCCGAGGGCCGCGACCTGACGAACTTCTCGCACGGCGGTTTCGGTCGGCTGTTGATAGACGCCGTAAATCAGATCTGCCGAGACCCGCGGCACGCCGCCGGCGATCGCGGCGCGGACCGCGTCCAGAGCTTGAGGGCCATCATGTAGGCGACCCAAAAAGCGCAGGCGCTGCTGCTCCAGTCCCTGCACACCCAGGCTCACGCGGTTGACGCCCGCGGCGACCAGCTCGCGCGCATAGCTCTCGGAGAAACTGCTGGGGTTGCATTCCACCGTGACTTCCAACTCAGGTTCGGCGGCAAAGCAACGACAGATCGTGTCCAAAGTTCGCCCGATGTGCTCCGCGGCCCACAAAGAAGGGGTGCCGCCGCCATAAAAAACACTATGAATAGGCACTGCACCCAATTGGGATGCGCGTTGAGACACTTCCCGACAGACGGCATCTGCGTAGGCTTTTTGAGGGATTTGGGGCCGTTCTGCCGCGACGCTCAGAAAGTCGCAATAGGGGCATTTCTGCAGGCACCAGGGAAAGTGCACATAGACGCCGTATGTTTTATTCACCACCTTGGCGGTTGTACCTAGAGGTGTTAATTTTTTCATCAGGTCGCCTCGCGCGGCCCCTCTTATTCTAAGAAAAGCCGTCCCCCAGGCGCCTAGTGTTAGCTGGACCCCAACTTGTAGAACGCGTGCAGGGCTATTTGCCCAACGCAGATCTCGGTGTGCTGCTGGAAGCCTATGACTTCGCAGAGCACGCCCACCGCGAACAGGTTCGCCGCAGCGGTGATCCGTACTTCATTCACCCGGTAGCGGTGGCAGAGACGCTCGCGGACATGCAGCTAGACGTAGCCAGCGTTTGCGCTGGTCTGCTGCATGACGTGGTTGAAGACACGGAGGTGCGGCTGGATGAAATCGATCAGCGTTTCGGGGGCGAGATAGCTCAGCTGGTGGATGGCCTCACCAAGCTCAACAAGATCAATTTCTACTCCAAAGAAGACCGCCAGGCGGAGAGCTTCCGCAAGATGGTCGTGGCGATGGCGCGGGACGTCCGAGTGTTGCTCGTCAAGCTGTGTGACCGGCTCGACAACATGCGGACGATGGAGCACATGAAGCCCGCCAGCCAGGAGCGCATCTCTCGCGAGACCCAAGAGATATACGCGCCCTTGGCTCACCGTTTGGGCATGCATGACGTCAAGAATGAACTCGAAGACTTGGCGCTGCGTTATCTGGAGCCGGCAACATTCGAAGAGATCACCGGCAAGCTGAACGCCCGGCGTCGGGAAAATGAAAAGTACATCGAGGGCGTGAGCCGCACGATTGAAGGCTTGCTCAATGAGCGGGGCTTTGCTTGTTCCGTAGGAGGGAAGCCGCGCCATGTCAGCAGCATCTATCGCAAGATGCGGGCGCTGAAGTGCAAGTTCGACCAGATCTTCGATCTGGTGGCGTTCCAGGTTCAAGTTGAGTCGGTGTCTGATTGCTACACCACGCTCGGGGTGCTGCACTCCCGCTGGACGCCGGTGCCCGGACGTTTCAAGGACTACATCGCGCTGCGCAAACCCAACGGTTACCAGTCGCTGCACACCACGGTGATCGGACCCGGCAAACAGCGCCTGGAGGTGCAGATCCGTACGCCTGAGATGCATCGGGTCGCGGAAAAAGGGGTGGTCGCGCACTGGGAGTATCAGGCGAAGGCCTCCGGCCGAGTCAATCCTGACGAAGCCAACAAGTATGTTTGGCTGCGGGAAATGGAGACCTACCAAAAGGAGCTCAAGGACCCCGCGGAGTTTTTGGAGTTGGTCAAAGGCGATCTCTTCGCCGACGAGGTGTTTGTGTTCACCCCCAAGGGGGATCTGCGCGTGTTTCCGCGAGGGGCGACGCCGTTGGACTTCGCTTACAGCATCCACTCCGAGGTCGGAGACCATTGCGTGGGCGCTCGCGCCAACGGACAGCGAGTGTCCACTCGTTACAAGCTGCACAACGGCGACGTGCTGGAAGTCTTGACGGACAACACCCAGGTGCCGAACAAGGACTGGCTGGACAGCTGCGTCACGCCGCGTGCGCGTGCTCGCGTGCGCAACTACCTGCGGACGCAGCACCGCCGCAAGAGCACCAACCTGGGCAAAGAGTTGCTCGAGGCTGAAATGCAGCGAGCCGGCATGAGCATGACTCGGCTGCTGCGCAACGAGAAGCTGGTGCAGCAGATGCTGGACGCCTTCAAGATGGCAGACGCGGACGAGCTGTTCCTCACTCTCGGCTTTGGCAAGCTGCAGGCGCACCAGGTGGTGGCCAGCGTCAAAGAGATGCGCAGCCAGGGCGACCGCGGAACGCCGGTGCCGGAACTAAAGACGGGCGCGATTGAAAAGCTCGTTCGGCGCGTGACGGGCAGGGACGTCGGTGGCATTCGCGTGGATGGCTTTGACAGTGTGTTGGTGCGCTACGCCAAGTGCTGCAACCCGCTGCCCGGAGATCCAATCATCGGCTTCATCACACGCGGTCGCGGTGTGGCGATTCATCGTCGGGATTGCAGCAAGGCGTTCGACACGACAGATCCCGAGCGCCGAGTCGACGTCAGCTGGAGTTCGAGCACCAAGATCAATCGGCCCGTGTCTCTGCGCGTGACGACGATCAACACGCCCGGCATCTTGGCCAGAGTCAGCCAGGCCTTCAGCGCTCAGAAAATCAACTTGAGCGAAGCCAACTGCCGCGCCTCCGATGATGGCAACGCGCAGAACGTGTTCACTTTCTTGGCGAGTGACGTGAACCAACTCAAGGGCGTGATGAAGGCTGTGAAGAAGGTCCAGGGCGTCGTCAGCGTCGAACGTGTGTGACTCGTCGCGCCAGCGGTGAGTCCGTCGCTGGCTGGAAAGTCCGCTTTGGCGTTCGGGACAAACTAGGGCGGGCTGGGTTGATTCCCCGCGTGCGAAGCCAGTTCACGCTGCAGCTCCGCCGAGACGAATTGGTATTCCGCGATCAGTTCGTCCAGCTTGTCTGTGGCCGGGTTGAGCTGGTTTTCTGCGGCCTGCTCTTCCAGCTCGCGCGCTACCTTGGCCATGCGCTGCGCCCCCACCGCGTAGCAAGTGCCTTTTAGCTTGTGCGCCTGCGTTCGAGTCTGCTCCAACTCCTGATCAGCAACGACGCCGCTGAGTTGCTCCAGTTGCAGGGGCGCGCGTGCTAGGAATAGTTTGCAGAGTTTGGCGGAGCGGGGGATGCTCGGATCCAGCACGTGCAGTTTGTCGGTGCCGTCGGCGCTCTGGGAACTGGACTCCGCGGCGCCACTTGCCGGCGCGGGATGAAGTTCGGCGAAAGCCGGCACATGGCGGCGCAGCACGTCCTCCAACGCCCCCGGGCGGAGCGGCTTGGAGAGGTAGTCGTCCATGCCAACTTCGAGCACGCGGGCGCGCTCGCCCGCCATCGCGTGTGCGGTGAGCGCGACGATGGGCACCCGCCCGCCAGACTCGGACGTTTGCTCTCGCTGACGAATCTCCCGGGTTGCCGCATATCCGTCCATGACCGGCATCTGGCAATCCATGAACACGATCTGAACCTCGTGCTGCTCCAATTGCTGCAGGGCTTCGCGCCCGTGTGAAGCTACCTCGACGTCGAAGCCCAGCGTCGCCAGTTGTTCGACAGCGACGAACAGATTGACGTCGTTGTCCTCGACGACGAGCGCAGTCCCGCAGGCCTGACCGCGGGCTCTCCGACTGGCGGGGGCGACGACGTGATAGCTGGGGAGTTCCAGCGAGTCCACGGCGGAGCTGCCGCTTTCGGCGCGCGGATCTTGGGTGAGCGATTGGTCTTTGGCCGGAAGCACCCGTAGCGTGAACCAGAACTCGCTGCCACGCCCCTCGTGGCTTTGTACGCCGATTTGGCCTCCCATCAGCTGGACCAATTGCTTGCTGATAGCCAACCCGAGCCCGGTCCCACCGTGCTCGCGCTCACTGGAGCTGTCGGCTTGAGTGAACGCTTCGAACAGCTCTGATTGGTCAGACTCGGAAATTCCGAGCCCCGTGTCGCGTACCACGACTCGCAATACGAAGGCTTGATCGCTGCTGGCTTGGAGCGAAAGCTCTGCTTCGATGCAGCCGCTGTCTGTGAACTTGACCGCATTGGAGACCAAGTTGTTGAGCACCTGGCGCATCCGATCTGGATCGCCGCACACCTTTTTGGGGACATCAGCGGCCACCTCTTGGGTCAGGTCGATGCCTTTCTCGCGCGCACGTCCGGAGTGCAGGCGTGCCACCTCGGCCAGGATCGCTGCCGGGTCGAAGTCAAGCTGTTGGATGACGTACTTTCCGGCTTCCAGTTTGGAGAAGTCCAACACGTCGTCGATCACGGTGAGCAGTGCCTGAGCCGATGATTCGGCGGTGCGTGCATAGCTCTTGAGGGTGTTGCCCATGGGATGCGTGAGCATCAAACGCAACATTCCCAACACGCCATTCATCGGGGTGCGGATCTCATGACTCATGTTGGCCAGGAACTCACCCTTGACGCGGGCAGCCTCCAGCGCCGCTTCCGTTCTTTGCTCCAACTGCAGCATCGTCTCCTCGTTGGATTGCTGCATCTGGTTGAAGGCATTGGCCAGTACGGCCAATTCGTCCCGCGTGCGCGGTTGAACGCGAACGCTGCGCTTGCCCTCCGCAATCGCGTTGGCGGCGTCCGTCAATTCGCTGAGTGGGGTGGTGATGCGTCGAGACATGCTACTGACCATCAAGAAGCCCAGCAGGGTAGCGGCAGCGCCAGCGACCCCAAGCCACATCAGCAGGCTCATCAGTGATTGTTCGGACTCGGCTCGGACTTCCAGTAGCGCCTGCTCGAGCTGTCGCGTCGTGAAGCCGTATACCAACATTCCCAGGGGTTCGCTGTTGAGCATCACCGGATGAGAAAATTCGCGCACGCTCTGGTTGAACGCGCGCGTGTTGCGGGACGCCGGTTGGGCTGTTTTCCAAGTCGAAGCTGGGATGGCGAGCTCGGTCCAGCGCGCGATGGCGGCGACGCGGTCCGCTGGGGGCAGGGTGAGTGTGGCCGGGGAGGCGTAGGCCAGCGCCTTGCCCTCGGGATTGAGCAACACACCATAAACGATATCCGGATCACCCTGGACAGAGCGTTCCACAATGTCCGCTATGTCACTCAGCGCGTTGTCAGAGACGAGTGAACGCATCGCGATGGCCTGCCCCTGGACCAATAGCTGCGCCTTGCTGTTGATCGTCGCGCTGACGCGAGCCTCAATTTGCGCCATGCGGCGCTGCTCCGTCGTCCAATTGGACCAGGCGACGATGGCAACAATGCCGGCTCCGACCAGCAATAGAATCACAAGCATCAGCCGGGTTAACTTGGTGCGCAGAGCCGTGCTGGGGGTTGCCATGGATTCGCCACAAGTGTAGCCCACAGTTCTCGTTTGGGGCCAAGCGGCGCCTGCGACCAGCGAGCCCCAACAGGCGTTGATGGACCGCATGTCGCGGGCAGGCACACACATGGCGACATGCAGACGTTCCGATTCAGCGAGCCGGTTTGCTCGGAGCGCAATGATCTCAGAGATTTGGCAAATCCTAAGCAGAAAACCGGTTCCCCCCTGCCATGGCTGTACTAGATTGAAGGAACCACCGGCATGCGCGTTCTGGTTATTGATGATGACGACGTCGTGCGAGAGCAGATCTCGCTAGCTCTTCGCGGAGCAGGTCACGCTGTGCATGAGTTGCCATCGGCGATTGGCGCTACGCGCGCGATCTTCCGTCATGATATCGAAGTCGTCGTGGTGGACGTGGTGCTGCCGGATATCAGCGGTGACAAGCTGGCGCGCGTTCTGCGCCAGAATCGCCGCGGCGATGACTTGTGGATCGTGTTGATTTCCGGCAGAGCGCCCGAGGAGTTGGCAAAACTCGGCACCGAATCCAGTGTCGACGCGATCGTCAGCAAGCGGAACCTTCCGAGCGATCTGTTGGCCGCTTTCCCGGCGCCTGCGCCGGGCCCGGCCCCGCTGCACTGAGCCGCCGCGCCGCGGGGGTGGACCTGCGCTCGCTGAGCGGCGAAGTCTGGGGCGGCGAGCGTTGGTGGGCGGCGGAGGCGAGCGTTGGTGGGCGGTGGAGCGGCGGTAGCCTGCGGGGCGGTGCGCGGCGAAGTCTGCGGGGGCGGTGCGCGTTGGTGGGCGGTGAAGTCTGCGGGGGCGGCGCGCGGGCGTGAGTCGCGGAAAATGTCCGCTAGCGGTCGATGGTCGCGACTCAGGTGCGTTGAGTCGTCAAAAATGTCCGCTAGGCGACCATGATCGTGACCTCAGGCTGCCGTGTGCTCCCCCGTGAGGATGATTGGCGCAATGGGCGTCCGCCGCGGGGACCACCGGCGCAGGCGGCTTACAAAAACAGGCCACTCGCTGAGGCAATGTCCTTGCACTCGGCTTCCGTTGGAGCATGCGCCGGCAGAGAGCGGCAATTTCCCCCTGCCGTCCGGATTGAGGCATCAGCCGCTGCGAGCATATACAGAAAAGCGGGAAACTGCGCGGGGATCGGGTCGACGCAGCTTCATGCTGATTGCGGAACATCTGGTTGCATCGACTCGCGGCCTGGCGCCGCCTCTGCACGATGAGCAGTTGGGGACTTGGCTTTGGCAGCATCTGCGCAAGGCTTTTCCAGATGCGCTGTCGCTGGTGATCATGCCGGAGCATCTGCATCTCGTGGGTCTGCCCGGCGGTCATGCACGCTTTCGCCGAGTTCTATCGGGTTGTACCGCCGCAACGCATGTCCGATTTGACGTGCTCCCGCCGCAGCCCGCGATGAGCAGAGAAATTGCGCGCAGAATGATTCGATACGGGTTGCACAACCCCGTCAACGCGGGGCTTGTTCGAGATCCCTACGAGTGGCGCTGGTCAACGCTGAGAGATCTGGTAGGAGCAGCGCATCCGGTTTGGACAAGAGCGGCGTACGTTGCCAAAGTTTTGGGGGTGAGTCGTCGCCGGCTTCCGCAGTTGCTCACGCATACTGCGGATCAGCAACCAGCCATTCCGCAGCTGACGCCCGTAGCGACGTATAGCCTTCCCGAGCTGCGCGTGGCAGTGGCGGCAGTGATGAGGGTGCCGTTGGATCGGACGCTAAGCTCCCCACAATGTCGGCACCTGGTTGTTCGGACGTGCGCTGAGCTGGGGGTGCCGGCACGTTCGCAGCTACAGGCCGAGCTGGGGATCACGGCGCGGACGCTGCGCCGTCTATTGGCCAAGCCGCACCCGGCGGTGCCTGCCGTCCGGCTTTGTCTCGGCGATGAGCGATTGCGGCGAGGCCTCATGGGAGACGTGCGCTCGCACGCGGTGAGCGGCGGTAGCCGACGCGGTAGCGAGCGGGCGTGAGTCGCGGAAAATGTCCGCTAGCG
>JBNLEN010000251.1:0-7957 GCA_050304975.1 Polyangiaceae bacterium
CGAAGGCCGTGCCGTTGTTGTCGCACATGGCGTCCAACACGGGCAGCCACATGCCAACGCCGATGCCGCCGAGTGCTCCGCGCAGTGCAAAGCGTCGAGAAACCTTAAGTTTTTTCAGTATTTCCATGTTTAACTCACTCCCCTGCGATGGGTGCGGGTGCGGAACGGAAGGCGTCGCTAGCCACAAATTGGGTGACGAAGTCTCGCCAGACATACCCCGACGCGGTCAGCGTCTGCGACAGGGCCTCGATCTGTGCAGCGTCGTCCTTGGGGTCCAGCACCCCGTTCGCGCTGCGGTAAAAGTTCTTCATCATGCACGCCATGGCGTTTTCATTCTGAGCCAAGGTGGCGCCCAACTCCGCAGCACCGTCAAATGCAACCCCGTTGAGCTCGCCAGTGGCGTCAATCGGCTTGCCTTCCTCAGTCTCCCGGTACTGTCCGATTGAATCGAAGTGCTCGAGCGCGAGTCCAGGCGGATCGAAGAGTGCGTGACAGCCGGCGCAGGAAGGCTCCGTTCGGTGGAGCTCCATCCGCTCGCGCGTCGTCAACGTCGGGTCGTCCGGCAATTCCGCGATCACGCCCGCGGGAGGTGATGGCGGGGCCTGGCAGAGAAACGTCATCGTGATGAACAGACCGCGACGCGTCGGCGAGTTGTGATCCGTCAACGAGTGGCCAGCGAGAATTCCAGCCTGAGTCAGGATGCCGGCGCGCCCCGTCTCTGGTCCGAGAGTCATCTGCATGAATCCGTCGGCTGGGGGCGCGACGCCGTAGATGGGAGCCAAATTGGCATCCACGAACGTCTGATCGCTGTTGAAGAAGGAGCGAACATCTGCGCCCGGGGCGAGCACGACGTTCTTGATGAAGAGCTCCGTCGCCTCCAGCATGGAGTCCTGCAACTCCGGGTTCCAACTCGGGAACATCTCCGCGCTCTTCTCAACCACCATCACGAGCTCGGATTGGGAGAACTCTTCGAAGAACTCCGACATGTGCTCCACGGCGTTCGGATCATCCAACAGTGGAGCAGCGGCTGCTCTAACGCCCTCAGCTGTATCGAGCTGACCCGTAGCGGCAGCGTTCAACAACTCATCGCTGGGAGTGTGTCCGGTGAGCAGGAACGACAAGCGAGTCGCCATGGACGGGCCGTCGTACACGAGGCGCCCAGTGGTCTCATCGAGTTTGTTGGTCTCAACCCGGTACAGGAAGTTCGGCGACTGAAGCAACCCGGAGAGCAGCGTCGATAGGCCCTCAACGGGACTGCCCGTCAGTTGTGCCGCTTCCTGACCCACCGCGACCCATTGCTGCACCTCTTCGGGAGCTAGGTCGCGCCGGAAGGCGCGCCTGCCGAAGGTCTGAACGAATGTGGTCACACAAGGATCTGTCAGATCCTGCGGCGCACAGCCGACGAGAGCTTGCCAGCGAGCATCGTCGGCGAAGACTTCTGCTGCCGCCGCGCGGCTTGCCGCCTCGTACAGCGGAACCGCCGCCGAATTGATCGCCACCTCAGCGCTGCCGATCGTGGTGAAACCAGCCGTGGACAAATCTGCGGGCAACTCGAACTGCGAAGTGAGCTCGCCAAGCAAATACGTCAGCGAATCCTTGAACTCGGACTGGGTGAGAACCCTCAACCTGGGACCGCCTTTGCTCAGATCGACGGGTGCGCCGTCCGCAGGAGCGCCGCCCCCCGGCCCTGCACCGGCGTTGACGCCATCTGTAAACTCACCACCGCTACCTCCCATCGCCAAGTCTGGCCCCGGGGGGAAACCGTTGGGATCGACGCTGTCACTCTCCCCGCTGCAAGCTAGCATCGAAAGCCCAAGCAGACCGACGGCGGCCAACCCTGAGGCTCGCCTCATCTCAAGAAAGTCACTCGAGTTTCGCACCTGAATCTCCTTGCTTTTCCTCATCTCTACACCTGAAGTTCCAACGCCTCTGAGGAAGCTGTGGCTGCTGTGGCAACCTGTCTCGCCTCCTAAATTACATGCCGGATGGCGAACAGCCCACTCGTTTATCTTTGAGCGAAGTTATTGCGTGAGCTTCTACTGCGGCTACAAACCCGTCGACCCAGTTTCGGACGGGTTGGTCGGGCTGTTGCATGCGCTTCAGGCTGTGGCATTGACTGAGCGCTTCCTGTCCAAGGTTAACGCAAACCCCGCAATTGCCCGAATTCCGCTCTCGCCGCGCCCACCACACAACCAGCAGTGGCACTGCCCGGTGAAACGGGTGTCGGCAAAGGACGTTTCACCCCAACAACAATATTCGCGCCATGCGCTGCTGATCGAGATTTTAGTGATCTCAAGCGTAACAAGCGGTTTCTTGCAGAATTTGCGCGCTTACACGTCAGCTCTGCTTGTGTTCGCCGCCTCCGCGGTCCGCCGAGCTCTGAGCCAAGGCGCTCCCTTCGGAGCGCCTTTCGAACGGGCAGTGGTAAACGCGATCAGAGCGTCGCGTCTACCCAGACGCCACCCTTCTCACTGGACTCCACAGCAGCTGTAATGAACTTGATACCAAGCGCTCCGTCACGAACCGTCGGCGCGACGAGCGCTTCTGAGGCCGGAGCGCGGCCTTCAATGCGGGCAGCAATCTGCTCCGCCGCGGCAGAGTAGATGTTGGCAAATCCCTCCAAATAGCCTTCGGGGTGCCCTGCCGGGATTCGGGTGACTTTGCCCGCCGCATCACCGGCGCCATTTCCGGCACGCGTGATCAGCTGCTTCGGTTTGCCGAATGGGGAGAACCAAAGGTTGTTTGGGTTTTCTTGGTGCCACTCGAGGCCACCCTTCTCACCATAGATGCGAATTCGCAGGTTATTCTCATTGCCCGGTGCCACCTGACTCGCCCACAGGAGCCCGCGCGCGCCCCCTTTGTAGCGCAGCATGATTTGACAGTTGTCGTCCAGCTGTCGACCTTCAACGAAGGTGCTCAGCTCGGCGTTCAGCGATTCCAATTCAAGGCCGGAGATGAACGCGGCCAGGTTGAACGCGTGAGTCCCGATATCTCCGATACAACCGCCTGCTCCGGATCGCTTGGGGTCAACACGCCAGGATGCTTGCTTTTGGCCCGTATCCTCCAGCTTCTCAGTCAGCCAGTCCTGAGGATACTCAGCCTGCACCACTCGAATCGCACCCAGCTCTCCAGCTTCGACCATCTCGCGGGCTTGCCGCACCATAGGGTAACCCGTGTAGTTGTGGGTCAGCACGAATATCCCCTGCGTGCGTTCCACCGTTTCCACCAGATCAAGCGCTTCCTCGAGCGTGGTGGTCAACGGCTTGTCACAAATCACCGCAATGCCGGCTTCCAGGAACGCTTTGCACGGACCGTGGTGCACGTGATTCGGGGTAACGATGCTCACCGCGTCGATGCCATCTTCGCGCGCCGCTTCGCGTTCGGCCATCTGCGCGTAGCTCTCGTAGGAGCGGTCTTGCGGGATCAAAAGCTCGGCGGCAGACGCGTGCGCACGCGCCGGATCCGATGAAAGCGCGCCGGCGACCAGCTCATATTGGTCATCGATGCGCGCGGCAATCCGATGCACGCCGCCGATGAACGCGCCCTGGCCACCGCCAACCATGCCCAGACGAAGTCGGCGACTCACGCCATTTTCTTTTACAGCCATCTCATTGCTCCATTCGGTTGTGCGTCGCCACTGATCCACCAGCGCAAACCTCGCTGGCCAGTGACCTGATAATCGTTAGTACAAATAACAAATTAGCTACAGCCCATCCAGCCCTGAACCCCAAACCTTGGCCGAACTCAAGTGCTTTGAAAGTGCCCGACGGGCATGCACTTCAGGCGCCGGAAGATAGCCATTCTCGGCCGGGAATGCTGCACCAAAATCAAGCAAATCGTGCGCCGAGGCGCCGGTCTGCTCAGGCCCAGACAAGGATCGTCCGGGCGCGCGCGGGGCTGGCCCGAACGCCTCCCGGCGCGCTGGAAAAGTGCGGCCACAGGCACCCGTTTTGGCGCAGTTTATTAGTTAGAAGTACAAACTTATTGCCGACCGAGGTGCGCTGAGGTAGTGCCCTGCAACACTGAGTATCACTCGGCCAACTGAACATGGAGAAACCAGTGACCAATCGCTACCCCAAGGATGAATTTTCGCCCAAGCCAGCTGACAACTTCACCTTCGGTCTTTGGACCGTCGGCAATCGCGGCGGCGATCCCTTCGGAGACCGCGTCCGCGACAAGGTGGATCCGGTTGAAATCGTGCACAAGCTCTCTGAAATGGGAGCCCACGGCGTCAACTTCCACGACGACGATCTGATCCCCTCTGGCAGCAGTGCCTCGGAACGCGACCGGATTATCAAGGACTTCAAGAAAGCCCTCGCGGACACCGGCATGAAGGTGCCGATGGCGACGACCAACCTGTTCTACGACGCCGTGTTCAAGGAAGGTGCGTTCACTGCCAACGACCGCAACATCCGCGCCTACGCGTTGCAGAAGACCATGCGTGCCATGGACCTGGGCAAAGAATTCGGCGCCAGCACCTACGTGTTCTGGGGCGGCCGCGAAGGTCTCGAGACCAACGCCTGCAAGTCCCCGCTGGACGCCGACAAGCGCTTCCGCGAGGCACTCAACTTCCTGTGCGAGTACTCGAAGTCCCAGGGCTACGACTACAAATTCGCTCTCGAAGCCAAGCCGAACGAGCCCCGTGGTGACATCTTCCTGCCCACGACGGGCCACATGTTGGCCTTCATCGAGACCCTCGATGATCCGTCGATGGTGGGCGTCAACCCCGAGGTCGCCCATGAGGTGATGCCGGGTCTCGACATGTCTCACGCCGTCGGCCAGGCGTTGGCCATGGGCAAGTTGTTCCACATCGACTTGAACGGTCAGAAGCCGGGCCGCTACGACCAAGATCTGCGCTTTGGTAGCGAAGATCAAAAGGGCGCCTTCTACTTGGTCAAGCTGCTCGAAGACAACAACTGGGGTGGCATGCGCCACTTCGACAGTCACGCGTACCGCACCGAAGATCAGCAAGGCGTGTGGGACTTCGCGTACTACAGCATGCGCACCTACAACATCCTGAAGGCCAAGGCGAAGCGCTTCAACGAGGACAGTGAGATCCAGGGTATCCTGGGTGAGCTGAAGTCGATTGACCAGGCTGAGGTGCTCGGCAGCAAGGGTGAATTCAAGTTCAGCGCTGAATTCGCCAGCAAGCTCAAGGAGCACCAGTTCGACGTGCCCAAGCTGGCTGGACGCGGCTACGCGTACGAGAAGCTGGATCAGCTGGCGACCGAAATCCTCATGGGCACACGCTGATCAAGTCCGGGGATACTCTTGGCGGCGAGTCTAACCAGGCAGCCCAGAGTATCCCCGAGCTGTTCGACAATTCGCGGCTCGGCTAGAGTGCGCATCGAAACTGGGCGCTTGGGCGCCCTGATTCAATTTTGAGACTAAGGGGTTCATATGAGCGCATTGTTTTTGGGAATTGACGCCGGCACGAGTGCAGTTAAGGCGATCGCCATCGACGCCGAAGGCGCAGTGGTCGCTACGGCCAGCTCACCGCTGACGCTACAAACACCGAAGCCCGGCTGGGCAGAGCAAGATCCCGCTGCCTGGTGGGAAGCCACGGTTAGCTCGTTGAAGCAGCTACTCAAACAGGTCAAAGCCGATGACATCGGCGGCATCGGCCTGTCCGGGCAAATGCATTCTTCCGTATTCTTGGACGGGCAGGCCAACGTCATTCGTCCAGCATTGCTGTGGTGTGATGGACGCACGACCGAACAGTGTCGCACCATCGAAAACACGCTCGGTATTGAGCGCATGAGCAAGACCGTGGGCAACGCTGCTTTCGAAGGCTTCACGCTTCCCAAGATTCTGTGGCTCAAACAACACGAGCCCGAAAACTACGAGAAGCTCGCCAAAGTCCTGCTGCCCAAGGATTACATTCGTTTCAAGCTCACGGGCGAAATGGCTGCAGAGCCGTCCGATGCTTCTGGCACGTTGATGTTTGACGTGATGAAGCGCGAGTTCGATACCGACCTGCTCAAGGACCTAGGTCTCAAGCCGTCACTGGTGACCAGTGTTGGGGGTTCGTCCGAAGTACTGGGCAAAGTGACCGCTGAAGTCGCTGCGGCGACAGGACTCAAACAAGGAACGCCCGTGGTGGGCGGCGGCGCAGACAACGCTTGCGGGGCGGTCGGCGTGGGCGCGGTCAGCCCTGGGCAAACGGTGCTGTCCTGGGGCACGTCCGGCACAGTGCTATCTCCCACGAAGTCGCCGGTCGTGGATCCCCAGTTGCGTGTTCACACCTTCTGCCACGCCGCCGAGGACACTTGGTACGTGATGGGCGTGATGCTGACCGCCGGCGGGGCATTCGCGTGGCATCAAAAGGAGCTGGCCAAGGAGCTCGAGGGCAAACCGCCATCGGTGCTTTCCGATGAGGCCGAAGCCATCCCCGCTGGCGCAGATGGCCTCACCTTCCTGCCTTACCTGCAAGGCGAGCGCACCCCGCACAAGAACGCCGAAGCACGCGGAGCGTTCGTTGGCCTCAGCCTGGCTCACACGCGGGCGCACATGACGCGCGCCGTGCTCGAAGGGATTTGCTTCGGCTACAAAGATGGTCTGGGACTTCTGTCCAACATGGGTCTGTCGGGCGATGACTTGCTCGTCACCGGGGGCGGTTCGAACAGCCCGTTCGTGCGCTCACTCTTGGCTGACACATTGAACCTGAAGCTGAAGCAGGTGAACAAGGAGGAGGGGCCAGCGTTCGGCGCGGCCATCCTGGGCGCCGTTGGCGCGGGCCAATTCGCTTCGACGGCTGAAGCTTGCTCCAAGTTGCTCAGCTACAACGACCGTGAATCCCCGAGCGCGGACGCCGCTGAGCGCTACGCGGACGCCTACGCACGCTTCCGAGCGCTGTACCCAAAGCTGCACAGCTGAGACCCGACGGTTAACCTGGTCTCTCCCTCGGAGGGCCAGGTCCGGTTTCCCGCACAGGAAGCCAGAATGAAAAATGAAAAAAGCCCGAACCACCACGGTTCGGGCTTTTTCGCGTTCCCCGTCAGGGGACTCGCTTTGCGCGCTTACGGCTGGAACAGGTGGCCGCGGCGTACGGCCCACATGATGCCGCCCGCGATGTGCCGCTCTGCCTCAGCATCCTCAAACACCGCGCGGTCGTGACCGATAGCCGAGTACCAAGAGCGGAACCCGCCCCACTCACGCTGGTAGACGATAGGCTGCTCCGCGTTGTTGTTGCTGTTGCGGCCAATGATCGAGAAGCCGGGCTTCGAGATCCAGCTCTGCCACTGGTCGAACTTGTACCATTCCTCGGCCCGGTTCCAGGGGTTGGGCAAGCCAGCTACGGATGGGTGCATCAGCATCTCCGATTCGAAGTTGATCTGCCCTTGCTCATTCTGATTGCCGTGGCCGTTGTAGTACTGCCCGGTGACCTCAGAGTAGAAGGCCCAACCATTTTCGTGGTCAGTCGCGGCGTGAACGCCTGCGAATGCACCGTTGTTGGTCATGAAGGCTTCGAACGCGGCTTTCTCGTTGTTGCCGAGGTTTCCGCCAGTCGCGTTCAGCACGAAGATGATCTCGTACTTGGACAGCGCTTCCTCGGTGAACACCGAGTACTGCTGGCCGCCACAGTACTGGATCTCAATGCCCGCCGATGCGTTGCAATCACCGTCGGCACGCTCAATGCTGAAGCCCTGCTTAGCAGCGATCCGGTCCAGCATTTGATAGCCCTGTGCAATCGACGGATGGCGATAGCCCGAAGTCTGCGAGTAGACGAGCATGGTGAAAGGGCCCTCGCGGTCGCAATAGGCGCCGTTGTCCACGTCCATGCAGGGATCGTCGACTATTACCTCACCGCCTGAACCGCCATCGCCCCCGGAGCCGCCTCCGCCGCCAGTGCCACCGGAGCCGCCCTGCTCCACACCACCGGAGCCGCCCTGCACTACTCCACCGGAGCCGCCCATCATAATAGGTGGGGTGCCGCCGGTTCCGGCACCGCCCATTG
>JBNLEN010000252.1:0-7929 GCA_050304975.1 Polyangiaceae bacterium
GCCCCCGCTCCTAGAGGCAGCTATCTGGCAAGGGACAGAGTGTCTGCTCTGTGCCGGACGAATCTGCGCCGGAAGAAACCGGGCATTGCAGCGCACACGCTCCTTGCCAACCGCAATCCGCGTAGCACTGAAATGCCTCCGGGCAGGCTTCCAACAACTCTTGCCGCAACTGCGGCAACATTTCGTATTCTCCGCGAGGCGCGGCGGCGACGCACAACGTCCAAACCTCATGCGCGGTGTATTGCTCCCCATCCGCCTGTGCCGTGTGACACACGCCACGCAGGCAGCGGTTCGTGGACTCTCCGTACAAGTCACAATCCGCGTCAGCCTGACATTTCAATGGGCGGCAGACATCACCGGCGTCCATATCCAATACGAGAAAATGCGGCGCGTTGACGAATTCGCAGTTGTCACAGATCAGAGGCACGTTCGGCGCCAAGCCCAAGATCGCTTCGTCATATTCGTACCCACCGCAGCTGTTGGCAACATCAGCAGTCAGTGTGCACCCCTGCTCGCTACACTGCCAAGACAACGCCGCGCCACTGGTATCTGTCACGCTGCCTTTCCGCGTGTCCGGAGTCGGCGGCTCCAAGCTGTCATCATTGACGTCATCATCCGGAGCAACGTCATCCGCATTTGGTGACTCAGCTCCCTCATCGTCGCCACGCTCCTCTTCATCATCGGTGGCACTTGGAGACGGAGTCCCGTCGTCGGCCTGAGCGCGATCGGGTTCTGGCACGCTCGTCGAGCTCTCGCTGCTCGCTTTTCCCCCGCAGGCGCTCAGCGCTACTAGGCTCCCAGCAGAGCAGCACCAGGCCCAGCCCCAAATCATCGTCCTCCAGGGAAACATCCCCTCAGAATAGCTTGTCATTGGGGCAACCCAGCGATGTCATTTTCGTCACCCGGAAGCGCATTCGCAGATTTGGACCCTGACGGCGCAGGACACATGATTCGGAAAGTCGAGCGCCGCCTCGCAGGCAAGCGTGCTAGATTTTGAGCATTGAACTACGCACTGGTCATTCACGGTGGAGCCGGCGCCCAACCCGTTCGCGACTATTCCGCGGCGGACGCCCACATGCTGCAACTCGCCAAAGAAGGTGACGCGGCCTTGCAGGCTGGCCAAAGCGCGCTGGACACAGTGGAGCAGCTCGTCCGCAGCATGGAAGCCTCCGGCTTGTATGTGGCGGGTAAAGGTTCGCACCCCAACAGCGCTGGCTACGTTGAACTGGACGCAGCCATCATGTGCGGAGAAACACGCCGCGCTGGAGCGGTTGCGGCGATTCGCGACGTGGTCCACCCCATCGCGGCAGCGCGACGCGTGATGGAAGCCACACCCCACGTGCTGCTCACTGGAAATGGCGCAACCTTGTTTGCACTCAAACAAGGGTTGGAGGCCGTTGGCGACCCCTCTCGCTACTATCAACCCATCTCCCGGACCTCCGCGAGTCCACCAACCATCCCGGCTGGGGCGAACCCCAAGGAGCTGCAACATGGCACGGTGGGCGTGGCCGCCCTGGATGTGCACGGGCACCTGGCAGCGGCGACTTCCACGGGTGGAGTGTTCGGCAAACTCGAAGGTCGGGTCGGTGACTCGCCGATCATCGGCGCTGGTACTTGGGCGGATGACTTGGTGGCCGTCTCTTGTACCGGCAAAGGTGAGTACTTCATGCGAGTCGCCGCCGCCCATCAGATTTCAGCTCGGCTTCGCTACCGGGGTCAGTCGCTGGAGTCTGCCGTACATGAGGTTCTGCAGGAAGTCCGGGAGCTGGGCGGAGAAGGCGGCGTGATTGCCGTCTCCAAGTCCGGCGAGATGGTGTTGGCCTTCAACACCGCCGGCATGAAGCGGGCCGCGGTCAAACCCGGCGAAGCCGCTTGGTCTGCGACGTTCTGAATCGACGGGTCCGGTTCATTCTGGCCGGCAAGCAGGCTCAATCACCCAAAGCTGCTTGGCGTCTGCTTTGACCGCTTCGCAAGCCCCTCCCAGCAGTCGCAGCGTTCGGCCTTCGATCACCCAGTCCTCCCCGGCGATCAGATCTTCATCGTCAAGTGCCGTCGACAGCTCTGCTTCAGTGATGTCTTTTGGCAAGGAAAACTCGCAAGTCCTTGGATAGCCAATAGCTCCACGCAGTTGCTCCGCCAACTCGGCCGGATCATCGTCGGCGCGGTAGGGCTGGGCCGCGTCCGCGTCGACCCCCCATTGCAGATCTACGGCTCGCCCCTGCCCCACGTTGGACATCTCTTGCAGATGAGCGTTGCCCACGTCGCTGGATAGCCCCACCGTAAACACCTCGAAACCGGCCAGGTAGGCATCGCGCGCAGCGGCGACTGCCGTGCCTTGTCCGCGTTGGGGATCCGGCTGCGTGCACGTATCCGGCTCGCCGTCAGTCAGCAGGACGATCCGTTTTTCGCCTTCCGTCGGATCGTTTTGCAGTGCTTCTTTGGCAGCCGTCAGCGCTTCACCCGTGGGCGTGTCTCCTCCTTGGCGGGGTTCGTTACTTTCATACAGCTCTCGCAGTTGGTCGACGTTCCCGAAGCCAGCCTCCCCCAGCTGCAAGATCGGACAAGTCCCCCCGGAGAAACCGTTGATGCTGGTATACAGCATCATGCCAAAACGGATGCTGTCTTGAAGTTTCGGCAGCAGTCCGCTCTGTTCATCGAACAACACCATGGCCAGCGTGTCCCAGCGGGAAGCATCGACGAACCGTTCGTTCATGCTGCCGCTCTGATCGACCAAAAGCATCACCGTGGTTTCCCCGACGTCGAAGCGGTAGTTGCGGTAAACACACAGTTCGGCCTCGTCGATGGGCAATTCACCACGCGGGCGGTCCAGCTCCGGACGAGCGAACTCCGGCTGGCGTCGTGGTGATTCTCCGAACTCATCCTCGTCTAGTCCGGTGCCCAACCCGGGCACATCATCATGAGTCGCGAGCCCGCTCTTGGCCCCGCAGGCCACAGTCGAAACAACGGTTGAAGCCATTGCCAACACAGCAACAGTGCCTCGCCCCAGCCGGAAATGCCGAGCCAATATTTGCCTGCAAGGATGCATCAGGCGATCCAGTATAGCGGTTTCCCCCCTGGCGGTGAAACACCACTTGCGCGCGCAGCTTGCCGTCTCAAAAGTTCGAGATCAGAGGACTTTCACCCCGATTCGCAGCCTGTGCCAAAGTTCCAGCGGCGCACCGGCCCACCTCGACCGCGGGGGTCAGGCCGGACGCGCAAAGTTTTGAATCCCGCAGCTGCATTTCCGTCAGCGGTTTCTCATCTGGAACCGGCCCACCCGGCTGTGTTACTTCGAGGGGGTCACGCGGACAGCGCGCGAACCCGAACGTCTCCCGGGGGGATTTGGGGACTGGAGAAAGACCATGAACACACTGCTAAAGAGCCTACTGATCGGCCTAGCTGCCAGCTTTTGCTACTTCTCAATGCCCGTGGAAAGTGCACACGCGGCAAAAGTGCCGCTCATCTTCAACACTGGCGAAGACATCTTCGTCGCTGGGGACGGTTCGCTCCCCGCGCCTTTCGTTGAGGTCCCCGATCTCGCGGGCGCTCAAGCCGGGTATAAGTGCGACGTGTTCGGCGTGCTTTGGGCCTACTTCAGCATCAGCAACTGTAAGCCGGTGGCCTTCAAAGGGGATACTTTCTGGGACGACGCAGAACTTTCTGCAGCAGTCGCCAAAGCTCATCCCGAGGACAGCATGAATGTTGGCTTCTGGGCGGGGTACGGCAAGTTCCCGCTAGGCCTGATCATCCTCGGCGGCATCGGATTCTTCATCTGGAGCAAGCTCAAGGGGGATGACGACGATGATGAAGAGGAACAGACCGAGCAGCCAGCAGCCAGCTGACTCACCGTTGTAGTTAGGCACGCCGAAAACGCGCGTCGCAACACGGCAGTGTGCGGCGCGCGATGCGTTCCATGCAGCGGCGTCGCTTCTCGCGACGGAGCGCTTGAACCGGCCCAGCGTCCCGCCGCATCTGAAGCCGGCTCCCACACACCGCGTTCGCGTGGGAAGCTCCCCGCCAATACAGCCGAACTGCGGCGTAGACGTGAGGGGCGCTTGACTTCATGTAGGGGGTCGCCGAGCTTCGCGGCGCCCGAAAGATGAACCCGACTCCTCAGCGCTCAAGCCGCTCGATCGCGAGCGCGCAGCGATCCGCACGCCTTCTCACGGGGCCGGTGGGACCCACGCTGCTGAGACTGACCGGGCCGATGGTGGTCGGCATGGCGGCCATCTTCATGTTCATGACCGTCGATACATTTTTCGTGGGTCAGTTGGGTGTATCCCCCTTGGCGGCTCTCGGCTTCTGCATGCCTGTCACGTTCATCGTGCTCAGCGCTGGAGTTGGAATCGCAACGGGGACAACCGCCGTCATCGCCCGCGCGATAGGGGCCGGGGATCAACAGCAAGTGCGCCGACTGACCACGGACGCCTTGCTATTCGGACTGGTGTTCGTCACGGGCTTAGGGCTGCTCGGACTACTCACGATCGAACCTCTGTTCAGAGCCATGGGCGCATCCGAGGAAACCTTGCCCCTCGTGCGCGAATACATGTTGCCGTGGTATCTCGGCGTGGGGTTCCTGGTGATCCCGATGGTGGGCAACGCTGCCGTCCGTGCCACTGGCGATACCAAGACCCCGATGCTGATCATGCTGCTTTCGGGCGTGGTCAATTTGGGACTGGACCCGCTGTTGATCTTCGGTTGGGGCCCGTTTCCACGGCTTGAGATCCGTGGCGCCGCTATCGCCACCGTTATCTCGTGGATGGTGACGTTCACAGCTTGCCTTTGGGTGCTGCACCGCCGGGAGCAAATGCTGGAGCTGCGCCCGGTGCCTCCAAGACAGGTATTCGCATCCTGGCGGCGCATCACGCGCATCGGGGTGCCAGCGGCCAGCGCCAATGTACTGTCACCGTTGTCGATCGCTGTTATCACTTCACTCGTCGCCAGGTTTGGAGAAGACGCCGTAGCCGCATTTGGAGTGGGGCGACGAATCGAGATGTTGGCCACCGTCGGCACGCATGCTCTCGCGGTGGGCATCGCGCCGTTCGCGGCGCAAAACCTCGGTGCGGAAAATTGGCAGCGCATCCGAGACTCTCACTTGTTCGCTGGCAAAGCGGCGCTGGTTTGGGGAGCGTTGGTCGCGGCAATACTCGCGCTGATCGCGCCTCAGCTGGCGGGCCTGTTCAACGGCTCCCCCGCGGTAGTCGCCTCTTCAACGGACTACCTGCGTACAATCCCAGCCAGCTATGGCCTGTTCGGTTGTGCGCTTGCCACCAGCTCGCTGTTCAATGCAGTGGGGACTCCGCTGCGAGCGGTACTGGTGGTCTTGTCCAGCGCATTCGGGCTGGCGGTGCCGCTGGCTTATCTCGGCTCAAGCTGGGCAGGCTTCAGCGGTTTGCTCTGGGGCGTGGCCGCAGCCAATGCCGGCGTGGGCGTGCTGGCGTGGTCTTATGCAAGACTTTGGTTGAGGCGGCGTGCGAACGCTGGGCATGTAATCAGCGCTCACACCTCACACTAGAACGCCCAAATTTGCGCTGGCCCCGGCGCGTCGACCGTGCTGTGCTGCGAGCAAGGTTTCGTGCTTTGTCTTCGACCATCGAACTGATTAAGGCCGACTTGATGGAGCAGCTCGATCACTTGATCGAGCAGCGCATCAGTCCAGCTTCGCGAGCGGCCACTGTCTCCGGATTCACGCGCGCTCTGTATCATGATGTCGCCCCCAGCGACTTGGTGTCCGAACGTCCCGAGCACTTGTATGCCGCGGCGGTGTCCCTCTTCGCGTTCATGGACCAGCGCGATCCTGGTGAGTTGAAGATACGGGTGTTCAATCCAGATCTGGATGAACACGGTTGGCAGTCGTCGCACACGGTCGTCGAGTTGATCAACGATGACATGCCCTTCCTCGTCGACTCGGTGTGCTCGGAACTCAACCGCCTGGACGCAGAGGTGCGTCTGCTAATCCATCCCCTGTTTACGGTTGAACGCGCAGAAGACGGGTCGCTCAGCTCGGTTCGCGGTGCCGGTGCCAGCGCAGACCAGTCGGAATCCTTGATCCACATCCGGGTGCGCGCTCAGCCAGAAGCTCGTCACGACGAGCTTCTGCAAGCATTGATCCGCGTGCTGTCAGACGTGCGCGCAGCCGTCGAAGACTACGATTCAATGCGGGACCGCTGCGCGTCGGTGATTGCGGATGTGGAAGGCAAACGCTTGAGTATGCCGCCATCCTCCGGGTTATCCACGGGAGATGCCAATCGGGCGACTGTCGATGCCGAACCCCTCAGCAGACGCGACATTGAGGATCGCGTCGAAGAAGACCGGCGCGAAGTCGTAGAATTCCTCAAGTGGCTGAATCAGGATGACTTCGCGTACTTTGGCTATCGGTACTCCAGGGTCTCTGAAGGGGCTCCCCCTTCGGATCGCCACGGCGCGAGTGCGGGTCTGGGGATCTTGCGGGACCCCATGCGCTCGGTTTTCGAAGGCTTACAAGCCCCCACGACGGCGCGCTTGCTGAGAATCTTCAAAGCAAACAAACGTTCCAGCATCCACCGCCCCGTACACATGGACGTGGTCGTCGTGGCAGACATTGACGACACAGGCGTGCTGCGCGGCTCCCACATGTTCGTGGGGCTATTCACACTGGCAGCCTACTCGAGAAGTCCGCTGAACATTCCCCTCTTGCGCCACAAGGTACGGCGGGTGTTGGAGCGAGCTGGATACCCCGTGGGCAGTCACAACTCCAAGGTGCTCAAGTACATCTTGGAGACGTATCCTCGGGATGAACTCTTCCAAGTCAGTGAAGACACTCTCGCCGAAATCACCAGCGGCATACTGCATCTGGAGTACCGGCCAAAGGTCGCGCTATTCGCGCGACGTGACTCCTTCGGTCGCTTTGTATCGTGCCTCTTGTATGTCCCGCGTGACCGCTACGACACCAACCTCCGGCAGCGGCTGCAAAAAATCCTGACGACAGCCTACTCCGGCACCGTCAGCGCCTTTTACCCGTCTCTGGGTGATTCCCCGCTGGCCAGACTGCACCTCATCATCAAGACTCCCGCGGGGGTCGACGAAGAAGTCGATCATGCGGCGCTCGAGCGACGGCTGTTCGAAGCCACCTACTCCTGGCAAGACCGACTCGAAACGGCTCTGATCAACGAGCAAGGCGAAGAGCATGGCTCTGCGACGGCCAGGGAATACCGCTACTCCTTCGGAGCCAGCTACCGCGAAGAGTTCGATGAGGTCACCGCGGTCAGTGACATCGAGTACGTGGAGCACACGCGCCAGACCGGCCAGGTTGGCATGCACCTATATCGCCCGGTGGAAGCCCAACCCCACGAGTTGTCCTTCAAAGTGTTCTCGAAGCACTACGTCATGTTGAGTGACGTGCTTCCCATGTTGGAGAACATGGGATTGCACGTCGCCGGTGAGGTTCCCTACGAGATCCATCCAGGCAAACTCTCAGAAGACGAGGCGGCGCCCGAAATCATCTGGATGCACGACTTCCAACTGGTTACCGAGAACCAGGTCCCCGTCGAGCTGAACCACGTCAAAGAGTCGTTCATCGAGGTGTTTGGCCTGGTGTGGCATGGCGAAATGGATAGTGATGGCTTCAACAAACTGGTGCTTCACGCCGGGTTGCGAGCCAATCAAGTCAAAGCCATCCGCGCCTATGCGCGCTACCTGCGTCAGGGTGGCCTACCGTACAGTCTCGACTACATCCAGAGCACATTGCTCGAACACGCCGATGTCGCCAGCTCGCTAATGGTTCTATTTTCCGCGCGCTTCAATCCGGAAACCGCATCGGATGAAAGCGCCTCGATAATTCAGGCGGCCATCGGGCTGCGCCTGGACTCGGTGAAGAGTCTCGACAAAGACCGCATCCTGCGCGCCTTGCTCAACACCGTGATGGCCACCACGCGCACGAATTTCTACCAA
>JBNLEN010000253.1:0-7852 GCA_050304975.1 Polyangiaceae bacterium
GGCCGTCTTCATCGCCAAGTCCCACTGCACGACTGCAGCGTCTGACGCTTCGAACAGGCTCGTGTCCCCCGCGATGTACCATGGGATCGTCAGGCTGGTGCGCTGTCGATAGGGCAACGTGCACTTCTGGCTGTGCACGTCACAGCGCGAACCAGGGCCGGCCGCTTCACATTCGTCAGCCGTCCCGTTTTCGTCTTCATCCCGATTGGGGTTGGCGTTGGGATCGCCGGTGGGCTCTTCCGTGGTCTCGAAAGTGGCGCAGGGGATGGGGCCGCTCAGCTCCTCTGGCACTTCGTAGAAGTGACTACGCTCCCAAATGTTGTAGCGTGAGATGAACCGATTCCACTCCGCATCCAACATGCCGTAGTGGCGGTCATAGCCGCGGCGGTAGTTGAAGTTGAAAGCGCCCAGCGTGGAGAAACGCACGCCATCGTGGTCGACCGGTTCGTAGTCGGTGTCTACGACCCGCCGGTATGACTCGCGAATGGTGAGTTCAACCGGATTGCAGTTGCCCCAAGGGTCGCTGCCTCCAAAGTAGCCCGACAAGAAGCAGGTTGGTATCTCGTCAATGCCAATGCCGAGCCCGGAGAGATCCACGGTCTTGGGACTCGCGTACACCTTGTTGGTGACATCAAAATAGCCCTCTTCGGCCTCGAAGTGGGGCGCGTCGGGATGCTTCGGATCGAGCACCGTATAGCTGACGGGCTGGTAGTCGATACCGCCGAAGATGCCGACCAGCGCAAGAGTGTCATAGTCGTAGACGTCCGTGACCAAGTTCTTCGACCAGTCGACACGAAAGTGGGTTCGGTCAAACCAGGGCCTGTCTCGGTCATTTTCAACAGTGACGTTCAACTCTTCGCCGGTCTGTGGGTTGTAGTCACGCTGAATGTCGAAGTGGCTGAGGATCTTGTAGCTCGCGACGAGCTGCCCGTCGTGAGCTGGCTTCCGCTCCACGCCTTCCACGGGGTTTCCCTTGCCGTCGGTTCCGGAAATGCGTTCGTAAGCCAAGCGAGCGTTGAGGGTCTGCTCGGTGACTTCCCAACGAATGCGCGAAAGTGGCTGCGCGTACGTGGACGTGAACAAGCCCGATTGCTCCGCCCCGTAGGGCACATCCACCAGGGTTCCGCGTTTGTAGAACTCCGGATCATCCTCGGTGCTGACGAGATCTTCTCCGACGAAGAACGCCTTGGACAGCGCCTCCGGCTGGACCCGATTGATCGGGTCTCGCTCCTGAGCACACGCAGAAACGAACAACATCAAGCCGGCGGCCAGCGCACGCCAAGCCGCACCTCTACTGAGCGCACTCATCGGGACAACTGATCTCCGCGCAGGCAAGGAGCACGTCATAGGCAGCGCCCGATTCAGGATATTCAGCGATGCAATCATTGACGCAGGTGGCGTCGGCACACTCCGCCACGCACGCGTTAAACCCGAGGATATCGGCGCTGCTGGAGTACTCCTCCAACTCTTCACAACAGCTGGTCTTGATACAGCTGGTGCAAGGCGTGTCTTCAGACGCAGGGGCACACGCAATGCAGGCGCTGTAGGCCTGCAGCGTTTCGTCACAGCTCTCGATATAGATCTCCGTATCGTCACAAGTGTACGTCGCGCTCGACGCCAAACACTCCAGGTGCGGCCCCCATAGATCGGCGCAGTCTGGTATCAGAGGCTCGCAGGTGGGAACACAGTCCGCCATGGTGAGCCCCGTCGCGCACTCGTTGGCCATCAATCGTTCGCAGGCAGCAATGCAGGTTTCACTCGCCTCAATCGGAGGCTCGACGTCATCGGCCGGCATGTCGTCGGCGGCGCTGTCGTCATCCTGGGCGCCATCCGAATCCATATCGTCCCCGGTGGCCCCCCCAGCGGCGTCCATGGCGTCGTCCATCATCGGATTGTCTTCCTCCGCCGCATCATCCGCCGCTATGTCTGCCGGGGGCATAGCCGCGGGGTTGTTCCCCTCGTGATTCGCGACACGGGACGGCATGACTGAGCCTCGACGGTTTGGGGTAAACATGCGCCGCGATACTGGCGGTAGGCCCGGTGAACCAAAATCGCTATTTTTGAAACGGGATAGTGCGGGATAGACGCACACTTGGACTTTCGGAAACGTTCACCTCAGACCCAACTCAGCGAAACGGTCGTTTCAACAGATCTTGTGCGAGCTCACGCAGCTCTGCTTCCCGCGTGCTGCCATTGCGCCACACCATGCGTAGCCAGTCGCGCGGCAAGTCAGTCTTTGGAAATAAGCGCTTCAACTTTCCGCGCGCAACAGCCTGCCGGACGTAGAACCAAGGAAGCACGGCTACACCTGCGCCTTCCAGCACGCGGGCTCGAACGGCCGCAATCCCCCCAAGGTACTGCACGCGGTCAAACACCCAGACTTCTTCCGTTGGTCTGGCATCAAGAAAGTACCTGAACAAAGGCAAGTCGGGCGTCTTGTCCAACAAGACATGGCGACGCGCATGCTCCGGACGGGACAGCGGCATGCGCTCGAGCAACTCCGTCGAGGCGACAAACACGACCTCCTCCTCCAACATTCGCAGGAAAGACAGATTGGGCGTCGAGATGCGTGAGCTGGTGATCATACAATCCAGTTCGTCATTCAAAAGCCGCGGCAGCATATCCTCCGTCGTGCCGAAGTAGACGTGCAGGCGGCGCTCCGGTCGTTGCTTCTCCAGTTGACCTAAGGCGGGGATAATCCAACGCAATCCGACCTCGAAGCGGCTCCCGATCACGACGTCGAAGGTGGTCTTTTCATCGCTCTTGACGGTCGTTGCGCAGCGCAGCGCCTCGTCTAAACAGCGGCGGGCCTGGGGTAACAAGCGTTCCCCTTCGGTGGTCAGCGTCACCTTGCGCGTCGTGCGCATGAACAGCTGAGCCCCCAGGTCTTCCTCGAGTCGGCGGATGCGACCGCCGAATGCTGAGGGTGACAGAGCGACGCTTCGAGCGGCAACACGGAAGTTTTTCAGTGTGGCCGCTTGTACGAAACACCTCAACGACTCGAAGTCCGGGATCATCTCACCGAACATATCAAGCGCAACCTCGAACGCCTAGAGACTCTGACGAATCGCCTCGAGGGCGGCGTCCACGTGTTCACGATGGGTGCGAAAGCTCAGCACGCAAATCCGAATCACGACCGAACCTTCAAGCAGCGTGCTGGACAACAAAGCGCGCCCCGTGGCGTTGATACGTCGCAACAAGGCCGTGTTATCCCCGACCCGCGCACGAAACACTACAGTGGAAAGTTGCGGAAAATCGATAAGCTCGATCCGCGGGTCCTTGATCAGTTCAGTGTACGCGTGACGCGCCAAGTCAATCTTCTCGTCCAGGGCGGAACGAAATGCAGACAGGCTGTGCAGGCGCAACGGCAACCAGACTCTAAGGCCGCGCAGCTCTCTCGACAGCTCGAGAGACATGTCACTGAAACTAGCTATACCGTCGGCTTCGCCGTCATCACGCAGGTAGTCCGCGGTAGCGCCATACGCGCTAACCAAGTCCTGGCCAGATCGGACTAGGAGTGCTCCCGTCCCGTACGGAAGGAAGAGTCCCTTGTGTGGATCCAAGGTGATGGAATCACACTCGCCTAGTCCATCGAGCGCTTCTCGACCACGGTCCGTCATGATGAAGAAGCCGCCGTAGGCCGCATCGGCATGCACCCAAAGCCCCTCGGCTCGACACAGTCGACAGATCTCCATCAGTGGGTCTATTGCCCCCGTGTTCGTCGTTCCAGCGCTGGCCACCACCATGAACGGCTGTCTTCCGGCAGCGCGATCCGCCGCAATGGCCGCTTTCAAAGCGTCCACGCTCAATCGATAACGCTCATCCACGGCGATAAGCTTGAGTGAAGAGTCTGGAAATCCAGCCGCACGCGCTGCCTTGGCGAGAGCTAGATGCGTCTGGGCCGTACAATAGATGACCGCCTCTCGGAAGCCGTCCGCACGGGACAGCCGCGCTTCTCGGGCCGCAATCAGCGCGGTCAGGATGGACATGGATCCGCCAGTCGTCAAAATACCAGCCGCGTCAGGAGGGTAGTCGAACAGGTCGCACATCCATCGCGTCACCGACTCCTCGATGCCTGCCAATAGGGGTGCTTTGGTGCGAATACCGACAAAGCGATTGAGATTGAGCGCCAGGTAGTCGCCAAGGGCCGCAGCTGGCAGCCCGCCACCGGGTACGAATCCCATGTGCCATGGCGAAGCCGTATTCCACGTGTCTTTGGCAGCTACGGACAGTTCCTCCAGCAACGACTCCAAACTCACGGGAGATTCAGCGAGCAGCCGTGGCGCGGGAGGGCTCGCTTGGAGGTTGGGCTCACGCCCTGGCGAGTACTGGGTGATGGCCCGTTGTTCGTGGGCAAACGCAATGCAACGACGAGCCAGCTCGTCCAGTTCATCCTCGGTAGGTTCGAGCGCCAGCGTTGGACCTAGCGACGACATCGGCTGAAGGGCGGATACAGGTAACGTGCTCATTTTCACACCGACCGTACAACGAGCCTCTGGCTACTGATGGCGGATTATCGAGCACGCTCAAATGTGCCAACGACGCACAATCGAAACGTCGGGTTAACGGCTCACTGTGCCGCCGCACGCAACGCGCGTGTGCCATAAATGCGAATTGAAGGGATAGATGACGGCTGGCATCCTGCGCGCACATCCCCGCGAGGTAAACCATGCCGAACTTATTGCCTCCTACATGCCAAGCTCTGATTTTCTCCACAGTCTGCGCCTGCAGCGACGCTAGCCCGTCCAACGTCGGGCGTGATGATATGAACCTCGGCGGGGGCATGGCTTCCCCAGCGGACAGCTCCGACGACAATAGAGCCAACTCCCCTTCGCCCCCAGAAAACGTCCCGCCAGCGAACAATCCACCGCCAACAGACAATCCAGCTGCGGATCCACTTCCAAGTGACACGCCACCTGACGGAAGCGGCGGCGCGGACGATGGATCGGGCGGCGCGCCAGCAGAGCAGCCGGAACCCGAGGAACCGAATGCCGAGGACCCCGGAGCGGACGAACCGGGCGCCGACGAGCCAAACGCTGATGAGCCAAACCAGGAAAATTTGGTCTGGGTGTGCGATTCAGATGAGACGTTTTGCTACTGCGTACTGCGCGAGAACGAACCGCCTGGCGAATGCTCAGCGAGCTACAGTTGCTGCTTTCATGCCATGATCGAGGGCGGCCAGGGCTGCCAATGCTTCGAGCTGGACGAAGAGTCCTGTGAAGCCACGATCGCTACCGATCCAGGCATTGCACGTGTAGAATCCTGCCCCCCATGAAAGCAAACCCGATCCGAACCGGCTGCTTCCCACTGATCGCAGGCTTGGTCCTGAGCTGTTCGTCTGACCCTGAGTTGAGCAACCTCTCGGGAGGTGATGCCGGCGCCAGCGCCGGTGGGGGTGAAGCGTCGATGGCAGGTGCTGGCGGCGCTACTGCGGGCGCCGCTATGGGCGGTGGCGGTTCAGATCAAGACGATCCCATCCAAGCAGGCGGCGCCGGAGGCGGCGCTATCCCCGATGCTAACGCTGGAGCCGGTGGAGATACGGAATCCGGAGGAGCTGGCGGCAGCGGCGACGTCCCCATCGACATCGATAGCGACATCATTGACGCGCTGAAGGAATACTTGGCCGTTGAGCGTGACCAGCGGAAGCCCATCGCTGACCAAGCGTTCGCGGATCGCGGACTCACAGCGGCTGAGGCTGAGGTCGCCCAGACCCTGCTTTGGCAGGACTACGCGTCCATGATCCGAGCCACGCGCCAAGCTGAGTCCGACGAAAAGGCGATCACGATTGGCGACTATACGCTGAAGTACGACTTCAAGATCTTCGGCGAAGAGCCGGCGGATGGTCACAGCTTGTTCATCTCGCTCCACGGCGGCGGCGAGGGCGACGGCACTGTCAACGACCAGCAATGGGAAAACCAGAAGATCCTCTACGAGCCCGACGAAGGCATCTACCTCGCTCCTCGCGGCCCCACAGATACCTGGAACTTGTGGCACCAAGACCACATTGACGGCCTGTTCAATCGCTTGATCACCAACTTGATCGTGCTCGAGAACGTCAACCCGAATCGCATCTATGTGATGGGTTACTCCGCCGGAGGTGACGGGGTCTATCAGTTGGGTCCGCGTATGGCTGACTTTTGGGCCGCCGCCGCAATGATGGCGGGGCACCCGAATGACGCCAAACCTGACAGCCTGCGCAACATCGGATTCACGATCCACGTCGGCGGCCTGGACACCGCCTTCGACCGCAACCTGGTCGCTGCGGAATGGGGGGCTATGCTGGACAACCTGCAGGCAGCCGATCCCGAGGGTTACCCCCACTATGTGGAGGTGCACCCGGACAAGCCTCACTGGATGGATTTGGAAGATGCGGTCGCCGTGCCCTGGATGGCTGAGTTCACCCGCAATCCGATCCCAGACCGGGTGGTTTGGCTACAAGATGACGTGCCGCATGAGCGCTTCTATTGGCTCGCGGTCAACCCAGCGGACGCTGAAACGGAAAAGCGTGTGGTGGCTGAATACGCTGGTCAGCAGGTCACGATTGAATCGAGCGATGTAGCGCAGCTGAAGATCCGACTCTCGGACGCCATGCTAGATCTGGACCAGCCAGTGTCCGTTGTGTTCGGAAGCGACACGGTATTCGAGGGCCTGGTTGAACGGACCATCCTGATGCTCTACACAACCCTCGAGGAAAGAGGCGATCCTGCGATGGCCTTCAGCTCGGAGGTGCTCGTCGAGCTGTAGTCGTCGAAGCCGAAAACAGCTCTGCAACATGCAGCGTGAGCGTCATGTAGAAGCGGGCGTTGGGACTGTAGAGTGTGCTCCGGCGTTGACCATCTGCGCCCAGTTGGTTCGCGACATTCACATAGCCCAGGGACACACTGAGCGCATCCAAAGGGCGCACGCCGAGTGCCGCACCGAATACAGTGTGCACGCGCATCGTCTGAGGGTCTTGAGTCCCGCTCACAGTCTCGCACCCCGTGCGCAGACAAATCTCAGCTTCCTGACCCAGCTCGTACGCCCAACTGGGTCGCCACTGCATATCCAAAGTCAGATCCACTCGCTCGTGCACGATGACTCGAGCATTGAATCCGAAGCGGGTTTCGTGGGCAGGGAACGCTGCCGCTCCGAGTTGATCCGAAATCACCGGCGCCCCGTCGAGATCAGTCCGAGGACGGGAGAGCTCCGGGTTCGTTGGCACCTGGGCATGGGTGAATGTGTGCTGGTAGCGCGCCACGCCCGTCAAAGTGAACGACTTGAACACCGGCTGAGCACTTGCCCCCAGAGGAAACGTCTGGGATGGGTACAAGCCTGCGCCGAGCCCCAGGATTCGACCATTATTGCGACTAGCTCTCGAGGTTGGGAACGTCAGCTCTGGAGCTCCAAGGCTTAACGCTGTAGCCCAGCGACCGGGCTGGATGACCCTTGCGTAGCGAAGCGCCAACAATGAGTCCAGCAAATCCAATTCGCGTCGCTCGGTAGTCGAATCGCTGTCCGTCAACTCCTGAGCTAGTGCGGCAGAGCCCTGCAAACCGAGCTCATTGAGCTCATCTCCAAGCAGACGAAAGCGGGGGTTCAAACGCAAAAGCCAGTCATAGGTCGGGTTGTAGCTGTGCTCCTGCGTGCCCACGCCTAGGGTGGTGGTCGTCACTGACTGGGTCAACTCCAGCGCCGTGCCCTGCCAACGTGAACTCCGCTCGTCGTCAGTTTGAGCACCGTTGTCGTTCGGCTCCGGCGATGTCGCTCCAAGCGGCGCCTGCCCACTCGCCTGGGCGTGGGCATTTTGGGAGAGCGCGCCAACCCCCACAATCGCCGTGGTGAAAATTGCGGCGAGTTTCGAGACTATCCTCGG
>JBNLEN010000254.1:0-7828 GCA_050304975.1 Polyangiaceae bacterium
ACCGTCGATGTCAACCCCGAGCTCCAGGCTGAACCAGTCGTCCTCCTCCGGTTCGGGAGTGACGTCTGCGTACCAAGGAGCGTCGCTGCCCACGACCTGGTATGGGTAGTCCTCTTGGATATCAACGTTCCAGCCTAGCTGTTGTAGCTGCGGTATGGCGTAGGCAGTGAACGAGCACAATGAGTGGACGCTGTCACTCGAGCTGACCAGGTATTCTGCGTCAGTATTGGTACTGATGTGTTCCAAGCAATCCAGCTCGACCGCGCCAAAACTTTCCAGGATGCATTGAGCTTGTCGCTCAGCGGCGTAGTCGCGAGCCACCTGAGCTACGGCGTTGCCTTCAGCGACGAAGAACCCTTCACGCTCATCCGACACGCGGATGCGAATGTGGCCGTAGTCAAAACTCAGCTGCATGACACACAGCTTTCGCTCCTGGAAGTCCAGCCCGTGCTGTACGAACAGCGTGTCTGTCAGTAGCTTGATGTGAGGTACTGGATGCGTGCCGGTCGTCATTGATGGAGAAGCATGTTCTTAGCCGCTGTGCTTTGTCGCTTCAAGTGGTTGCGCCGCGGAAACACAGGGAGTTTGGTGCCGATCCGCGGCCCCATCGATCGATCGATCGGCCGACGAGGGGGCGGCTGAATACGGGCAGCTGAAAAACGGGGGGGAAGTCTCTTGGTCAGGGACGGCGGGTCATGGTGCTCGCTCTCGGGAGCTCCGACCATGTTGGGCAGGAGTGAATGGAGCACACCAATATATGGTGGTGGTAGGGGGCAGGGCCTTCCGCTAGAAGGTGGGCCATGCGCATCGCACTGTGCTCGGATGAGCCTTATCCGGTACACCAACTGGTCCGCTCCGAGCTGGAACGACGAGGTCATGAGGTGGTGGCCTTCGGTTCGGTGGCAAGCGGTCAAGAAGCGCCCTGGGCAGAGGTTGCCGAGCAGGCGGCGCTTTCGGTCAGCCGTGGCGAATGCGACGAAGGTATTCTGTTTTGCTGGTCCGGCACGGGGATCAGCATGGCGGCCAACAAGGTTGCAGGAGTGCGGGCAGCGTTGTGTTTCGATCCCGGAGGCGCGAAAGCAGCCAGGGAGTGGAACCACGCCAATGTGCTCTGTCTTTCGAACCGGAGCCTATCGACCGACATGGCCAAAGAGATCCTGGACGCCTGGTTTGAGGACTTCGATGCCGAAAAAGGTGCGTCCGGGGTTGCCCTGCTCAATCAGGTGGAAGCGCGTCAGCTGGCAAAGGACTAGCTGGCAACGAAACTAGCGGCGCAGCAGCCGTTCGACGGCCTCTTCCCCGGCGCGAATCGAGTCCGGTATGCCGACGCCGTACAGGGAATTACCCGCCAGCTGCAGCCCTACATACTGATCGAGCTGGCGTTCAATTTTTGCCACGCGTGCCGCGTGTCCGACGACGTACTTGGGCATGGCCTTGGTTTGTCGTCCGACGCTGGCGAACAAGGGGGGGGCTGTTACCCCAAGCAGCTCGCGCAGTTCGTGGCGTCCAATCTCGACGAGCTCCTCGTCGCTCTGGCGAAGTTCGGTTTCGCGTCCGTCTCCACCGAAGAAAGCCCGCAGCAGCACGTAGCCGTCCGGCGCGCGCCCCTTGAATTTCTTGGACGCCCAAGTGGATGCGATCACTCGCCGATTTTCAATCGTCGGAACGACGAAACCAAAGCCGTTCAGAGCGTGAGGAATGGCGCTGCGGGGCCAGGCGTACGCCACGGTGGCGGTCGAGCCATAGGGGATCTGTGTCAGGCTTCCGGCCAGCTCGGGCGACATCCCTCGCACCAGCTCTGCCATCTTGGACGCGGCGAGCGCCAGCACGACAGCGTCAGCGTGACGCGTCTGACCGTTGCTCAAGGCGACCTCGAATCCTGTCTCAGTTTTCGAGACGGCCGTGACCGGGGTATTGAGCAAGAGCTGGTCGCCTAGCTTGTCGGCAAGCGCATCCGTGAGGGTTTGTACGCCGCGCTTGAACGAGAAGAACAGGCCGTATCGCACCGAGTTGTCAGCGTCATGCCTGAATTCGCCGTTCGTGACCGCTTTTGGCTGTCTGGAAGCACGCGCGGCCTGGCGCTGCTTGGCCAGTAGCCCCAAGGTGACGCTGCGGTACTCTCGTTCCAGATCGACGAAACGCGGCATCGTTGCTGATAGGCTCAACGCATCCAAGCTGGTGCCATAGATCCCACCCATTAGCGGTTGAGCCAAGCGTTCCAGGACTTCGGCTCCGAACCGCCGCTCCACGAAGCTCGCGGTGCTTTCGTCCTCTGGCACGTGGCGCGGACGCGGAATGAAGACTTCAGCCATCATGCGCAGCTTGCCGCGCACCGAGAGCACTGGAGAGCGCAAGATGGGGAGCGCTTTGGATGGCGCCATCATACTGAATCCCTCGGGAATGCGCTCGAGCTTCCCACGATGAACGACGAACGCCCCGCGATCTTCCGAGTTGGTCGGCAGGATTTGCTCGTCCAGCCCCAGGCGTTTGGCGAGCTGTAGAGCGGCGGGCTTGTCTGAGATGATCGAATCGGGCCCTTGCTCTACCAAGAAGTCTCCGGCTCCCTGCACGTGAATCGTTTCCGTGCGTATCAACCCGCCCGCGCGAGGACCAGCCTCCAACAGCGAAAGCTGACAATTCGGAGCGAGTTCAGTCACTCGGTGCGCGGCAGCCAAGCCTGAGATGCCAGCGCCGACCACGATGATGGAGTCTGTCATGAGATAGGACTAGTCGAGATCGAAACGGATGCCAGTAACGGCCTGAGCCTCGTTTAAGATGGCTTTGGGACTGGGAAAGCGCATGGCCATGAGCGCCCAGGATACCAAGAAGAACGGCATGCAGACCATCAGTGGAAAGCCGGTGAAACCCAGGACGAACCCGTAGAGAGCGACGGACTCACTCATTGCCATGCCCAAGATGAACGGAGTCTGAAATCGGGTCAACACCGAGCTCAGCACGGCGGATTGGTCGACGGGCACCCGGAGCATCTTTCCGGAGCCAGGTAGCGAGCTAGGATCTTCGATCTGGCGCGTGGGGAATTGGTATGCGCGCAGCGCAGCGCGAAATTGCAGCTTGGGCACGATGACGCTGAAGGCGGCGCTACCCAGGCCTACCGCGCCCAGCACGGGAAGTAGGATGGGTGTGGGCTGGGCGTCTGGGGGGCGCGTGAGCACCAGCGCGAGCAGCATCATCAGCGTGGAGGAAAAAAGCGCGCCCCACAGGATACAGAGGATCTGCATTTTGGCGCCCGGCGCTGGATTCTGTCCGGATGGGGGCATGCCACACACTATAGCCCGACAACTACGCGGCGAGCGGACTGTGCGCGCAAGATGTCATTTGCTAGGCTGCCCGTCCAGGAGCCGAGCGTGAATACATGCACAGAATTGCCCTGATAGCAGCCAGCGCGAGTCTGGTCCTGGCATGCGCCGGGGATTCGACTGAGCGAGGTTCTGCTGGGGATGCAGGACGGCGTGACGCCTCGCTGGATGCGGGCGGTGTGGGCGACGCCAGCGCGTCATCTGTCGATGGCGCTGCCGGGCAATCTGACGCAGCAGCGGAGCGAGACTCTGGAAGCCTGGATGCCTCCCGGTTTGACACTTCGGGGCCGGATGCTGGGGTCGATGCTGGCTCGTCCGGCGCCGACGCAGCGTCAGACCCCCACTTGGTCGTCAAGCACGTGTTTGACCTGCTCGACAAAACCGACGCAAGCGGGCTTCAGCGTGTCTACGGCGCGAATGGAGAAGATGGAACGCTCGGGCTTCCAGTGGCGTCCGGCGCCGACGTTGACGGCGACGGGAATATCGACTTCGCGAGAGGCGCATTTCTGGCAACTGGCGTGACGGGGGACGCTTCGGGCATTGTCTACTTGATCCTTGGTGACGGGACGATTGGCGACGACATCAATCTGGATGTGCCCCAACCCAACGTGATCCGCTTTCTGGGCACCGCGCGGCGAGAGGCTAGCGGAAGCGAAGTTTGGATGGACGACGTCACGGGCGATGGTATCGGAGATCTGCTGATCGCAAGGCAAAACTTTCGTGCGGCCAATCCTGATCGGCGGGGCGCTGGCGCGCTTTCGATTGTAGTGGGAGGCGCTCAATTGCGAAGCTGGCTCGAGCAGGGACAAGTGGATGCGGGGACGGGCTGGATAGATGTCGATCTGGGAGCGCCCCCGGCGTCGGTTTCGATCTTCACGCTAGTAGGGGCGCAGGAGTTCGGGCGCTTCGGGATCTGGATGAGGACAGGCGACGTGACGGGCGATGGTATCGCTGACATCGTCGTCGGCGCCGACCAAGAGAGCGATCAGAACGACAGTCGACACGGAGCCGTGTACGTGATTCGCGGTGGGGTTCATCTGGCGTCGACCCAGATGGTGGATTTGCAGGATTTCGGTTCGACTTCCTTGGTCGGTAATCTCGCGCGCTTGCGCCCGGAAGCAGGCTCGACTGACTTCCACTTCGGAGCCACCGTCCAGGTCGGGGATCTGGACCGCAACGGGAGGGCGGAGGTGCTGGGCAGTGCTGCTCTGGTGCGCGCCGGAGCATCGCTCATCCCGGACGGAGCGGGTGCCGGTTCTGTGGCTGCGACGGGCGGAGCCGAACGAGGGCGTGTTTACATCGCCTGGGATGACAACTTTGCGGACAACCCTTGGCCAGCCGGGTTTGAGTTCACCACTGACGCGGCGCCGGGCACCGTGACTCAACTGCGTGGGGGACAAGTGGACGAGCGCGCGAACCGTGCTTTCGGAGAGGAACTACTGGCGGGCGCCGACTATGACGCTAACGGTAGACCGGATCTGTTTGTTGGTGACATGAGCGGCGGGCTTCTCAGCCGCGCGAGTGCGGGCATAGGCTATGTCATTTTCGACGCCGACCAGCTGCGCGGGATGCCCGAAGTAGTCGTTGGTGGTTCCGACCCCGGCGTGCGGGTCACCACTATCCTAGGCAGGATCCCCGGGGCCATCACCGGCGATACAGCTGTCGACGGCGACTTCGATGGCGATGGGGTCACGGACCTCCTGCTGATTGCTCCAAATGACAACGCTGACGCTCGACTTCAGGCGGGCGTCGCCTACGTGCTGTGGGGCAATACGAGCGGGTATCCGGAGTTCATCGACCTCGCAAACCGCCCCTGGCAAGTCGAAGTGCAGATCACGGAGATTTTTGGTGCCGCGGGAGGTCGCGGCATCGATTCTGGAGACATGCTGGGTTACAGCGCCGACGTCGCAGATGTTGACGGGGATGGGCAAGACGACTTTATCTTGAACGAAATGGCTGGCAACGGCCTGGCCGCTGGAGCGCTGGACGTAGGTAACTATGTGGTCCTCAGCGGCGCCCTGGTGGCGTCGGGTCGGGCAGATTGCAATGGCGAAGACACTGGCGCCACGTTCGACCGTTGCGGAGTGTGCGGGGGACCAGACCAAGGCGAGCAGCCTGTTCAAGGATGTGTCAGCTTCAGTGAATCCGTTCAGCCCATGTTGGGTCTACACTGCCCGCAGTGCCATGGAGCGTCCGGCGGTCTCAGTGTTTCCAGTCATCAACTGCTGATGTCCGGAACTAGCGACCATGGTCCGGTAATCTTGCCCGGTCGCGCTGACGAAAGTCGCCTGATCCGCGCGCTGGAAGCAGCGCGTGACCAAGACGCCGGGGTGGTGCCCATGCCGCCCGACTACGCGCTCGACGCGCAAGATATTCAAGTGTTGCGAACCTGGATTGACGAAGGAGCTCGCGACAACTGAGCTTGCGCGGCGACCACCAAGGCCCCTAGTATTGAAGCGGCCCGAAGATTGGGTCATAGACTGAAGCCACGGGTAGCCGCAGTCGTAGTATCAGCTAGGTACGCGGTTGCGTGCGAAAGACAAGTACGGGGAAGGATCGTCGGATGAAAGGTTTGAGCTTCAAGAGTGGGGGGCTTTGGGCAGGCGCGGTATTGACGCTCGCTTTTCTCGGAGCATGTTCCGGAGCGAACGTTCAAGGCAAGCACGCCAAGTTTCACGGTTGCAGTTCGGACGACGTGAAAGTCACCGAAGTGGAGTCCGAAGGTCATACGCGTCTGGATACCTCTGGCTGCGGGGCTGAGGAGACCTACTACTGCATCGGCATGAAGTGCCGCTCGCCGCGGCTATTGGCTATCAGTCACTACAGCGTCGAGCACAAGTGCAAGGAACAAGACGTGAAGACCAAGAGCGATGACGGCATGACCTTCAAGCTCTCCGGATGCGGCAAGAAAGACACCTACGCCTGCAAGCAGGTCGACAACGAAGTGATCGACTGCAAGAAGAAATAGGCGCGCGGTCGGTGCTGCCCACGCCAACAATCGTGCGAGCCAGGGAGCGGGCTTGGGCAGCTAGTCCAAGTCCGCAGGTGTGGCGCAAGCGCTACCACCACTCGGGACGAGAAGAGGCGGGCCAGGTCAGTTCACTGGTGCGGTACGACCCCGGCGCTGAGTTTCGGGAGCACGATCACCCAGACGGCGAAGAGATACTCGTGCTCGACGGCACATTCTCTGACCAACGCGGGGACTTTCCAGCCGGAAGCTACTTGCTGAGCGGGCAGGGGTTTCGCCATCGGCCGTTTTCAGACGTAGGCTGCCTACTGTTTGTGCGCTTGCGCCAGTATCCCGGCTCGGGGCGCCAGTCTCTTGCGTTCGATGCTCTTTCCGGACCGTGGGAGTCCGCCGGCATTCCGGGCGTTCAGCGCCGCCAGCTGTATCGGAGTGAGTCGTATCCTGAGGAGATGTGGCTCACCCGCGTTGCTCCGAACACTAGCGTGCCCGTGGTGGAACTGCCGGACGGCGAAGAGATATTCGTCGTCAGTGGAGGGTTTGAGGACGAGTACGGCCTGTTCGAAGCGCACGACTGGCTGCGCTTTCCGCCTGGAGGGCAGCACTCGCCGCGCAGTCGGCAGGGGTGCTTATTGTACGTCGCTCGAAATCGACTCTCCGAGCACAGCTAACGCCAACTCTCCAAGCACACAGCCAGCATGCCAGCTCGTCCGGTTACAGGCAACCGACACGCTCCGTGCTGATGGCGATGTCGTCGAACCAGACTCCGCCGGGACTGCCGGAGTAGCTTTGAGGGGCGAAGCGCACGGTGTTGTAAGTCGGCGACCAATCGGGCTTGGCGAGCTTGGATTCCTGTCCTTCCGGGCTCCAGTCCGTCACGTGCATGGATTCGATTTCTTCGCCATCAATCCACAGCTGCACTTCATGATCTTGGCCGTTGAACAGCACCTCAAAGCAGTACCATGTCTCAGCGTCCAGCTGGATCCCCGGGTCAGGGATCGGCTCGAAGCCAGTGACGAAACCGTTGCTGAACTGTGAGAACTCACCCCCGATGTCCGCCACATTCTGGATGTTGATGTCGATCATCACTGAATCAGCGCCAGGAGGTTGGCTGAAGCCCAGTCGAACCTCCTCACCGTTGTCGGGGGCGTTGGCCGCGATGATGTAGGCGCTGTGCCCCATGAGCTGGGCCGTCGGAGTGTCAAACAACAGGTACGCGCGCACGAAGAATTTGTTGTCTGCCGTGGGCAGGCCCATGGTCGGAAAGAATCCGGTGCCGCGGGTGAGTCCGCCCGGAATGTGTACCGATTGGCTGCCTGAGTTCGCTTTGCTGGCGTCCAGCACCGGGGTCATCTGTTCGTTGTTCTCAGCCTTGCCCAGATAATCCCATTTGGTGAGGTCGAACTCCGTGCCCTCGAAGTCGTCGCACACTAGGTCGCAGTTACCGAGCGCGTTGGGCGGAGGATCGGTATCGCTGCCGCCTGAGCCAGCGGTATCGCTGCCGCCTGAGCCAGCGGTGGCGCCACCGCTACCACCCATGTCGGGG
>JBNLEN010000255.1:0-7814 GCA_050304975.1 Polyangiaceae bacterium
CTCCATCATCTCCGGCACGGCTTCCGGGACTTCACCGTCACGCAGACGGACCAGATCCTCTTTGAGCTCGCTCATTGTCGCGTAGCGCTGCTCGGCCCGCTTGGAGAGGCACTTGAGTACGATGGCTTCAAGTCCGGGGGGGACGTCCGTGCCCGATTCGGGGATCAGATTCCGAATTGGCACGGGAGCCTTGTACATGTGCTGGGTGAGGATCCCCATGAAGTTGTCGGCATCGAACGGCACGCTGCCGCACGCCAGCTCATATAGGATCACACCGAAAGAGTAGATGTCACCGCGGTGGTCCACGGGAGCTCCGGCTGCTTGCTCCGGCGACATGTAGTGCGGAGTCCCGAACACAGAGCCCGCTTGAGTCAGCTTGCCGGTGGCTCCGCTGGAGACTTTGGCGATGCCGAAGTCCAAGATTTTGACGAAGTCGTCCTGTTGACCGCGTTTGATCAGGTAGATGTTGTCCGGCTTCAGATCGCGATGCACGATCCCAGCGTCATGCGCGGCTTCGAGTCCGACGCACAGCTGAATCGCGATGTTCAAGATGCGCGTGACCGGCATGGGGTTGCCTTCGCCGACCGTGTCCGAGAGCGGCACGCCCTCCAGGAACTCCATGACGAAGTAGGCAGAGCCGTCGGGCAGCTGCCCAAAGTCACTGATGTCGATGATGTGCTCGTTGCCGATTGAGGAGGCAGCTTTGGCCTCGATCAAGAACCGCTCGGTGACTTCTTGATCGCGTGCCAGATCCGAGCGCAGGATCTTCATCGCCACCAGCTTGTCGATGATCTTGTGGCGGCAGCGATAGACCATGCCCATGCCGCCCTCGCCGATCGCCGCCTCGACCTTGTAACGGTTGTCGATCGTGCAACCAAGGTAGGGATCGGGGGCTGCCTCAGGTGGAGGTCTGCTCTCGCGTAGATCCGGATTCGGCGGGATGTAGTCTGCGGCCTGAGCGGCAGCCAGCTCCTGACTCATGTCACTCCCGGGTGATATCGTCACCACTTTGAGTCCACCGCTGCCTCGGTCAGAGCCACGTCGGTCCGACGGCGGCTTCGGGGGCGGCTCTTGCCGGGATTTTTGCTGCTCTTCGCTCATTCCTGACTTCTTAACGATACGGGGAAATCCAGTCCTGCTCTAGCCCCAGCCGCCTCGGGTTCAATGTTTTTGTTCACTACGAGCGCTCGCCGTCAGCGATCTTTACGGCCACTTGCGTAATCGCCTCTCGCCTGGGGTCCTGATCCCCCGGAAACAAGCACACACACTGAATTGATCGAGTGAGGTTGGGTGACGGGCCAGCGATCGCCTCGGGGTTGAGTCAGGTACCATACATAGATCCGAGAATCTGCTCAAACACGGCACACTAATCCCGTTGCATGGAGCTCCGAGGACAGGCACCGGGATGCTCTCATTCGCGGCCGGTCTGACCGTGGTGCGCCAGGCGAGACTGACTTGGGGAGGAATTTCTCGGGTCACTGCAACCTGCGATCGGCCCGAAAGTTGGCGCACTCGGGCCGACACTATCACCCGGTGTCCGCGAGCTTCTCTGGTGGCGTGTCTAATTGTCAACGCTTCTGCTACACGCTCTCGTCATGGGATTCCCGCTCTCACTAGCCCTGCGGTACATGGGGTCACGCAAGCGAGCCAGCATCTCGGTTGGGACGTTGCTGGCTATGCTCGGGGTGGCTTTGGGTACGATGGCATTGGTCACCGCGCTCAGCGTGACTGGGGGATTTAGGGAGCAATTTCGCGAGAAAGTGCTGGGCGTCAATGCCCACGTTCTGGTGCTCAAGTACGCGAGTGAGTTCCGCGAGTACCGGGATGTCATGCAGAAGGTGGAAGCCGATCCGGAGATCGTCGGTGTATCCCCGTTTGTGATCAACCCGATGATGGTCACTCATGACGATCATACCGCCACTGGGGTGCTGCTCAAGGGGGTTGACCCCGAGCGCATGCTCAACGTTTTGGATTTGCCGCGTCACATGGTCGAAGGCACGCTGGATGGCTTGAGGCTTCCGGGGGCCAAACCGCCAGAACGCAAGAAGTCGCCCTCGAGCTATCGTTACCAAGTGGATGACGTTGGTGACGAACCAAAACCGGCGTCCTCGAAGAAGATCGACTCAGATGGCTTGCTTGATGCAGTGCAGAAGGCGATCGATGACGCCGAGCAGAAGAACGCCTCGGCATCAAACAAAGGGGATGATGGTGCAGTCGACCCCGATGGAGATGCTGACGCGCTCGCCGCCGATGGGTCTAGCGATGGCGCGCCGGCTGCCGTGGCGCCGCTGCCGGAACTTCCAGAGGGAGCAGTCGTTGGCGCGATCGAGCCGGAAGGAGGATTTTCCAGCCAATTGCCCGACGAGGACGTCGGCATCGAAACCGTCGTGACCGATCCCTGCAAGGACGGCACGTCGACGGATGAGCTGCCCGGACTAGTCATCGGTTCAACGCTCAAGCAGAACCTCGGGGTGCAGTTGGGGGATTGCGTTCAGGTGACGTCACCCACGATTGGCTACCACTACGCGAACGGACAGCTGCGGCCGCCCGTGGCCAAGCAGTTCAAGGTGCAGGGCGTCTTCCAGGCAGGCTTCGACCAGTACGACTCCAAACTGATGTACGCAGATCTGTACGAAGCTCAGGCTTTTTACGGCGCGGGTGACACGGTGACCGGCGTCGAGATGCGCATCAAAGACATTGACGCTTCTCGTGAGGTGACGGAGCGGGTCGACAAGCTGCTCAAGAATGGCATCTATCACACCATGGACTGGGAGGAGCTCAACCATGGGTTGTTTACGGCGCTTCGCATCCAACAAATCCTGATGAGTCTAGTGCTGGCCCTGATCATCCTCGTCGCAGCCTTCACCGTGATTGCCACCCTGATCATGATTGTGTTCGACAAGAAGAAGGAGATCGCCGTGTTGAAGGCAATGGGGGCTACCGACCAGACGCTTCTGCTTTCGTTCCTGTATCAGGGGTTGATCATCGGTGTCGTCGGCACGCTGTTAGGGCTGGGCCTAGGGTTTCTGCTTTGCAACTGGGTGCTCGAATATGGCTTCCCGCTCGACCCCAAGGTTTACTTCATCTCGAAGCTGCCCGTGATCATCCGCGGCTCTGACTACGTGCTGACGGGGCTGTTTGCCGTGCTGGTGTGTTTGTTGGCTTGCGTGTGGCCAGCCATGCACGCCGCTCGCCTGCGGCCAGCTGAAGCGTTCCGCGAACAGTGACGCGTTCGTGCGCTTGGGCGCACGGGACCGAACTCAAGCGCCGTGCGCGGGCATGCGTGAGCGTCTGAGCAAGCCCATGACGCGCGCGCTCAATTCCAGCGCGCGGAACGGCTTGGTGATGTAGTCGTCAGCGCCGGCCTCAAACGCGCGCATGATGTCTTGGCTAGCGGAGTGCGTTGACAGGAAGATGATGGGCAGGTTCTGCAAGCGTCGATCTCGGCGCACTCGGCGACAAAAGTCCAAGCCTCCCATGCCGGGCAACGTCCACTCGACCAACACCAAATCAATCGGTAGTTTGCGCAAGGAGTCAAACGCGCTTTCAGCGCTGGATTCGGCGCTGGCGACGTAGCCCGAAGATTGCAGGAGCTCTCGAACGACCAACTGCGTTTCCTCATCATTGTCGATGATCAGGATGTGGCTGCCTCCGGCCGAGACAGATTCAGAGCTCGGGGGAGGCGGAGGGATGCTGGTGGGAGCTGCGATCGGAGGCGGCACCGCACGGTTGGCGAATTGCCATAGGTTTTGCCAATCTCGGTCTTCGAAAGCGAGCCGCAGACCGTTTCCACGGTCCACCACGCACGCCGCAATGGACGTCTTTTCGTCGCCGACGACGAAGCTGGCCACCACCCAGTCGGCGTCCGAAAATTCATTGGCGGGGATAGCTAGCTCGAGATCCTGCTCATCGCTACCGGCCTCCAGCAGCAGTGATAGCTCTTCAAAGCTACCGAACTGGTAGTTGATGCCTCTCACGTGCGCTTGAAGTTAGCCCGGGTTGGCGCCGCGTGCCAGCTTCCGCTGCGACCTCGAGCATCCGCTTGGCCCACCGGCGCTCGACATTTTGTGAGCAGCATTTCCTAGCGGGCCAGCCTGCCGCGAAGGCCGAGCAGGCAAACAAGCGCCAGCGCGCTCAACGCGATCGCCGATTGCCACTGAGTTAGGGCCAGCACGTCAGTTCCTCCTAGGAGATTTCTGAGGTGTGAGCGCGGCCAGAAAGCCGCGACAAACCCGGCACCAGCTCCCAAAACCCAATCCAATACCAGCGCAACGACCCGGCCTTGGCGGCCCCACAGGGTTGAGAAAGAGTGTAGCAGCCCGTAGCTCGCGGCTCCCAGCGCACCGACCCAAGCGCAGGTCCCAAGATCGAACCAGAGTTCGTCGGTTCTGTAGTTCCCTAGCAATGCGGTTATCAAACCGAGCCAGCTGCCCGCGCCAGCGAGCCACAGAGCCAGTGCGCCCGCCGCCCAACATGCCGCTTGGCGTCGATCGGCGCCACATTCCGCCAAGCTTTCCAATGACTGTTCCAAGGATGTTGGAAACACGCGTCCGACAGTCAGCCAGGCCAACAGCGGGACGCTCAACCCGAAGGTCACTCCGAGCAACGCGTGGTCTGCGGCATAGCTCGGATTGACAAGCCGTTCGACGCCGACGCCGAGTGCGCAGCCCACGCTGGCGAGCGCGAGAGACGCGACGGCCCAACGCTTGCCCAAGCGCCGCCAGGTCCAAGCAACGAATAACTTGGCTGTAGTCATGGTCGCTCCCGGGGCTCGTCCGAGGTTGCTGCGGGGGCTGGTTCAGACGGAGCTGGCGGGGGAGGAGGCGAAACAGGGATAACGGGTTGAGGTTCAGCTTGCTGGCTGGCACGGTAGGCAGCATCAAACACGGCCTGCGCATGGCCGGTGATAGCCGCCTGACTCGCGAGTAAGCTGGGCGCTGCGCAGTCAATGGATCGCACGCTGATCCCTTTCGAGGTGACGGCGCGTAGCACCAGCTGAGCCAGGTGATGCACTCCGGTCCCAGCTAGAGTGATCGCCTCGCCGTCGCGAATCAGACGAACACCATTCGCTCGTGGATTACTGAGCAGTTCAGTCGCCAGTTCAGCCGCTTGCGGACTGACCACCGTGAGAGTTTGAGCCGACAGTGCAGGCATGGCGCGTGGACCCAGCATCGGTCCCCCTGGATTGCTACCGTCGGGTGCGAGGACTCGCGTGCGCCGCCCATTTTCGAAGACATGGCCGGTAGCGTTGAGCAAGCTACATTCCAGCACATCGCTGCTGGAGAGCACGACCGGGCAGTGCTCTGCACGCTCACGGATGAGCGCCCGGACTTGCTCCTGGGGTAGGGCGACGTCACTCAACGGTGAGTGAAGTGCGAGTAACACAGGGGCCTCGACCGACAGGGCGAGCGCTAGAGACACAGCTCGGCGCTCTGAACGTGACAGCTGCTCGACGCTTCGAGTGACTAGTTCAGATAACAACGCGAATTGCGACAAACAGTTCTTGAGCAGCTCGCGCTCGCGCCCGGGTTGGCGTAGTCCGAAGGCCGTCAGCATCGCGTCCTCAACACGAGCGGCAAGCGGATCTGGCTCCGCCGGCAACAAGCTTCCAATGCGCCGGCGTATTTCCGGGTGGTCGTAGGGGGGAAGCTCGCCGACCAGGACCTGGCCAGAGCGCGGTCGGCGCAGCCCCGCCAGCAGGTACATCAGCGCCGGTGGGCCATCCTTGTCGTTGCCAAGTAGAACGTGCACGCCGGGCTCGAACGTGGCGTCGACTTGAAGCGTTCCGTCGCGCAGCGCGCGGAGCTCTACCTCGCCTGCTGTCGTTTCACCCATCGTCATAGACTCACGGGCAATAGGCTGGCCGCCATCAGCCAGTCATACAAGCTGGCCAAGCTCGGGATTTGGGGCAAGGCCTCATGCAATACGTCGGGGACGATGACGAGCATCAGCAGGACCGTTCCGACGCGACGTTCTGCCAGCTGTCGGCTGATGGCTAGTAGCAGCATCAGGGCGACGGAAAACACAATCCCCGAAGCGCCGAGCAAGAGTCCTGCGACAAGCATGCCCGTCACCTCGCTGAGCTCTTGCGTGTGAACCAACGCAGCCAAGCAGATGACCAGTGCGGGGACGCTGAACGCACCGCCAACCAGCGAGGCCTGCGCCAGCCACTGCATCCTTCGTTGTCGGCTCGCGCTGAATCCACGCAGCGTCAGGAGCTGTGCATAGGCACGCTCCGTATTGTTGGGCACGCCAAGCCCAGCGAAGGCCGTCAAGATTGCAGCCCACGCCGCCCAGTGTAGCGTGGCGTGCAAGGAGTGACGGCTGATGTTGTCAGCCAACGCGTTGAAGCCACCGATGACAGAGATCAACGCGGACAGGGCGAAGCCGGCTTTGAAGGCCCACGTCTGGCGCAGCAACCGAGCGTGCATTGACCAGCCGAGGCGCCAAGCAGATCCAACTTCCTGCTTCGTTTGAATCCCGGTTGCAGGCTGTTCGCCGGGCAGCTCAGGGTTGGCGGTCACGCTCACGTGGCCAGCATAGTGCCGGCGTTCGTGTCAGGCCAGCGTCAGCTTCCATCTCGCAGCTGGCGCAAGACCGGATTGTCCGGGTTCAGCTGCTGCGCCCGCTCCAGCCACTGAGGAGCGGCGGGATCATTCAGCTGATGGGTCGCGACAGCGAGGGCGTACGTGGCGACCGGTTGATTGGGCTCGAGCTCCAGGGCACGACGCGCGGCTCCGACTGCGTGGCGTGGCCGCTCCTGCGCTAGCTCCAGCACCGCCAACCAAGCCAAACTGAGTGCACCCGTCTCATCGGGAATTGCGGCGACCTCGAGCAATTGCTCCCGTGCTTGGCCCAGATCTCGTCGGGTCAGCGCCACGCGTCCCCGCAGGAGATCTAGCTGACGGTGGTGGACATCGAGTTGCTCTGCAGTTTGCAGCGCCTCCGCTGCCTCGTCGACCCGGCCGAGCGCCAACAGGCAAGCAGCGAACCCGCGGTGCCCCTGGATACTGTGCGGCGCTACTTCACGTAGGCGGCGATACTGAACCAGGGCGTGGTTGTAGTGCCCGGCCTCGAATAGTAGCCGCGCCAGGTTCGAGCGTGACTCGGCGAAGCCAGGATTGACCTGCAGCGCCTCGCGATAGTGCTCTGAGGCTGCATCCAAACGCTGTTCACGCTCAGCGAGCACGCCGAGCCCATGATGTGCCTGGGCGAAGTCTGGGTTCAGACGCCGCGCCCGAAGCAATAGCTGCCGGGCCCGCGCGAAGTTGCCCCGTTGCATTTCCACCGCGCCCAGATTGGCGAGCGCTTCCACAAAATCCGGGTTGTACTCGAGTGCGAGGTTGAATCGGGCACCGGCCGTCTCCAGATCACCCGCCGACAGCGCTTCGGCCCCCTGTTGGTTGTGAGCCATCGCCGGGGGCGGCAACTGAGCCCCAGCTCCGCAGGCGCCGCAGAACAGCGAAAAAACGAGGGGGATCCAGGTGGCCGAAATGGTCGCGGTGGAAAAACTCATGCGTCACGGTCGGGCGGCGAAGGCACGAGTTGCGTTGGGATTTGGAGTTTTTTGAACAGCCGGTCTTGCGGTTTGGGCCGTCTCCGGACAAACCTCGGCCCCCGTGAGCGAAGATGACGCCAAGCGCGCTGATTTGGTCGATCCTGAGAGCGACGTCAGCCCAGCTGAGAGCAAAGAAGAGCCCAGCACGGACTCGGCGAGCGCTGACGAGGCCGCCGAGCTGGAGTCGGAGTCCGCGGCCGGCGAACAGCCGGAGAAAGCTGCGGCGGTCGGTTCCGCCGAGTCTGAGGCCAGCGCT
>JBNLEN010000256.1:0-7746 GCA_050304975.1 Polyangiaceae bacterium
GCAGCCCATCGCCAACGGAGCGCTGCTCGAGTTGCAGGTTCGAACGGTTTCCGGCTCTCTGCAGATTGACAACGTCGAACACCATCGCGACCGCCTCGGCTGACCGTCTACATATGCGGTCCGATCACGGTGCCAACTGGTTGTGACTCGACTGGACTGCCGTCGATACCCATTAGCACCGCTCCGTCCAGCGTGATTTGCTGACTCGCGTTTAGGCTGATGTCTCGCGTTTGTGCCTGAGGCGGGAGCACGTCATAAGACTCAGTTTGGCACTCCGTGATCGCCCAGGTTGCATCCGACTGACGTTCAAAGACGAAGTGGTACACCAGCTGGCCCTCACTCACCTCCTCGACGCTACCCGACGGAAACTCAGCGGTGTACATCACTGCCTGCGCTGCACGCGCCGCCAAGGATGTGTGCGAAACCCAGCCGGAGAAGTGGAACGTGTTCTCGAAGAAGTCGAACAGCTCATAGCCCGCAACCAACTCCGGCGGATCTGGCTCGCCCTCGAATATTTGCTCCGCGAATGCATCAACTTCTGCCTGAGCTTGTGCCTCCAGGGCAGAGACGTCACAATCGCCAGCGATCGCGCTCGCCGCGAAGTTGTCGGTGACGAAAAGTTCCAAGTCGCCGGACCCCGCATTCATCACGAAGAACCCGGCATCGATCGCATCAACGAGCTCTTCTACGAAGTCTGCGGCGACGTACTCCTGCGTGCCAGAAAACTCCGGTCCGAAAATTCGCGCCCAGCCGAGCTCTAGCGAAGTCGAAGCAATCACCAACGCGGTGTCTGACGCAGTCAGCGAACCGACTTTCACTGTATTGAGAGTCGGATCGTCAAGGACCCAGGCGATGCGCGGCCCCGATGCTGCTATCGCCAACCCCTCAGCGATTTGCTGCAGCAAGTCGCACCCACTAGAAAGTGCGCACGCCACCAACACGACCGCTAGCTGGGTTTTTGATTTTCGCATCATGATCGACCTCCTGAGGGCGTCCTAGCACAACCGCCCGCGCGATACGATCCTAAGCAGCGCCCTTCTAATTGGCGTGGGACGCCCGGCGCTGGCTTGATCCAAGGGATCACACCAAGGTCACGAAGTCATCTCCGCTGCGCCCGACATTGCCAACAACTGCCGCCACCCTCCAACACGGTCAGCTCTTCGTTGGTCGCCCCTGTGCCCTTCGACGCGGCATTAGAAAGGGTTGCAGCTCGGCTTCAGCGCGACCCAACGGGCTAGATCAAACTCCTCCATGTAAGACAATCACTTCACGTTAGCCTCATGAGGCAATTTGATTGTCAAGCCTCCCCAGTCTGAATGAGACATCCACAATCCATCACACGACCGACACGCGCATCCCGAGCGTGGTGCAATTCGAAACCAGCCGCCAGGACACCAGAGCGCTCCGTTTCCGAGGGGCGCCGGAAGCTTTCGACATCAGGCTCTACCGCGCTCGGCGCTCGTCGAAAAGCCCCGTCAGTCGCGAACCACACCACCTGGTGAGCTCAAATACCGCTACGGTGGACTCCACGAATTTCGTTCTGTCATGCGAGCGGAATCTGGATTGCGGACCCTGGGATCACCGCGTGAGCTGTGGACAAGTAGCGCGGCGAAAGATTATCAGGGGGTTAACCAATGCCCCAACACCGCAGGAAGCAACGACGTGAAAAATCTCTGGGATGAAAACGAAGCTGCAGCCTTCCAGGATGACCCCCTGAAATTGCGAGTTTACACCTCACGCTTGATCGGCAAAGAACCGAGCTTGGTGCTACACGGCGGGGGCAACACCTCAGTCAAGGCAACTGAGCCGGACTTCTTTGGAGAGCCCGTAGATGTGCTGCACGTGAAAGGCAGCGGCTGGGACTTGGCCACGATCGAGGCGGCCGGATTCTCACCCGTGCGACTCCAAGCCCTGCTCGCGCTATCCAAGTTGGAGCAACTCGCGGACAGCGACATGGTCGAAGTGCAAAAGTCGAACATGCTCCGGCATGGGGCGCCAACGCCCTCCATCGAAGCGATTCTGCACGCCGTCATCCCGCACCGCTTCGTCGATCACACCCACGCGGATGCAATTCTCACGTTGACCAACACTCCCAGCGGAGAGTCTCGGATTCGAGAGCTCTTCGGGAGCAGGGTGGCCATCCTTCCCTACTGCATGCCGGGATTTCCGCTGGCTAAACAAGTCGCCAAGCTGATTGACGACGGAGGGCTGGAAGGTGTGGAGGGCCTGGTGTTGATGAAGCACGGCATCTTCACCTTTCATGACTCCGCGCGCGAATCCTACGAGCGGATGATCCGCCTCGTCTCCGAGGCGGAGGCCGCGATTGCCAGCGGCGTAACGGACAGTCAAGCACGTGCAAGCTCACCCCCAATCCAAGCGTCGCCCCTGGCACTCGCAGCTGCGCGTAAGGCGGTTTCCCGGGCTCGCGGTCAGGCTCAACTCGCCCTGTTCAACGGGGACGTGGCCGCCCAGAAGCTGAGCCAGCACCCAAGCGCTGAAAGCGTGGTTTCAAGAGGAACCCTCACGCCCGACCATGTCATCCGCACCAAGCCGTTCCCCATGTTCCTGGAGGAAGACGCGGAGCAAGCGGTGCAAGCATTTCGCTCAAAGTACCGGGCCTATTTCGAGCAGCATGACGACGGTAAGCTCACACGCTTGGATGAAGCGCCGCGCTGGGCGCTATGGAAAGGTCATGGAACACTGGCGTTTGGAAGCAGCTGGAAGGAGGCATCCGTCGTCCATGACATCGTTCGCCATACCGCCGGCGCCATACTGGCTTCGGAAGCTCTAGAAGCTTGGAGTCCCCTGCCCCAAAGCGACTTGTTCGACATCGAGTACTGGGAGCTGGAGCAAGCAAAGCTGGGCAAAGCGCAAGCTCGAAAACCTTTGCAGGGCAAGGTTGCCTTGGTCAGCGGTGCTGCAGGCGGCATCGGTCTGGCCTGCGCTCGAGAGCTCCACCAACAGGGCGCCGCCGTGGTCGGCATTGATGTGGACCCAGAAATTGAGACCGTGCTGAGCCAGCAGGATTGCCGGGGCATCATCTGCGACCTGACGCAAGGCGATTCCATTTCCGAGGCTGTCCAGGAGACGGTTCAGGCATTTGGCGGACTCGACATTCTGGTCAGCAATGCAGGAATTTTTACGGCAGGCCAGTATATTGAGGACTTGAACGATGAGCTTTGGGAGCGAAGCCTACGCATCAATCTGACCGGAGCAAAAAAGCTGCTGCGGTGTTGCATCCCATACCTGAAACAGGGCATGGATCCGGCGGTGGTGTTTACCGGATCCCGCAACGTTCAGGCCCCAGGGGCTGGGGCCGCCGCCTATTCGGTGGCGAAAGCGGGCTTGACTCAGTTGTGTCGGGTCGCCGCCTTGGAGCTGGCTCCCCATGGTGTACGAGTGAACATGCTGCACCCCGACGCGGTTTTCGACACTAAGCTCTGGACCCCCGAAGCACTGCAGCGCTCGGCAGAACGCTACGGATTGACGGTCGAAGAGTACAAGACTCGTAACCTGATGAAGACGCAGATTACGTCACGCGACGTTGCTACGATGGTCGCCTCAATGGTGGGCCCAGCATTCGCAAAGACGACTGGTGCGCAGATCCCACTCGACGGCGGTAACGAACGAGTCATTTAGTCCAAGTACTTCAAACCTTGGGGGCAACATGGAACAAAAGAAACCCATTAAGAAAGTTCTGAACGATCCGAAGCAAGCCGTAGCTGAAATGCTGGAGGGTTTGGTCGCTTCGTACCACGGCAAGGTGAAGAAGCTGGACGGAGTGCAAGCCTTCGCCAAGACTGAGCTCCCGGCGGGCAAAGTGGGCCTATTAATCGGCGGCGGCAGTGGCCATGAGCCACTGTTCCACGGGTTCGTCGGGGACAACCTGGGGGATGGCGCCGCCTGCGGCAACATCTTCGCCGCCCCTTCTCCAGACACCATCTTGGAGGCCACGCGCGCCGTCAACCAGGGTCAAGGCGTGCTGTACTTGTACGGCAACTACGCCGGTGACAACATGAACTTCGACATCGCGGCAGAGCTCGCGCAAGAAGAAGACATTCGGGTCGAAACCGTTCGCATCTGGGATGACGTCGCATCGGCCCCGCCTGGCCAAGAGTCAGAACGACGAGGGATTGCCGGCGATCTTTACATGATCAAAATCGCCGGAGGCGCCGCCGCCACATTCAGCGATTTGGATGAAGTCGTGCGCGTCACCAAGAAAGCCCGGGAAAATCTGCGTTCCATGGGAGTAGCCCTCGCTGCCGGGTCTATTCCGGAAACTGGTGAACCCACGTTCGAGCTGCCTGACGACGAAATCGAGATCGGTATGGGCGTACACGGAGAACGCGGCGTGGAGCGCCGCAAGCTAACCAACGCCGACGAAATCACCGCCAGCATGCTAGACAAGATCTTGGTGGATCTGCCCTTTCAATCTGGTGATGAGGTAGTCGTCCTGATCAACAACCTCGGCTCGACCACCATGATGGAGTGCTTGATTGTGAACCGCAAGGTCCAAGCGATGCTGCGCGAGCGGGGGATCAAAGTCCACAACACGGACATCGGCAGTTTCGTCACTTGCCAAGAGATGGCCGGGTTCTCTCTATCTCTGATGAAGCTGGATGATGAGCTGAAAAAGTTCTACGACATGCCGGCGGCGTCCTTCGGCTTCAACAAGGTTTGACGCCTGCCAAAAAGTGAAATCCACCTCATGGAACTAAGTACGAAGCAAACACAAGAAATGCTGGCTTACGTGGCCGAGCACATGATTTCCATCAAGGATATTCTGACCAAAGCGGACCAAGCCATCGGCGATGGAGACCACGGCATCGGCATGGCGCGAGGCTTTGAGGCCGTCCAAGAAAAGCTTGCCTCCCAAGAATTTGAAACGCTGGATGCATTGTTCCAGGCCGTTGGCATGGCACTGATCAGCAACATCGGCGGCGCCTCCGGTGCAATCTTCGGAACGCTGTTTCGTGCGGGTGGCAAAGCCCTCGCTGGGCAGCAGAGCCTGACTGCACATTCGCTATCCCAGTTCCTTCGCGCCGGCTTTGATGGAGTGACGCAACGAGGCAAAGCCTCCGTAGGCGACAAGACCATGGTTGACGCACTCGAGCCGGCGTGTCTGGAGTCGGAGAGACCCCACGACGACTTGATTACGGCTCTGACCGCTACGGCCGAAGCTGCCGAGGCTGGCATGGAGAACACCAAGAAGCTGGTCGCCACCCTGGGTCGAGCCAAGACCTTGGGGGAGCGCGCCTTGGGACACGCAGATCCGGGCGCCGTCTCGATGGCCCACATTCTGAGATCCATGGCGGACTACGCTTCCGCGCAAAGCACCCAAACTTAGAAAGCAAATATGGCCGACCTAGACGGACAAGATGCGGGCAAGCGCACCGCAGGCGACAAGAACTACTACACCGACGTGCCCCAAGCTTCCCCTGGCTTCTTCCTGAAAGGATTGCACCAGTACGATTGGGGCCTGCAGAACCGCCTTTCCAAGGTGTTCAATCCTAAGACGGGACGCACCATCATGCTGGCGTTCGACCACGGCTACTTCCAAGGGCCGACCACGGGTCTAGAACGCGTTGATCAGACGATTCTGCCGTTGGAACCCCATTGCGACTGCTTGATGCTCACGCGCGGCATTCAACGCTCGATCATTCCGTCAACCACCCAAAAGGCGATTGCCCTGCGCGCTTCTGGCGGCACCAGCATGGCCCGCCCTGAATTTCTCTCCGATGAGAACGTGGCGTGCTCGATCGAAGAAGCGGTGCGGCTGAACGCCTCTGTATTAGCCGTTCAGGTCTTCATCGGCTCAGAGCATGAGAAGCAAACCATCCGCAACATGACGACCCTGATTGATCAGGCCAACCGTTACGGCATCGCCGTGATGGGCGTCGTGGCGGTGGGAACCGCCATGGAACGGACTCCCAAATACTTCCGCTTGGCGACGCGCATCATGGCGGAGCTCGGCTGTCACATGGTCAAGTGCTACTACACCGCCGAAGAGTTCGACACGATCACTTCGGTGTGCCCCGTGCCGCTGGTGATCGCTGGCGGAAAGAAGCTGCCGGAGAAAGACGCGCTGCAGATGGCTTATAACGCCGTTCAGCAAGGTGCCAGCGGAGTGGACATGGGGAGAAACATCTTCCAGTCGGACGCGCCAGTTGCCATGATCCGCGCTGTGCGAAAGATCGTCCACGAAAACGAATCAGCCGAAGCGGCCTACGACTTCTACCAGACGCTCAAGCACGAGTCGTAATCCGCAGCGGCCAAGGGCGGGCGCTTCGCACGCAGCGCCCGCCTGGCGGCGATTGGACTCGCAAGAACGGCGACCACTCTGCGGAAGCCCGGCTCTCGTTTGCAAGTCGCCAGCCAATCTCGTATCTTTCCGAGACAATGGAGGCGGAAACCGTGAGCAGGTGCGAAAGTTGTTTTGGGACGGGCGAAATGCCCAGTGACTACGGCATTCAGGATTGTCCGGATTGTGGCGGCGCTGGCACCCTGCCTCCGCAGGGAGTGCGCGTAGAATGGCGAGCCGCTGACATCCTCAAAGCAGCGGAGAGAAACGAACCTCTGGAGCCCGAGCACACCCGATGGCTTATCGCAGAGTTACGCCGCGCGCGTGTCGCATTGACCGAAGTCATCGCGCTAGCCCATGACGCTCCGCCGGATGACTCCATCGCATTGAAGATCCGCTTCGCCGCCAATCGCGCGCTAGGTCTGTACGAGTTTCGGCGCATCGAAGACTGACGCGCAGCGCGGTTGAGTGCTGACCACTGACGTGACGCAACAGCTTGCAGGCTGCGCCAGTCTATGACGGGCGGTGCGCCCCTAAAAGTTCGCCGTGACAATCGGGTCCATCGGAAACGACAAGTCTCCAGGATCACGCCAGCCGCAGAAACCCAGCGAATACGAGGTCCCGCCGGCCGGGATGGCCTCCGCCCATGGATCCTGCGGTGTGATGGTCACCGTGCCACTGAAGCCTGACGGAGTGATATTCCAGTAATTGTTCGGATCGATGGTCGTGCCGTTCAGGTTGACCGTCGCGGACCAACTGGTGGTCGCTATAGGAGCTGGGTTGCTCAGCACCATTTCCAAGCAGTATCCACCGTTCCAGCTCGAGTAGATGGTGTAGCTACCATCGATCTCACCACTGGGGCCCGAACACGCAACGTCAGTGGTCTGAAGGGAGACATCGTCCACGTACAGCGTGACGCCCGCTTTGGGTCCCTCCGCATAAGCAACGAGTTCGGAAAGCGGACACTCCGGAACTTGCACACTAGCGGTCAAGTTAACCCACTTGTTGTCCCTCGCGGTGATCTCTCCGATGCGCAGCCAGTCTTGGACGCCACTGCACGTGTAGCGTAGCGTCAGCACTACCGGTTCGTTGGAGGCCCCTTCAATCCGCGTCCAAAGACTCGCGGACAGCGTCTGCCCCGGGTCGATCTGACTGAGCAGGTCGTACTGGGCGCCGCTCCAACTGTTGGAGCGGTTGGTGATCCGCAGGCTCTGGTTGCCAGAGCGCGACTGGAAGTTGGATACCGAAATGCTAGAGCCGAGCGCAGCCCACCCCGATATCCCCGATTCGAAGCCTTGGTTTGTGACCAGCTCATTCTGGTTTCCTAGGCAAGCGCAGTCGCTGGGCTCCTGCAATGTCCCTGCGCCATCAATGCGGTATAGAGTCCCTCCGAGACACAGACCAGGAAGCTCGGAAAAATTGCCTAGATCCCAGTAGGGCGTCCC
>JBNLEN010000257.1:0-7739 GCA_050304975.1 Polyangiaceae bacterium
GCAAACGGGCGACTCGGTGCAGACGCTCTCAAAGCAGAACCCACTCTGACAGTTGGCCGCGGCGACGCAAGTTTCGCCATTGGGCGCCTTCGGGTGACACGTTTCATCGCAGTAGCCGTTAGGTCCGCACTGATTGTTCTCTTCGCACGGTTCACCCAAGGACAGGACCGCTTCACAGCGTTGACTTGTCGAATCGCAGTAGCCGCCGTCAGCACACTGGCTGAGCAGTGAAGAGCAGAGATCCCCCAGCTCCAGCCTCACCCCCAGGGTCTCTTTGCAGGTTCCTTCGTGGCACGCCATCAAGAATTGGCAGTCAAACGGGCCGCTTCCTTCGCAAGCATCCCCTTCAGCTCCAGGACGTCGACAGACGCCCCCTTGGCAGAATTGATACTGCTGGCATTGGACGTTCTCTTCGCAAGCGTCACCTTCAGCCAGGCTCGCCACGCACAGATCCGTCGTTTCGTCGCAGTAGCCAACGCGGCAGATGCCGGAAAGACAGGGCTCCCCCACATCCGGAAGCTCCTTGCATATCGCGTCGGAGCAGTACTGCCGTGATGGGCAATCCAGAGAATTCCGACACTCACCGTCGACGCGGGGTTGACAGGTGCCGCACATCGCCAAGCTAGGCCGCTCACACAATAAGCCGTCGGCGCAATCGTTCGTCGAATCGCAGGCCGCGCCCTCGGGGCGGTTGTCTTGGCGTAGGTCTTGCGGGATGCAGCTCGCCAACGTCTCGGTGAACTGTTCCGTCAGCTCGCCTGACTCTGGGCACGGCGCTTGATCCACGACGTCAACACATCCCGCTAGGGCCTCGGCCAATTCAGGCGCTTGTTCGACAAATGCGATCTCTGACCAGACTAGCGTCATCACCTCCTCACAACGCTGGCTCGATCCGTAAACCCACAGCACGTTCGAGTCGCAGCGCTCGTAGAGTCGGCAGAGTGCGGCTCCATAGTCACGCAAGTTGGCTGCCACCGAAGGATCAACAGCGGGATTCATGCCCGGGTTGGGTGGGTCATCCCCTGGATCTCCTGGCTCCGCCGGATCATCACCGTCGTTCGCGTTTGGCCCATCAGGACCCTGGCTCTTGTCGTCGCTCGCGTCATCATCGGCCGCGTCATCATCGGCCGCGTCATCATCGACCGCGTCGCCGTCAGCACGCGTTTCGCCAACGGTGTCTGAGTCTGAGGAGCAACTGGCCCCAGTAACGGCCAGCACACCGCTCAACACCCACCACGACCAGCGCACGCGAAATTCGCCAGCAAGACCAGTCACCCAAGCTCCCATGGCAACCAGTCTACTCCGAGGTTTGCGGCAAGCCAGCTCTTCGCCGGCTTGTTTCAGTTGAGCGCAGTCAACCCGTGAAACGCCGCGATCCCCTACTTCACTGTATCTTTCTCGGCGCAGACAAGCCTGTCGGACAGTGAAGTTCGAGCTAGCGCGAAAGTGACGCCCAAAGCGCGTCGTCCGCAAGCCGTTTGGAGATGGAGACATCAAAGGCGGACTCGATCGGCTCTAGCACCGCAGGTGAACGCTCATGGACTTTTCTCAGACCCTGACGACACGCGGCGACGGCCGGCGCCGTCATCAATCCGAGCGGCCTGCGCATCACCGGCTCTAGCATGCCGAGCCCAGCCATGAGCGTCTTGACGGCACTGGGATTGCGGAAGCGATCTTCGACGCTGACCTCTTGCCCGTTGGGCAACTTTCGTGTGGCCGGCACCGCACATCCAACCAGACCAAAGAGCGGCGCCAGCGCAGCACTGAGCTCCGAAGCACGGTCCGCGTTTCCTTCACGTTGCGCCCGGCACAGCTCACTCACAGCTGCTGGGGCGATGTTGGACATCACGCTGATGACGCCCGCGGCCTCAATCTCTTTGTCCGCCATCATCGAGAGGGTCAGCTCATCATCACCCGAGTAGATGGTCAGACTCGGGCCAGCCAGCTTGCGGTCCAAGCGCATACGCTCCACGTCACCCGTGGCCGACTTCAGGGCGGGAACGCGCTCCGGGGCGTTTTGATGCAATATGGCCAAGTCCGCGGCACCCAACGCGCAACCGGTTCTGCCCGGGATCACGTAGGGCACGAGCTGTACATCAGGCACGGCATCCAAGATGCGCTCGTAGTATTCAGTTCGAAGCTCGAGACTACTGGGGCCGTTGTAGTAGCAGTCCACCAGCAGCACGCCGCTCGCCCCGCGGGACCAAGCGTCACGCGTGCCGTCGATGGCTTCGGCCGTATTGTTACTGCCGGCACCCGCCAGAACCCCCGGGCCCCCATCCATTAGACGGACGGCCAAAGCGACGGCCGCGCCGTGTTCTTCCCACGTGAGCGTCGGAGACTCGCCGGTCGTGCCGCAGGGAACCACACCGTCAATTCCCTGATCGCGCTGAAACTCGAGCAATCGAGAATACGCTCGCACGTCGAAAGCCCCTTCTCGACTGAAGGGGGTAACCAGCGCGGTCCAGGCACCACCTGCGCTCAGAACGCTCATATCAATGGCTCCGTGCCAGAGGGGAGATCCGGGTGTTGAAGCATACGCCTTTGTACTCAGCTCAGCGCTTGGTACCAGCCTCCGGCAAAAATCCAAGAACTTCCCTCGCGTCAGGCCCCGCGCTAGGCCCAGTCGAGCGTTTTTTCCGCCCACGGTGGGGTGCTTCACGTCCGGCTCGCCGACGCGAGATCTTGGAGGCGAGGCCCATTTCAGGCCTGCAAGTAGTCACCAGCATCAAAGTCAACCTGCACATCAGCCCTCGAGCTACTCCCCGTCCAGCTCGCCCGTCTTTCCCGTCAGAGTCGAGCTATCGTCGGACATGTCCTGATTGACCACGACGCACACTTCCATCTCGGGAGCGCCGTGCCCCGCCCCGGTCTGAGTGCCCATGGAATCAGCGACGCCTCCCGCCGGTAGTTAGAAGGCGCGGCTGCATTCTGGCCATGATTGCGGTGCGATCTGGGCAAACGCATTACCGTGTGGAGGATGAGAGGCGCCCTTACGGAACTGTCTGACCACATTTTTCTGCGTGGCCCCACAGTTTGGCTCCCGTGCGCCGAACTCCGGCGGTGGAACACTCGGCCGGGTGTAGACTTGCGTCGATCAACGCCGCATGCGCGGCTTCCATCGACTTTTGAGCCGCGCAGGAGCGCTCTTATCAACCCAGCCGAACTGCGGTGTAGGCCGCCAGCAGAGCCGCACACCCGGTTTGGCGCTATGATTCTCGCTGACCATGAGGTTCGGCTTCGCCATCGCCGCACTAGCGACCTGCATACCCTTGTGCGGAGGCTTGACCGCCTGCGAGAGCACGAGCGACGTCATCGGTCAGGGACGGCTCCTCGCCGACGCTGGCACCAGCCTTCCGCCTCCAACTATTCCCACCAGCGTTCGGCGTGACGCCGGACCGGATCTTGAGCTTGATGCGGCACCGAGTTCTGCCGCAGACGCTGCCCCACCTCCAAGCTTGTCACGACCGGACGCAGCAACCGTCAAACCAGGTGACGTGCTCACCGAAATTGGCTTTCCGCAGGAAGACTCACAGGACCGCATCGCGGCCGCTTTTGATCAGCTCTTCTTTGGGGACCCAGATACCCAAGCCATCTACCGCGAGGTGGGCGATGATGCTGCCTACATCGAGGACATCCTCAACCGTGACGTGCGCACCGATGCGATTGGATACGGGATGTTCGTCGCGGTGCAGTTGGATGAGCAGGTGGTATTCGACAAGCTGTGGACATGGGCCAAACGCAACATGCTGCTCACCGAACCGCCACGCGCAGGGTTGCTCGCCTGGCGCTGCACCTCCACAGGGCAGCAGTGTGAATCAGCCGCGGCTACCGACGCGACCAGCATTATTGCCACTTCGCTCTACCTCGCGCGGGAAGCTTGGCAAGACACCGGGAAACATCCTTATCAGGACGATGCCGACATGTTGGTGGACGCCATGGTTCAAACGGAGGCGCGAAACGGTGGGCCCCTCACCAACGTACAAAACCCGTTCGATGTCGTGACCATGCTACCCCGCAAGGGCAGCTTCGTACCCGACGACCCCTACCTTCAGACCGACTTTCTCATGCCGGCGTTCTATGACTACTGGTCAGAGCGCCGCACCGACGACTCTGAGTTTTGGAGCGACGCGGCCGATGCTAGCGGAGAGTTGATGCGCTCTGCAGTCATGGCCAATAGCGGCCTGATCCCTTACGAAATCGACGCAACGGGCCGGCCCGCCCCCGGGACGATCTACGACGAGGTCGCTGCGCGCACACTACTCAACCGCTGGTTCAGCAACTCGTGGATGGGGTCCAGCTGGGTAGCAGAGCAAAATCGAGTCCTGCTCGACTTCTTCTTGGAACAAGACGAAGCGCTTGTTTCATCCTACTTCCTCGACGGCGATCCGCGCGGCGATCGCAATACGCCCGCGCACATCGCCCTATCAGCAACGGCCGCCGCCACCACGGGCGACGTGTCGAAGTATGGCGTGTTTCTGCAGGAGTTAGTGGACACCCCAATTCCTGACGGACCATCCCGCTATTACCAAGGTATGCTCTACTTGATTGCGTTCATGGCGGTCAGCGGAAACATCGAAGTGGGCGGCCCCTGACGTCGACGCCGCAAGGCAACAGCCGAACCTACTGCAGACCGTCAAAAAACTGGCGAATCGCGCTACTGGCGAAACAGGGCCACGGATCCCCAGCCTGCGCTTGGCTCGGATCATCATGCTGGCACCAGCGCAAATCCGCCGAACATTCCGCGAAGTCGACACACCCCGGGTGGATCGCCTCGTCCTCACAGCCTATCCCAGTAATAGCCGTCGTGGCGGCGGTGCACTCGTTCTGCTCTCTCAGCAGCGCCAAGCCTTGCGTACCGTCCGGGTCACTTCCGTCGGCTGCGTCAATGCCGTGAATGAACAACGTCGGCCTCGGAAGCCAGTCCCAGCTAGACGTAAAAGAACTAACCAGAGCGGTCGCAAAGAAGCGCGGCTCGCGGGGCTCTGTATTGCGCTGCATGCCGTCGCGAGCGCTAACCCACTGCATCAAGAATCTGCCCCCGCTGCCATTTCCCACACCGAAGATGCGTGTCTCGTCAATGCAGAAGGTGTCGTTGACCTGTTCCAAGAGCTCCGACAGCTCTTCCGTGTTTGGTAAGTCGTCGAAACGGCTGACACCAAACGCGATGGCGCTGGGCGCTAGGACGACGTAGCGTCGTCGCAAAGGCTCATCCTCCGTCAATTGCGTGATCACGGTCGAGCTGGTCGCGTGCAGGGCCACGATCAGCGGTTGGGGTGTGACACCGTCATAGGCATCAGGGAATGATCCTCTGAGTTCACCAGGAAGGTTGCGCAATTGTGCTTCGCGATCGACGGCCCCATTCGGCTGTAATTGACAGCCCCGACTGGCAGCCGGCGTGTGACGCGAGCCTGCATCGCTACCCATCGGGGGCGAGACGCCGCCGTCCTGGCTGCGAGCGCCGACAGCGTCAACCTGCGCTTGCGTTCCCGCGTCGAGCGGCGAGTGGCCAGGTGGAGCAGCGCTGCTTCCATCCAGACCTTCACTTGGCGCTTGTTCTGCTGCTTCCGAGACGCGAGCGTCCGCAGCGTTTTCCGCAGCCGCTTTGGGGTTATCGCCCGCGTCTGCGGAGCTCGAGGTATTGCCAGCATCGCACCCCGCCATCGCCATGACGAGACCGAGACAGGCACACCGACTCACCAGGGTGAAATCAGGGCGCCAACGCTCCCCAGGTGCTCGGCTCAGGCTTTGACTGCGCACGCCCCAGCATAGCAGGTTCGTTCAGCGACCCAACGCACGCACTGGGATCGGCGCAAGCATAGCGCCGCGCATTCGGAGATTTCCACTACTGACCGATCCCACGCGCTGGCCCCCCAGATCACCTCACGCGGCAACGAGATTCAGGAGCCCTCATCGGGATTTTCGTTCTTGCGCAGAAATGATGGCAGCCACTTGGCGAACCCTTTGGGTGGGTCATCGCCGTTGACCAACAGCTCAACCAGGCCCGAGTGCTTGTCATCCACGGTGTCGTCGAGATTCGGATCTTGAGTACGCTCTCCGATGTCGAGCCCTGCCCGCGTCGCTACCACGAGGCGCGCAATGGCCGCATACAGATCCTCGTTGGTGCGGCGTTGCTTGAGCACGTTGCTCAGCTCTCTGGCCATTTCGCGCGTGCTGGAAAATCGATTTGCAGGATCCACGGATAGTGCCTTGTGCACTAACGCCGACAATTCAGCGGGCACATCCGGACGCAGTTCCTTCAGCGGCGGCAGTTCAGCGTTGGCGATGAGTCGATAGGTATCGAAGTCTGTCTCTCCTTCGAACGCGCGTTTGCCCGTTAGCGACTCCCAAAGCACGCTGCCAACCGTAAATTGGTCAGTTGCGGGCGATGGCCGCTTGCCCCGAGCGATCTCAGGAGCCAAGTACGCGAGTTTGCCCTTGGCCATGCCTGGATCGGTAGCAGCAATGTCCCGATCGCGCGCAAACGAGAGCCCGAAGTCAATCAGTTTGGCCATGCCCTTGTCATTGAGCAACACGTTGTTGGGCGACAAGTCTCGATGCACGATCGGATCGAGCTCTCCCTCATCACTGATTCGTTCGTGCGCGGCGGTCAGTGCGCGCAGCACCCCAATCCCAATCGCCGCCATCAGCTCCCAACGCGTCTGCTGACCGCACTTGTGGACCCAGCGGATGAGCGTCGCCAGGTCCACACCACTGACGTACTCCATCACCAGGTAGTACTGATTATCGTCTTCGACGAAGTCGAAGATCTGGGCGATGTTCGGATCCTGCAGTACCGCGCCCACTCGGGCCTCTTCACAAAACAGCTCGCGATACATCTCGACCTGGGCCAGGTGCAGGTGCATCTGTTTGAGCGCGACAGCCCTTTGAAACTTGCCCGGTCCGTGATGCACGGCTCGCCAGACCACGGCCATGCCCCCCTTTCCGGCGACCTCTAGTAGTTCGTATTTCCCTGCGATCCACCGGTCCGGGACCGGAGGTGGGGGAATTGACGACACCAGGACCTTAGCCACCCTCTACTATAAAAGACCTAACGTTCAGCGCCAGCCCGGGACAATCGTGCACATCGGCGTTGTGCACAAATAAGTGGTTCAGACGCGTCGGGTAGGGCTGAGTCCTCGCCCTAGTTCAGCACACCATCAGGACCGCATCATCTTTTCCTGATTGTTTCACTTGGTACATCAGCTTGTCAGCCATACCCAACAATGTGGTCACACTCTCTACCGGTTGTGAGAGTGTGACTACACCCACGCTTAAGCTGATCGGCCAGTGTTGGCTGCGAAACAGCTTCCGCGCTGCATCACGCAGTCTGGCGACCAAGACTTCGGCGCTTGACGCGTCGGTAGCCGGCAGCAGGATTGCGAATTCATCTCCGCCGAGTCGTGCAATGATGTCCGTTGGACGCGTCGTTGTCGTTAGCAGCCGTCCGATGGCGGTCAGCACGGCATCGCCTTCGAGGTGTCCTCGGCTGTCGTTGACCGCCTTGAAGTTGTCGACATCCAAATAGACGATCGAAAGCGAACACTTTTCCCGGCTTTGGCGTGCGAGCTCGACCTGGGCCGCTTCGTGAAACGCTCAAACGTTTTTGACTCCCGTAAGCGCATCGACCCGCGCGGCTTGCCTTTCGACCAGCACCTGGCGGTGCAGGCGGTGCACCAACAGTGACACTGTCAGGAACGAAACCAATTGGCTCAGTCCGTTGAAGACCATCACGCCCA
>JBNLEN010000258.1:0-7730 GCA_050304975.1 Polyangiaceae bacterium
GCCTCGCTGCACAAGCAGAGCATCGGCGCGCTGCCTGGGTCAATGCTCCACTGCAGGCTCGACCACGCGGCCGTCGGGCAGTACCGCTCCAGTGAGCTTCAGTCCTGCCGCTAGCTCCGTTATCTCGTCGTGCAAGCTGGCCCGCTGTCGCAGCAAGCGTTGGATGGTCCGCTGCCTGACCCGGCGCGTGATCCGAACTCTCAGCGCGCGCCAAGTGTCCCGGAGCATGCGCAAGTACGAAAGCGCCACGAGTCCTCCCGAGATGCTCAACACGAACCACACGCAGGCCGCCGCCCAAGGTGCGCGAGGCACGCCGGCGAACAACGAATGCAGTTCGAGTTGTCCCAAGGCGACCAATGCCGAGCTACCCAACCATGCCGCGGGGAATAGTAGCAGTCCGGCCAACACCTTGATGGTTGCCGCGTCCTTCGATTGTTTGGAACCAAGCCGTGCGATCAGCGACACCGCAACGTACGGTAGTCCGTTGACGACGTAGCCCACCAACAAGATCGGTGGCAGCAGCAGATACACCATCACGACCTGCAGGGAGAGCACCCAGAACAGGCCCACGCGGACCCCGGTGGGCTGGTCCAGTTCATGATCTTCCAAACGCAGCGCTCTCAGATCCCGGTCGTAGGCCGCGACTCTGGCCAGCAAGCGTTGGGTTTCTTCGGCGTGGGATTGTGCGCGCGCGTAGTAGCCGGCCCAAACACGCTCGAAGCCAAGCGCGCGCTCCGTCATATCCGTGGCGCGCGAGGCATGCCCCGCTCGATGGGCGCGCTCCGCGCGCAATAGTTTCCGCGTGCGATGCATCAGCCAATTGAGTTCCCAACTTTCCGTGGCGTGAACAACATCATGCAGTGTCCGCTCGAAAAGCTCGGTGAGTGCGCGGTAGTGCTGGCGGCGTTGTTGCTCATCGAGTGTGTCTGCTGGTGGCTGGCGCAGCTCCGAAGGGAGTTGCAATGCGGGGTGAAATTCCACCAATACCCTCGAGCGAAACAGCTGCTTGTCGTTGTAGTGAAGTCCAACCGGAATGATTGTCGGGGGGCTTTCGGGATCGCCAAGCTCACACGCACGGTAGTAGAGGCGTGCGGCGCCAGTCTTGAGATCTTGTAGATGGGGGGCGTCATGACTGACTCCCTCTGGAAACAGGGCAGAGAAGGAGCCGCCCGCAACGCTGCGAGCCAGGGCGTCGAGGCTGCGTTGGTTGGACGCTCGACGATCCCCGGCTTGCGTATCGCTGGCCCGGTAGATTGGTACAGTTCCCAGGGCGCGCATCAAACGACCAAGCAGCGGCCACTTGAAGAGTCCGTGCCGGGCGCCGAACACGACGGCGCGCGGGAACTCCGCCAGGATGAGCGCCGGATCGACCAGCCCATTGGGATGCCACGAAATCACCAGGCCTCCACCAGTCGGTGGCACGTGCTGCAGTCCTGTCACTTCGACCCGCCGAAAGAACACGTGAACCAAACGCCGAACGATGCCGACCGCGACTTCATAAGTCAGTGACACGCGGCCCAGCATACACGGGTTGCAGCGGGGGGGTCACCCGCTGCTTGTCGCGAGTTCGCTCAGTCTTCGCGATAGTCCTGGGCGCAGAACAGCTTCCCGCTTGGGTGGTCGTCGGGCAATTGCGCCGGCACCAATGCTCCTGGCAAGACCGACTCCACGGCGTTGGGGGCTTGATCTCCACCGAGATCCGTGCGCAGCCAGCCCGGATCCAGCAGGCTCATGACTACGCCCGTACCCTCCAACGAAGGACTGACGTCGCGCACGTAGCGATCGAGCGCGGCTTTGGACACACTGTACGGCAAGAGCTCCCGGATGTACTCGATGCCGCTCGTCACGTTGATCAGACGTCCACTCCGCTTGCGTTTCATGGCGTCCAAGAAGGCGTCGCATATCATGATCGGGGCAATCACGTTCGCCGCAAAGCTGATACGGTAGTCGTTCGGGCTCGTGGAATGCGGTTCACTCCAGGGGGTCATCACGGCCGCATTGTTGTAGATGATGTCGGGGGTGCCGCCGTTGTCTCGGCAGAGTCCACGCACGTCCTCAATCAGCCGCGAGACTTGGTGTTCGTCGCCGAGCTCGGCTTCCAGCAGATGAACTTCCGCCTGACCGAGCTCTCGCGCCACGGAGTCCAAGTTCTGCAGCCGCCGAGCGTGGAGGAGCAGGCGGCAGCCCCGCTTTGCCAGAGCCAACGCGAGTTGCCGCCCCACGCCCCGGCTCGCGCCCGTGATGAACACCCACTTGCCGCCCAGATTTGTGTGCCGTCGCTCTGACATTTGGGGCGTATACAACGAACAGCCGGGAGCAGCGCATCCCCCATCACGCTCGCGCAGCCCAGTCCAAGTCGCTGCGATCTTTCGCTTCGACGGGCGGTTCGGTGCCAATTTGTTAGGGCTAGTGCTTGCTGACCTCCGCGGAATACCTCGTGCGTCTGTGTGTGTAAAATCTGCGTTGCCCAAATAGCAGACCCTCACTACCGACCCGGACGCTGAACCCTATGAACAATTCGAAACTGCAATGGCTGCCCATTATCGCTAGTGCCGCGTTTGCGCACGCGTGTGCCAATGACGACGCAGGGATGCAGCCCGCTGCGGCGCCAGCGGCGAGCACCGTCGACATGAGCATGGCTCCCCCGGCGAACAATGATGCATTATTTCAAGACCCGACGCCCCCTGCGGAAACCCAGCCTCCGGTAGATCCAGGCCCAGCCCCAGCGTCCGTCGACGCGTGCGATGCCGCTGGTGCGGCGATGCCAGGACCCGGTGCGGAGGCCCACGAAGCGATCAGCATCTCTGGCGCCTGGGCGCCCTTGGATGGCAACTCAGTCGGGATCCAAGGAGCGCTGTACTCCTTCGCCGATATGGGAGGTTCCAGTGTGGACCCAATGCCGAAAGCGTGCGGAGCGGAAGTTTGTCTCGCAGGTGTGGCGGGACAGGTGATAGGCGGCGAATTCGGCACGACCTGGGGAGCAGCCATGGGGATGACGCTCTTCCAGGAGGAGGGGTCCTCGACCCAGGTACCGTACGACGCTCAGGCAAACGGCGTGACTGGGTTTGGCTTTTGGATTACCGGTCTCCCGCCAAACAACATCATGCGTTTTCAGGTGGATGACGCCAATGGCGGTTACTGCGCGGATCTGAAGGAGGGCTGGAACGAATTCACTTTCGACCAGCTGAACTTCGATTGCTGGATGCCGGAGCCCAGCGGCGTACACCCCGATCCCACGCAGCTGCTGGCCCTCGACTGGTTTATCTCGACCCGGGAAGAGGCGGCGCAGGACTTCAACTTTTGCGTTTCCAACCTGACAGCTTTGACGGGCGGAGCCGTGGCTGGCGATGCCGGCGTCGTTGTCGAGCCAGTGGGGGACGCCGGGGTAACCCCGCCACCAGGGGACGCCGGAGCAGAATGAAGCTCTGCTGAGCCGTCGCTTGTGAGAAACTGTAGCTCGTGGGCAATGACTGGCGCAGCGCAGCAAGTGACCTGTTCCTGAAACATCAGGCTGCACTCGGGCTTCCCGATGAGTACGAGCGCAGCCTGCAGCGAGCCATCGTGCCTCTGGCTCGGTTCATCGAGCGAACCCAAGAGGCGCATGACGAAACCTTGTGCGTTGGACTATCCGCTGCCCAGGGTTGCGGGAAGACCACGGCTTGTTTCTTCATCGAGCAACTGCTGGCTGACGTGGCTGGGCTGTGCGTGGTCACACTTTCACTGGACGACTTCTATCTGACGCGACACGAGCGCCAGCAGTTGGCCGAAAGCGTGCATCCGCTGATGGCCACGCGGGGGGTGCCCGGTACGCATGACGTGCCCCTGCTGCGTCGTTGCATCGACCGGCTTCGCCATTTGGAGCCTGCGGAGCTCTGCGAATGGCCACGCTTCGACAAGTCGCAGGACGACCGCGTGGCTCGTTCAGACTGGGCCAGTATCGAAGGACCGCAAGATGTGATCTTGCTCGAGGGGTGGTGCGTCGGCGCGATGGCCCAAGACCTGTCCCAGCTGGAGCAGGCGCTGAACGAACTCGAACAGCAGCAAGATCCCGACGGGAGTTGGAGACACTACGTCAACAATCAGCTTGGCGGACCATATCGTTCGTTGTGGCGAGAGTTGGACTGTCTGATCTTTCTACAAGCCCCTTCGATGAGCCAAGTGGTTCAGTGGCGCAAACACCAAGAACGAAAGCTTCGCACGAGCAGCAGCCGGACTAGCAGTGTTGGTAAGCCTGACCGGGTGATGAGCGACTCGGAGGTGGAGCGCTTCATCATGCACTACGAGCGAGTGACTCGGCACATGCTGAGCACGCTGCCGCAGGTCGCGGAGGTGAATGTGCCCGTCGACGAACAGCATGAGCTCTTGGCGCCGCATTTTCGTGCTGCGTTCACCACCGATTAAGCGCTTAAGTGGTTGAACTAAAAAGGGTTTCTTTGCCCTCTTACGCACCCTCAGAGGCTGTGCGATAGTCCCGGGCATGACGAAGTTCATCGTGAGTTCCGCCGCTGCCGTCTTGTTGCTCGCCGCTTGTGGCGGTAGCGAAGAGCCCCCTCCCCAGCACCCTCAGCAGCCACCGCCGGCGCAGCCAGCTCCGCAACCCGCTGCCCCAGCACCCGCACCTGCGCCAGCACCTGCACCAGCACCAGCTCCGGCACCAGCACCAGCTCCGGCACCCGCGCCAGCTCCGGCCGCGCCGCCACCAGCTGCGACTGGCACTCCGACGGCTATCCCGGGCGTGATGAAGAACGCGGATGGAACCTGCACTTGGACGCCACCGGCCGTTCCTGGCGCCCCGCCTCCGGCTCCGATGACGGGTCCTTGCCCGCCCGGTATCTGATGCATCGTTTGCCCCGACTTCTCCGACTCGATTCCGGGTGTGGGTGAGTCGGGGCGACGCGACGTACGCCACCAAAGCTTTCGCCACTGTTCAACCCGGGAATCAGGATAGCGAGTTAGTGGGGACTTCATTCTCCGCAACGTTCGTGGGGCACCACTGTTGGGTGGTCCGCGCAGGCCGCAGCACACTGCTAGTCGATCCGCTGCTGGGTGATCGCTTCGGGCACTCTCCAGAGGCGGGGCTCCGAGTGTATCCACCGCGAGAAGTCAGTCACGCGAAGTTACCGCGCCTGTCCGGCATCTTCATCACGCATGAGCACGAAGGGCACTTCGACTTGCCGTCGCTGCGACTGCTGGACAAGAAGACACCCGTGTTTATCCCACACGGTTCGTCGACGGCGATGCATCGCATCCTGATGGAGCTGGGATTTGCCAAGGTGCGCCGGCTGTTTCCCGGGAAACCGGTGACTCTAGGTGAGCTACGCTTGCTTCCGCTTGCCGGAAACCAAATGCAAGACGCCGTGTTGGACGAGTGGGATAGCACCGCCTACCTGGTGCGCGACACCGCTGGGCATGGAAGCTTCTTTTCCCAAGTGGATATGCCGATACACTCCGGCATGCTGGAAGCCGTGAAGAACGAGCTCAAAGGCCCGCCCGGCATCTGGGTGCGCTACAATGACTTTCACGACAACCACTATCAGTCCAACTTCGCCCGTCCGACTCACTTGGGGTTGACTGATCTGGTGACCGAAACCGTCACCGAGCATCAAGCCTTCTGCCATGGTGGTGCTCGACCGGGCATGCTGGCGCTTGTGGGAAGCGGGTTTTCGTTGGATCCGGAAAGTCCAGTAAACCACAATGCGTTTGTCTGGGACACGCGCCGTGCGGCAGATGCCCTGTCAGCACTGCTACCGATGGATCGGGTCACTTCCGTCGACCCTGGTCGGAGTGTAGTCATGCGGCGGGGAACCATTACTGAGGTCGAGGCGGAAGCGGAGTATGTGCGGCTGCTGCCCAAGCAGGATTGGCCCGAGCGCGAGTTTCGGGGCGATGTCGATTTTTTGGAAGATTACCTGCCGGTGACGGGTCGCCAGCGCCTGAGCGCGGCGCAGCTCAACGAACTCGACGCTGAACTGCAGAAGCTGGCGGGTTTTCTATACGGACGGCGCACATTCAAGTCGCTCTACTCTCTGGTCAGCGATGACCTGAGAGGTAAGCGGCCGACTTACTGCATCGCCGCTCTGAATGGCAGCAAACGCAGTCCGGTCGTTTTCGAATACCAGCCAGAGGATTGCCGCTTTGCGAGGGTCCCTTGCGAAGCGCCGGCGAAGGAGTACCTGGCCGTGTTCGAATGTTGGGCTTCGGACTTGCTGGCTGTGTTGCGTGCGGCGATCGCGCCGACATCGCTCTCCTTCGCGCGCCACCGAGTGATGAATCACAACCCGATGCGACTGCGCCTGGCACTCGAAAGCGAACTGCGCATGTATGCGCATCCACTGCGCATGCCCCAGGGATTCCTCGAACTCTATCGCAGCGCGTTACAGCGCGCGGCAGCCGAGTAGGTCGCCAGGGTATCCGTCGACTCGCAGGCTGCGCGGTTCTCCGGCGCGGGCGGGTGCCGCCCGCAATCAAAAATCTCGGCGTCAGTGCGCCAAATGGGGGGTTGTTTCACCTCAACCGCGCCTGCCAGAGCTGGTTTGCAGCACATCTCCCGGGCTTTTCGCGTCCAGGTATGCAAAAATGACCTAACTGTGCTACCACGCCAAGAGGAGTTGACTCGGCCCATTCGGCATTCCCAATCTGCCAGCCCGCTCATGAGCACCAGTGAACTGCACGCCATCACGGTAGCGAAGCTGACGCAGCTTCCGATCGTGCAGCAAGCATTCTCGCGGTTGGACAATGAGTTGCCGGAAGACCTGCACTATCACTCCGCGCAGCACACGCGCGACGTGTTTGCAGAGGCGCTACGCTTTGCCGTCGAGGATGGGCTCGGTGAGCGTGAGCTGCTGTTGATTGCCGTCGCGGCCGCTTATCACGACCTGGGCTACCTGGAGCGGTACGAGAAGAACGAACCAGTTGGGGCTGACTTGGCTGAGCGCGCCATGCGCGACGCAGGCGGCTTTACTGAGCTTGAGATCACAGAAGTGCGTGAGATGATCTTGTCGACACAAGTCACCGACACTCCCACAGGGCTCGAGCGCACCAAACGAACCGAGCTGGCGGCGTACTTGATGGACGCCGATTGGGGCAGCTTCGGCCGCGATGATTTCTTCGAGAAGTGTGATCAGTTGATCGAAGAGACGCGTGCGCCAGCGGAAGCTTTCTATCAGAAATCGCTGCAGCTAGTTGGTGGGCACAAGTACCTCACCGCGGGAGCTCGCGCGCTGCGCGACGCGGCCAAGCAGGAGAATCTCGAAGAGCTTCGACGCCGCCTCCACGGCAGCGCCGAATAGTCACACCAAGCGGTTCAGTTGGTGCCAGCTGGCTTGGGCGGAGCTGCCGGAGCGGGCGCTGGCGCTGCGGGTTTCGGTGCCACCGGAGTCGGCGCAGCGGGAGCCGGCGCAGCAGGTTTCGGTGCAGCGGGGGCCGTCGCCGGAGGGGGCGCCGCTGGCTTTGGCGGAGCCGCTGGTTTCGGTGCAGGGGGGGCTGTGGGTTTAGGCGCGGCAGGTTTTGGCGGCGCGGGTGCAGCGGGGGCCGCTGGCGTTGGAGCTGGTTGACGCGGCTGCACGGCAGCGGGCGGTCTGCGTTCATCGCGCGACGGCGGCTGACCCGGTGCCAGCCGCAACGGGGCCTGGGCACTGCCCGCCGCTGGAGCAGCTTCGTGCTCAGGGTGTTCGACGTGTTCTGGCCGCTGACGTTGAAGCCGTTGACGGAGGCGTTCTTGGGCGCGCTTG
>JBNLEN010000259.1:0-7729 GCA_050304975.1 Polyangiaceae bacterium
GCGCTGGCGCGGTCGGCGATGACCTCACGGACGAACGCCGCCAAGCGATCACTGAGTTGGGCGGCACGAACTGGCTCGCGGCACTAGGCGGCGCGGCGGTGATGCTCGCGCTGGTGGTTGTGGCCGTCATGTTCGGCACTGAATACTAGCCGCCCCAACTTCGGAGCACAGCACGCTGCACGACGTCGGGCCTATTGCCCCGGTGCCAGGAGCCAGCGCGTTCTCTTTCGGTCGGGCATGAGCGTGAAAGAACGCAAAGCGGCGCGGGGAGGCGCGGGGCGCCACCCGCGCCAAGTGCGAGCTCCTTACTACCGCGACGTCGAGCGCTACTGTACGATGACGATCGCCGGCCCCTGTGGCTTGCCCGGGAACTTCTCTGCCGGTGGCGTCACGATGTCATCCGGTAGTGGGTCTAGCTCCTCGGGTGGCTCAGGGTCGGTATCGGGGGGAGGCGGGGCGCCGCGGTTGGTGGAACCCAGTGCCATGTTGTTCAAGGCATAGCCGCCGCCAGCGTGGAGCTCGATACGTACCCGGAGATCCAAGTAGTCAGCGTTGTGCAGCGTCGCGATCAGCTCTTCGCTCAGCGCCAACGATATCCGACTGAAGCCGATAGTGGACAGCGTGTTCGCTTCGACCTTTCCGACGTACGCGTCTTCAATGTTCATGGACGGGACATCCAGGTAGAATGCCAAGTGCGCTTCACTGGGGATGCCAACTCCCGATAGAGATCGCACACTGACTGACAGCTTGTCGAAAGGTGAACCCTCAAAGGCACCGAGTGACCTGAGTGCATCGCTCGTCAGAATGGCGGTTCCGTCCGCTTCCACCTCGAGGAACTCACCCGGACCATCAGCTTCATCCACGAGATTCAGACTCGCGCCGGGGCTAGCCCAACCCAATGGTGCATCGAAGCCCAAGATTGTCTCGTTCGTGCGTGCGATTGGGTCAGGGAGTTCCGGCGTCGGTGACAGGTTTAGGTCATCCAATAGGTATTCTCCTGAGGCGTTGTAAGGCACATTCAGGACCAATGTGACGGACAGGTCATCGTACCCCTCATTCAGCTTTTGCTGAACCTCGCCATTGATGGGAATGGTGATGGCCAAGAACTGTCCCAGCGGCATGCCAGTCAACTCGACAGCACCCAAGTAGTAGTTGTTGAGTTCTTCAGACGGAACGCTGATCAACGCCTGGATTTGCCCCAACCAGTAAGGGTTGGGTTGCTCAACGGGCAACTTCAAGCGAACCGTCAGTGCATCGCCGATGGGCTCGTCCGAATGTACGAGCACACTTTGGATTTGTGCGTAGCCGCCGCCTTGCCATGCTAGAGAATGGGCGCCACTGACTCGGTCCGGGCTTTCCGCCAGGGAGCCAGACCCGGTAGACCACTGTGAAATGTCTTCAAAGTCGAACACCGAGCTTGGCTCGACGGCTGTTATCGCTTGAGCCGTGCTACTAACCTGTTCTGTGGCACCTGCTTGGCAGGCGAGCACACCAGCAGTCAGCAAAAGTCCGAAGAGACCATCACGAGCACTTTTTTTGTAGTTGTACATTAGCCGGTTCTCCGTCCTTCAGTTCTTGTAGTAGTCTTCGTTCTTGTCGGTGCGGCAACTCGCCTTCGCCGAATCGGTATCCCCTTTGACGTTGGCGCAGATGGAACGCGACATCACCTTGGCATCACTGTAAACGTTCATCCAGCCTCCTCCAGTCCCGTCTGCGACCGCCGAGAACACCACTTCGTCATTCGTGCGATAGGCAACGCGCAACCCGAGCGTCCATTCATCGCGGAAGAAGTCTAGTCCTGTATCGCTGTAGGCCCAGATGTTGACCAGAGATGAACTAACACCTGGAATCGAACTGCTGGAGTCGCTGAGGAGCTCGTTGAGCTGGACGGGCGAAGTAATTCGGATGCGTGGGTAGCTGGGATGTTTTGACGTGGCGATCGTCTCCCATCCGATGTACAGGCGTCCGTAGTTCGTATCCGGCGCATCGATGCTTTGCTCCTGCCCGTAGGCGCGTTCGATGCCCCAGGCGATCGTCGGGGCGCTGGCCGCCTGCTCATCCGTGGGCAAGGAGAACCTCCGCCGCCAGAACTGCCCCTCCACATCGTAGGTGTGAATGTGCATCTTGCTGTCCAGGTCAGTGAAGGCGCCGACCAGATGGTATTCGGGAAACTGGGACGCCGGATCATCCAGGGTTACGGACGTCATTGCCGTTCCAACACTGGCCTCCACTTCGTTGCCGTTCTCGTCGACGAACGGTTCGTTAGTCCATTTCGTTGGGTCGTCGAATGAGTCTAGGTCTTCCGGACCATAAAACAGCCATTGGTAAGTCCTACTTCGCTTGTGAACGTAGGACACGGCTAGAGAACCCGCTCCCTGTCCGTAGTCACCAGGACCGGAGAACTGGATGATGTCCGGGCGCTTTCGGGACTCAGCGGGCAACACCACTTGCTGCCATTCGTGCTTGACGCCGTCCTCGCCAGCAACGCCGTATCCGCCATCATCAACGGTTTCTCCGAGTTTGGACACGAACAGTCGTAGACTGTCGTCCTTCATCCGCGCCACAACTGCTACCCGCTGAGGACACGGCGTTTGCCTTGGATCAGTGTCGCAGGCATCGCGCAGGAGCGTGGCGTTCAAACCACGCGCTCCCCGAGAGTCTGGAATCGCTTTCTCAGGCCGTAGATTGGCGGCATCGCCCTGGTCACTGCCTTCTAGGCGCTGCCCGCGGAAGTGGATCTCGCCGTTGTCCGAGACGAAGAAGACGAGGGTGCTGGACTTGTCGTCGTTCATACCCCGCATGCCGGCGCGTACCACTGCGGGCCGCCGGTTGAGCAGGCCGGCGCGTTTCACCACATCGTACTTTGAGGCAAGTTGGCTGCAGCCCCCGCCAGACTTGTCGGTGTCGGCCAGTCTTAGTGGTGCTCGCGGGGGGGCGCCATCGTACAAGCTTGGAAACTTTGCGTCGCGATTCCAATCCGGCGAACCAGCGGGTGAGAGATAAGTGTCGAACTTGGAATCGGCAAAGTAGCTGGTGTCAACTTGCTCCCACGCCGCTTCATCGCCCTTGTTCTTGAGCTGATGTGGGAGGCCGCCAATGTAATAGCCCACGCCGGCTACGTCGAGAAACGCGTAGTTTAGGATACTCGGGTAGTTGGGCTTGCAACCCATCTTCTCATGCCCCCCGTGTCCAAGACCAAACGCGTGCGAGAACTCATGCACGAAGAGGCGGCCTGTTGAACCAAAGTAGAATCTGCCCGCAGCCCCTTTGCCTCCGCCACCGCTCCGCGTGTTAAGCCCGTAGATGAACCGTCCTTTGCGTCCGTCGGGCATGTTCTTGTTGCGGCCCGTCTTCGAGCAGTCGTTCGCTGAGCCGGTGCACGCCCACGTATCAGCCCCCCCCCAGTCGCCGTACAGAGTCAGCTCGTCCGCCGTTTCTGCCGGGATCCCGATGTCCGCATGGAGATTCACGCCGGGCAGTCCGTCGGGGTTACCGAGGTGATCTGCCGGAAGTTCAGCCAGGTACCCCTGGGCCTCTCGGATGTCACTGGCCTTCACCTGCGTGCCCGACGTCACAGAACCATCCAGAAAGTCCACCTCGAGGAAGATGTCCTTGTGGAGCGGGTTAGCGCCCCACAGCGGGAACGTCTGTCCCGGATCCGTATCTAGCCCATAAACTTCTACTGTGTCGGAAAGCCCGTCCAGATCCGTGTCGCTGGGTTGCAGTACGCCGGAACAGTTGCTGAGTGTCGTTTGGATCGAGTCGCAGGTGCCGAGCGCAGCCTCGAACGAAGCTCCCAGCTTGTCGCCGTCACTGTCAGTATCGAAGTCGTTGATGTACAGGTGAACGCTGCCCTCGGTCGACGATGCGGTGCGCGCTACCAGTACTTTGCAGAACTGGCCCTCCAGACGCGCCCCTGTACTGACGCCATCGTCGTTGCTGGCGGCCAGAAATACGCCATCCTTATCAAAACCAAACAGTAGCGGGTCGCTCGCACCGCCCGTAGCCAAGACCAAATCGTAGCGGTTGATGGTCTTGCAGGGCACTTCGCGCAGCGCTCCAGACACCGGAATGTCCCGATAGATGCGAGCGCGTTCGCCATCCTTCCAGATGAGGAAGTTGCCTAGCCCCCCAGCTTCCGCACTTTGCGCGTGCACGAGCAGGTTGTACTCAGCGGCTTCCTGTGCCTCGCGCAGGTCGATGGTGATCGCGGCTGCACCCTCTTCGCGCGCAACGACGTTGAAGTCGTCGTCGTACACAACCAGCACCGGGTCAACCCCAGCGTCCGGGCTCACCCTGAAGTGATGCTCATGGCCTGGGCTCAGGCTCAATCGGCGCCAGTAAACGTCCTCTGTTGGCAGGTTTTTGGCCACACGTTCCCAAGCTTGCGCTTTTGCTGGCCCGACCTGTGTCACCATTCCGAGCGCTGTCAGCAAGCTGGTAGCCAAGATCGGCCATGCCCTTCCTCGATTGGTGAGGCGTCTGTATCGCTGTCTCATTCCTTGTTTCCTTCAGTGGTAGACGGAAAATTGATGCGTGAGACTGTGCCGATTTGTCTGTTCTGGTGCCTAGTCGGAAAATTGAGACGCTGTGCGTGGTGAACCAACAAACGCCAGCGCTCGCGCAGCCGGAGCGGGTGGCCGATTGGCGGATCCCTGCCGAGACTGCTGTCCTGTTGTTGATTGCCTAAAACCGGGTCCAAGTGGCGCTAGGTTCTTGATGTGATTTGCGCTTCTTGGCGAGTTGTTCCTTGGCTTCTTTGGTGCGGAGGCTGGTGCCTTCCAGATTGATGATCTCACAGTGGTGGATGAGGCGGTCGACAAGAATGACCACAAAAGCAGCGTGGGGGAAGACCTCGGGCTATTCGCTGAAGGATCTCGTGGCCGTCGCTCTACAGAGCCGCCAAGGGCGTGTCCCAGAGCCCGTCATTCCGTCTGCCCGGAGCAGGCTTTCGCCTAGGGGCCGCGGGGTGTCTCACTTTTGAGACAGAAAGTGCTGTCGACACGAAGTCAACAGAGGTGTCTGTCCCACTTTTGAGACACCCAAGCGGAGCCCGCCGCGCACATCGCACATCGGCGGAACGCTGAGCGGACGCCGTACCTGCCGTGCGGCACAAGTGTACGCTGGCGCCGTCCCGGCTGTCCGCCGCGGGGTGCGTTCTCCGCAGGCGGCCTCCCTCCATCAAGGAGCCCGTGGAGTGTCCCACTTTTGAGACAGAAAGTGCTGTTGCCACGAAATCAACGCACAAAAGTGTCCCACTTTTGGGACAGGTTCCGTCAGTCCCCAAAGGCTGGGACCCGGACGCAGTGTTTTCGGAGGCGCCCGTGATTGTGGTACAAGACGAACATTCGCGACGGTCGGGGACCAAAGATGGAAGCGGAGCGAGACTGGCGGCAGCTGTTTTGGGCGTGCAACTTTGGGCTTTTGTGTATCGCCACTGGCTGCTCGGATGACTCTCCCGCGATTGGCCGCAACACAAGCAGCGGCAAGACTCCGATTGCTGCGCCGTCAGAGCGGTTCGTCCCCGATGAACGCTGGCCAGACTGCGTGCACCCAGCGGTCAAAGAAGATTGCGCGGACGGCTGGTGCCGGGTGCCGGCGGGGTGTTTCGTTTTCGGCTCTCCTGAATCAGAGCCTGCCCGCGCGTTTGCGGACGAACTCCAAGGTCCGACAACGCTGACTCACGACTTCGAAATCCAACAGACCGAGACCACTTGGAAGCAGTGGCTGCAGCAGGGGTTTGCCATTCCCGAGAATATGGACGATGAGTGCTTAGATGAGGACTGCCCGCAACGCCGCCCGTCCTTGCGCTCCGCTGGTCCTATCAGAGTGGCTAGCGAGCGTTGTGCCGCATACCGATCCCGTCAACCTGGCGCGAGCCAGTTACGGCCTCCAACTCCAGGTTGACGGGTCCCATGTCGCTCCCGACGAACCGGCGAGCACGGGATCGAGGAAGTCACTCGCCGCCCGAGTGACTTGGATCAGGGTGGGCCACTTCAGTTGGTCTTCTCGGGCCATGGCAGCGTAGGGCGTTTCCCAGGTTGGCGGTGGCGCAGGCAGCGTCGTAGGAAGCGCATGGGTCTTTCTAAAGGCGAACGTGCTGTGGAGTGCACTGCGGTCGGGGCCAACCTCGAATGTCATGAAGTCGCCGAGGTCTTGGCCGGCGCATTGCTGAAGCAACCCTAGGAGGTCATTCGCGCTGCCCACCAGACGCAGGTCGACGTCTTTGGTGGTGCGGGCCCGCCCGATCCTCAGCTCGAGCACAAGGCCACCTTTCAGGGTCACGGCACTACCAAACTTTGCAACGACGCGTGCCAAGAACCGATCGAATACCAGCAGCTGACGCCGGCGCGCGAACTGCGCACCATCACCACTGGCCGCTCGCAAACGCTGCTCAAGCGCCTGTTTGAATGCGGCCGGTGATGCGTAGCTTCGCGATGTCACGTCGCAAGCCCTCCAAACGGTGCGAGAGCTTCGACGACATCAGCCAACTCATCGAGGTTGACCAGGCCCCGTAGAAGGGCTTGCTGAGCAGCTTGGCGGAGGAGCTCCGGCGATACGCCGGCCGTGGCGCAGTCATTGAGTGTCCGTGTTGCAGCGGTGACCGGCACAGCACCAACCCAAGTGCGCTGCTTGGCACGCACGTCCGCGTAGTGCAGCGTGACGACTGGTGGCACTCGCAGCCGCCTCTGTTTCCAATCGGAGGGAACACTGAGGTGGATCTGTTCGGGCAGCACATCAGACAGATCGAGCAGAGCAAGTGCTGTTTGATGAGAGAAGACCCCCGCGCGCTCCGACCAGAGCCATGCGATGGCTAGCTCCTCATGCTCCCCGGCAGGAAAGTGAACGAGTCGGTAGATCCCGCGTTGCACGCGAGCGATACGACGAGCTCGCAGGTGCTTGGCCAGCAGCTGGGGCGAGTAGCCGGCGTCGGCCGCCTGCTTGGTGGTGAAGTAGCCCTCCTGCGCGCCAGCGGTCTCGTAAAGCTGATCCCAGCTGGGTTTCTGGAGGGCAGTCCGCACGCACAAACATTAACCAATGGTTTAGTTTTGTGCAACTTTTGACTCCAGCAGCGGGCAAAATCACCTACCAGCGGCGTGGCCGTCGCTTTGCAGAGCCGCCAAGGGCCTGTCCCAGAGCCCGTCGTTCCGCCTGCCCCGAGCAAGGCACGACAGCGGTGCCGACGATGATGGGTATCGCGATCAGCTTCAGCGAAATCAACGGACAAAAGTGTCTCACTTTTGGGACAGGTTCGGACCAGGCATCGCTACCACAACAGTGCGGGATCACAGGTCTTCTCACGGAGAGTTGCCCCCAGCTCGAGAAGATCCAATGATGCCTCAGACTATGTCCCCCAAGCTCAACGCCGCTGTGTTTCTTGTTGTTCCTTGGCTCCTCAGCTTGGGCTGTTCCTCGGACAGATTCGGCGAGGCTGGGGATGCTGACGCCGGCTTGGGAAACCAGGCGGGCGAAGGGGACAGTGGCGATAGCAACGCTCCCAGTGACGACGACGACAGCGGCGACACCGCTGACGACGACACCCCCAATGACGACACCGCTGACGACGACAGTGACGACGACGCCCCCTGCACGCCAGGGGAAGTTGGGTGCGCCTGTTTCGGAAACGACACTTGTTTTGAGGGGCTCGAGTGTGAAGCCGGGACCTGCATCGACCCAGCGGGGGGTGATGCGGAGGCCGATGCTGGCGTCGACGGGGGCAGGGACGATG
>JBNLEN010000260.1:0-7672 GCA_050304975.1 Polyangiaceae bacterium
ACGCGGACCTTGGTATCGCTGAGTACACCACCGACGCCGACCTGGCCTTCGACCCGACCTTGCTCGCAGAGATCCCACCCCTTGAGCAGGCGCTTGAAGGTGCCGGTTTCTACAGCTCAAGCAATGCGATCGGCATCTGGAAGACCCGACGCCAAACTTCAGCATCGCTCGACCTCGATGTCCAGGTGGACCTGCTGGTCCCCACGACCGTCAGCCCAGGAACAGGTCGACGAGCGGCACGATTGCCTGGGCACGGTCTCAACGCCGCGCGCAAGGTCGATGGACTGGAGGGCGTGCTCGTCGACTTTGCCGAACACGATATCGCCTCGCTCGAGCCCGCTGTCGATCCGCGCGTGGTTCGGGCAAAGGTCGCGGGCCCGGGAGCGCTCCTCGTGGCAAAGATGTTCAAGATCCATGAGCGCCGCGGCTCGGCGCGGGCGAACGATAAAGACGCGCTCGATGTGCTGCGCATCCTCCAAGGCGTCTCTACCGAGAGCCTAGCAGATCTTCTAACGTCGATTCTCAGAGATGAACGCAGCGCGACGACCGCCGCGCGAGCGCTGGAGCTTTTCGCCGAGCTCTTTGGCAATCGAGGTGGCGAAGGCGCAGTGATGGCGGCGAGAGCGGCTCAACCCGTGATGGATGCGGACGAGGTGCGGGCTACCTGCGAGGCACTGGCAAGCGACCTACTCAAAGCGCTCGAGCCCTAAAAATCGCTCTGGCGGAACGTCGACGCCTGCGCTGGTAGCCAGAGCTCGTGCCCATCACGGTGCGCTCTGGCTCGGCTGCGCAGTTCAATCGCTGAGCTTGACGTTGTAGTACTCCCGGCGTCACTATTGCCCCGTTTCCGCGTCGTCACCGAACTCACTCACTCGGCTGTCGTAGTCACCAGCATCAAAGTGGTGGCCTAGCTTCAGCTTCAAACGGAAGTTCGTCCTGAATCGCAAACCGAAAGTATTTGGCCCCGTCGAGTGCAAACAAGCCGATGTGAGGCTGCTGTAACGCGAGTATTTGCTCCTGGAGGCCTCGGACGGCCTGAGCCTCTTCTCCGCTCAACCTCAAGGTCACAGCGCTCTCAGCGCCAAGCGCTTCTCGCATTGGGCGTGCTAAAGGCCAATGGTGCACCTGGAACGGCGCACGAACTGTAATCCCTTCCGCGGCTGCCGAAACATGAAGGAATGTGCGCTCACCGCGGTAGATGTCACCTTGGGTATGGAGCTCCTCAACCCAACGCTGCGCTGCTTCAAAGATCTGCACAATGGGTTGCGCTCGTTCACGATCTTCTTCAGCAGAATTTCCAGCAAGATACCGGATTACAAACTCACCGTCTGTCAGTAGTTGCATCGACGCGTCGGCACCAAAGAACTGCGCGTCAACACTACGCCACCTATCGAATTGAAGCTCTAGCGCCACGCGTTCGTGTTGTTCTTCGCTTAACACACCGTGCAGTATGCGCTGAACATAGGGGTCATGCGTGGGGTGCTCCGATGCGTAGTGCCCAAACGTCCAATACTGACATTGTCCATCGATGAATAAGTACACAGCGCCGTTTCTGCCTGAAAACTGCAGTGCTGGGTCGGCGAAGGGTCCCGTCAGAGCTTGGTAGCGCAGCCGTAGATCCTGCGACCCGTCGCAAAGCACGCGCTGTTCCGCTGGCGCCGGTGCCAAATGAAACTCGAATTCGACTTCCGTTGCGGGCTCAGCCGGGCCGCTCGAGGCGCACCCCGCAACGTGCAAGCATAGCGCGGGCGCGCTAGCGAGCCATCTAGTCCGACGGCTCAGCTTCCGCCAGATTCTCCCGAAGCTCTTCCGCAAGACGCTGATAGGATAGCTCAAGACTCAAGAAATGAAGACGGGTTCTTTTCGTACCGCGACCTTCCTGGCTGGCTGGGCGCAGCCGCGTGACGGTGGCGCCAGCGCTTCGCCCCCCAAACGCTAACTGCACGAACCCGGCAGACGAAGGGCTAGATCAGAAGCCGTATCGGTTGAGGCCTGACGGTGCACAGTCCGCCAAACAGAAACCGGCAGGCACATCGAACGCGCAAGCCGGGGTGGAAGCTGGGCAGGTGGATAGCTGAAGTGGAAATGTTCGCTGCTCGACGGGCTCGAGATAGGGCGCCTCGTTGTCAGACGTTCGATACGCACAAGCCCCGCTATGCACGCTCCCGAAGAAACCGCTCCACACCAGCGCTTGACTGTCACTTGATGTACCGCTCCAGCCGACCACTGCTTGATCTGTCCCCGCCACCTGTTCGCTGACAATCTCATCGACGGACAGCTCCAAGTCTCGGTCAACGTCCTGCGCGACCAAAATGCTGGCGATGGCGACCGCCGGGGCCCCCAGACAGGGGCATCTGGAACGATCGGTGCACGCCCGCTCACACACGAGATTTTCATGAGCAGGGGCGCGAACGTCCGCTAGCGTGACCACAGAAGGTTCGTCGGAGACTATCGCGGCATCATAGGCGACGCTGATGAACTCGTCGTGCTCACCGATTCGCTGATGCCACCACACGAGCGCCAATCGAGGATTGGTCCACGACTCCTCATGCGCGGACAGCTCAATACTGAGTTGTTGTACTGGACAGGAAGGCTCTTCTTCCAAGCTGGCTGCGGTACCCTGTTCAAGCTCAGGAAACTCCTCGGACGACATGTCAGAGGCGGAGTCCGGGCCTTCACTGCAGGTCCTTCCTGGAAGGCCATCCACTTGCACGCAAGCCTCACGCCCCTCCAGATCTCGACACTCCGCATCAGACGAGCAAGAGCGACATCGCCCGTCAATGCACGGGTAGCTGCAAAACTTGTACTTGCTGATAGGCCTGCCGAGTGGGCCAATCGGTGGCGGTGCGCATTCCTGCCCATAACCGGAACGGCTCTCGAGCGCCGCGCATGTGTCACGATCGCAGAAGTCCGAGTCGCATTCCGAATCAGCCAGGCACGGCTCACCGACGGCTGCCAGTCGCGGGGACGGGTTGGGCGATGTCCCTGCGTCGCCGTCATCCAACGTCTCCGATGGCTTCGTGTCGCCGACGGAATGCACGGCCGCATCCATGCCGCCGCATCCGGCGACCAGAGTAGCGGATGCGCCGAGTCCACATAGCGTGCCTGCGGTGATCCTCAGTGCGAGCAGCGCCCATCGGCTTGCGAGCGACCATCGCCTGTGATGTCTGGATGCGACCATTGAAGAGACTAATTACAGAAATGGCCGAGCCGCGGCAATCGGACCAACCTTGCTGGTCACCGTCCCTACTACCGCCTGCGGAACGGACCCAACGGAGGATACGGGGCACCCCTACGCCACGCCGCGCACGTCTGGCTATCCGTGGATGAGCGTCACGACCGGAACAGACAACGCCTCCCATTCCATGATTCTCGACTTAGCCGACTGCTCGTTGGCAATCGGCTTCAACACGCCGGAAGGTCGTGAAGGCTTCGATACGACGTGCAACGAAACAGAGCTCTCGCGCGGTCGCGAGCTGTTCACGCCGGACAAAATCGAGCACTACGAGCAGCAAGCAGTCCCGCGCGACTTGTGGGACGCGTACGCCATGGATCCGTATTCGGAGAAGTGAGCAGGCTGCGCGCTCTCTGCGGGCTGATTTAACGCGCCTGAAGCCTGGCCCTAACGTCTGCCGCGGACAGCGTGCCCAGCGACACGTGAACCCGAGCATCGTCCCACAACCAACCGCGTTCATTCAACCATTGCATGAGAGTCTGGGTCGCAGCGAAGTCATCGGAGCCCAGATAGCGGCATTCAAGACTGCAAACAGCATCGGATGTGAGCGAGAATCGGAACAACAAGTGATGCGCCGGTTCGTAAACCACCAAGCCCCCAGACTGGCGGCCATCCTGATGACGCCAAAATGAGGAATCGAGAGCCACATAGCCACCCGCTTCGAGTGACGATTTGAGCTCCGCGAGGTTATCCTGATCGACCGAGTCGGGCGTCAGAAACGGGAGCCAAATCGCGCGGCGCTGACCCTGCTCGCGGACGAAAAACGGGACGAACGCGTCCTCTTTCCACAGCTCCAATAACTCCAAGCTGGTTTCTGCTACCGGATCGGGCGGGTTGTACTGGTCGTCGAAGCCTGAGCACGCTTCATCGATGCGGTAGATGGTCTGCTCCGAGCCAGGGTTGGGCTCCCCATCCCACGCCCAAAAGTTACCGCCTGCATCTTGCGCGCACAGCACCATCGCACCCAGGCGCGGATCCTTCACGTACTCCTCCCCGAGGCGGCTGGCGTACGTCTGCGTGTACGAGAGCAACCACGGCCCATCGTTGACGTAGCCCTCGCCAAACTCCTCCAGCACTTGCCGATGACTCGGCGTCATGGCGTTATCATCGAGCCGCTGGGCAGGGATTGTCAGCTTCTGCGGTCCGAGTAGAGCGTAGCCATGGAGCTCTTCGAGGTGTGCCATGTTGGTTATTGTAGCGTAATGGATGACGTCTTGGACCAGGGACGGATGTTTGAGAATCGTCCAGCTCTTGGCCCAAGAACGCTGCGGCTCGGAGCGCTGTGCCGCTCGGCTCGACGGACCTCTAGCTATAGATCTGCCCGCGAGCACAGCGGGAGCTTAGCTTCAGCTGGCAGTGGCAACCGGCGCAGTTTGAATAACCTCTATGATTCGGCGATCGGTCACAATCCCCCCACGGGACGGGTCAACTGAAGGGTTCGGCTCCTACCGGGCCCTTCTTCAATTACGCAGCCAGCGAAACCACAGCGCCCGCTGGTCGCTGCCACGCGGCCAAGATCGCAGCGACGCACCGCGTCCAGAGATCCAGCAGGTGAGCCAGTCGCACGCCACGACTCGTCGATGAACCGAAGCGGCGGCGTCCTTCGGAAACCGTGCCGGTCGATCTCCGCCTACTCGCCGCGCCGAGCGCTCAGTCGTGATTCGCCGCGGTGCAGTGGTTGTCCTCGCAGGCGATCGGGCCGTCCCACCCCTCGTGGGTCGGGCCGAGATTTCCGCCGCAATCGGACAGTGCTGCCGCGGCTTCGATCACGCCTTGCTGGTCGGCATCCTTGTTGAGCAGCACCTGGCCGTTGCCCATTCCAATAGACATCTCGCTCAGCTGCCATGATCGCGTAGTCACCAGCTCGCAATCGTCGGCTGTATCGCAGGTCGAGGCTTGTTCCAGCGCATGCAGCGCGTTCGCCAGCTCGTCGGCGCAGGCCGCATCGGCATCCGGCTGCCCTTTAGCACCTCCCTCCGTATCCTGAGCAGAGCCCTCGGTTTTTGCGCCGCAGCAGGCGACGAAGAAGGGCAGCGCGCTACTCGTCGCGAGCAATATCACTGCCCGTATTCGTTTCGTGAGTAGGGTCATGATCTCTCCTTCGCTACCACGTGAGGGTCGAGTAGGTGCTGCGCAAGCTCAGTTGATTATTGTATTGCCAGGAGCTGGTGCCGTTCACGCCGATATTGCATGTGTCGCCCGGGCAATGATTCGCGTCATATGCCGAATCACCGCCCACGTGAACGCGAGATGAGCCGGAAGCGTAGAAAAACCGCCCTCCGCTCATGCCTGGCGTCCCATCACAGGTCGAAAATGCGACGTGTGCACCGCTAAGCACCACTGCGATGCTGCAAGACGGCTGACCGTACATCTTACCCGTCACACAATTCGTGATCTCGGGTGATGACACGTCAGCGCAGCTTGGGTAACCCGTAAAAGATATGCCCCTGACGGTCGTGGTGGTGAAAGCCATGTACTTCGGAACACCCGGCCAATCCCCCCACCAAGGCACCCATCGTCTCGCTCATGAAACAGGCACGCGCTTACGGGGTTGGCGTGCTGCTGGCCACTCAGAACCCGATGGATCTGGATTATCGCGCCTTGTCCAATGCGGGGCTGTGGTGCATCGGGCGCTTGCAGACGGACGCGGACCGGGCTCGTGTGATTGATGGCTTGTCACTCGGCGGGGCGGGCATGGGTTCAAACAAGGCGCTGAACCGCGTGGTGAAAAAGTTGAGTCAACGCTGGTTCGTGCTCCGCGACACCCACTCTGATGACGGCGTACGACTCTTCCAACCCCGCTGGGCCTATTCGTTCATGCGCGGCCCCATGACCCGCGCAGAGATCCAGCAGGTGAGCCAGTCGCAAGGCGCAAGTCGTCGATGAGCGGAAGCAGCGGCGTCCTTCTCACTTAGCGACTCGCCGCGCGCGAGGGCTTTCGCAAATCGCGTTTTTGTAATGGATAGCTGACACGACCCGCGACGACGCCCATAAGCCGATGGGCTCTGGTCCAAGTGCCCCAGGGGTCTACGCACTCAAATCTGACGCAAACCGTTGAGGCACCCCAGTGCCCCAGGGGTTTACGCGTTCAAACGTGACGCAAATCGCCGAGGCACTCGCGCCAGCGTCCGACCCACCGCCGTGAGACCACGTGAGGTTGGTGAAATATCCGTTTGCGGTCAGGATCGAGACAGCAAGCGCCCTGAGGTTGGTGAATCGTCCTCTTCGGCACCACGTGCTTGACCTCACGGCGCTCCGCGTGCCCGCACCAATGTTGCCCGGGCGCACAAGCGTATCCCTGCAGCCGCAGAGCATGCTCCCTCTCGCTGACTCCACTCCCCTGACACTCTACGTCCCACTGGTGTCTCACCAGATGACATCACCCATGTCGCGGACTATGACTGAGGCGTGCCCGGGGATCTCCTCAACCCGCAGCTCGACGTCGTCTTCAAGCTGCTCTTCACCCGCAATCAGCAGCTGCTGGTCGCCATGCTCGAAGCCGTGTTAGGTGAGCCCATCGGCGGCGTGACGGTGTTGAACCCGACGCTGCCTGGCGACTTGTCCGTCGATAAGATCATCGCGCTGGATATCCTGGCGGAGCTGCTGGACGACAGGCGCGTGGACGTCGAGATGCAGATCCACGTGACTGACGAAATGGCGCCGCGGCTGCTCTACTACGGCGCCCGAGAATACGCGGGGCAGCTGGCGCGTGGGGATGACTACGACCAGCTGCGCCCCACTGTCGTCGTAGCCTGGCTGGCGCAACCACTGATTGCGGAGCTGCACCAACTGCATTCCATATTCGAGCTGCGCGAACGCCGCACCGGCAAACTCTTCAGCGATCACCTGTCGTTCCACCTCCTACAACTAACTGAAATCACGCAAGAAACCCCGAATCCACAGTCTCCGTACGAGCGAAACCTGCAACTGTGGGCTAGATTTCTAACCGCAAGGACGCGAGAGGAGTTCAGCACACTCGCCCGCGAAAATGAGACAATGAGCCAGGCCATGGAAGCACTCGAAAAACTGTCCGAGAGTCCCGAAGCACGACGCCTCGCCCGTGAGCGCGAAGATTCACTCAAGCTCTACAACATGAGCCTCGCACAAAGCGAGCATAGAGGACGTGAAGAAGGACGCGAAGAAGGACGACACGAGTCGCTGCGAGTAGCCATCGTGCGGCTGTGCAACGCCTTTGACATCCAGTTGACCCCACTTCGCCAGGCGCGTCTGGACGATCACACCACCGATCTCCAGGCCCTATTTGATTCGATTCTGGACCAGCGACGCTGGCCCGAGGAGCGAAACCCGCTTTCACGTTGAGGCGAGACCGGCGTCAGAATAGACGCTCGCAAGGTTCAGTTGAGCCTGAATGGCAGGCAGCACGACGGTCGTGCCTTTGGTCAATACTTGGCTGCGCCAGCCGGTTTCAAGGCGCTC
>JBNLEN010000261.1:0-7600 GCA_050304975.1 Polyangiaceae bacterium
GCCGAGCATGCGTTTCAAAATGCGACCCACTCGCCCCACATGGCGATAATAAAGCCGCGAAAACGCAGTGCTATTACCGGAGCGAGCGAGCTCCACCAGCTGCTCGTCCGTCTGCGACTGGATCGGATCGGCGAGCAAGGGGTGGGACACAGCAGTAACCAAAGACCCAATCGCCTACGAATGGGTTCAGAAACGTAGCTCAGGTCAGGAAAATTTCCACAACCGTGTAGGCGAAGCTGCGCTCACCAGAGAATCTGCCTGCTCAAAACGCGAGCACGAAGCGGCTGTTGAAGGCCTGAAAATTGGAGTCCGAAGGCTGGTCATCGCGCTCGCCGCCAAACATCACGGAGAAGTACTGCAATTTGACGTGAGCAGCCGCGTTGAAACGCACGTTCAGCCCCGGACCCACGATGGTGGCGTTGTCACTATCGAGGTTCAGTCGATCCTCGTGTTCGACATAGATCAAGGGCTCGAGCCCCCACCAGGGCAGTTCGTGCGCCACGAGCACATAGCCGTTGTACTTGGTCTGGTCGGGGCGAAGGATGCCCGGAGCGATCCGCTCACGCAGGCCCTCCGTGTAGTCGCGCCGATGCATCACGCCCTCTGCACGGACACGCGTGGCCCCGGCGTCGAGCGACACGTCAACGGCCGCGCCCCACTCGTCGTAGTCCACGGTGCGGGTAGCCGCCACCCGAAATGGCGAGAAGCTTTCGATCGAACGCTCTCGATCGGTATAGCTGCCGACGTATCCAGACGTCCCAAGCTTCAGCCGCACCCCTTCTCCGACTGACCAAGCCAAACGGCCGCCCACATTCTTGTTATTGTTGGTGTCGAGCACCGCAGGGTTGCGACCGTTGGTCACGTACGCCGCATAGTCGACTTCACCAACTGGGAGCGGCAAGTTCCCCAACACCTGCACCCCGGTCGAATAGGTCGGGAAGTACTCGTTCGCGAAGAACGTCGGCATCAGGGAAGCGATCAGCGTCGGTGCACCATGGTCCACGTTCCAGATGCCGTACGGGGTCAAAAAATGCCCGACACGCACAGTCGCCGCGGCATAGCGGTTCCACTCGATCCAAGCGCGCTCCAGAACGATCGCCCCCCAGCGAATGTGATTGCGCCCGGTCGAGCTGGTGACGTCCAGTATGTCGGTATTGCGAGGGACGAAATTGTCGTTCTCTTGCCCGTGGGGATACAAAGTGAACCGCACTTCGGAAAGCGCCCGAAACTCGGGAACTGGCTGGGCATCAAAGTAGTAGTTGACGTTCCCCAGAACGAAACTGTGAGTATCATCAATCAGGTTGGCAAAGCGCGTCCCTTCCTTGATGAAGAACAGGTTCCAACCAACGTCCATGAAGCCGTAGGTGCGGAACGTGTCCTCGGCTTCGACGACATCCGCGGTCACCGACGCGCCCAGACTCTCGGCGCTCATTTGCTCGACGGCGTCCAATCGCTGCTTGAGCTCCTCCCACTCTTGTCGGCTGACTGTGATCGATTCTCCGGTCTCTGCGTCCGCAGTGTCCGCGGGGGGTTGTTGCTCATCCGCGGGGGGTTGTGGCGCTTCCGGGTCCGCCTCAGGGCTCAAAGCTTGAGAGGAAGCTTCCGCGTCCTCCCCCTCGGGCGACGGCTGGGCAGGCTCAGGAGTATCCGCTGGTTGTGGATTAGGTGCGGGCTGCCCAGCGGGAGGAGCAGGCTGAGCTGTCGGCGGTTCTGCGGGCTGAGGCTGCGCGCGTACCGCCACGGAAGCCGTGAGCACTGCCAGCACGGCTGCCGAACGCCACAAGCCGACTGCCGTGACAACCGCTGGCCAACTCGGCGGACGGCGCCCGAACTCCATGTGGGAGGTTACGGGCCCCAGGGCAGATCACCTAAGACAGCCACGGAAAAAATCCTACATGGGGCTTAGCGAGGCCTTCCCCCGAACCGTTCATACCCTATGGAAGGTATCGTGAAGCCTTCGGGGACCCTCAATGCGCAAGTTCGGAATCGTCATGGCACTCCTGTTGTTCGCTTGCGACAACGACGCCGATTGTGACCCGGGACAAGAGCTGATCGACGGTGCTTGCTTTGCAACTTCGGCGGGCGGAAACGCGAATGATGACGACTCAGCCGACGACGACTCAACTGACGACCAAAACGACGACGATCAATCCAATGACGACACCGATGGTGCGCCAGACGCGTCCACCGAGGGCCCTGGAACAGCTACCGATGCGGGCCCGCTGGACGCGTCCATACCCAGGGAGGCCGCCGTCCAGGCGCCTCTGGATACGGACTTCGGGGACACGTGCACGGACGGCCAAAATCACACGGACTGCGGTGGCACCGCGCCCTATTGCGCCGTCCAGCCGGGCGCCAGTGAGGGCAACTGTACTCACGCGGATTGCTTGGATGACGAAAGCGTCTGTCCCGATGGCTGGAGCTGTTTCGACTTGAGCATCTTTTCTCCGGATTTGCCCTCAATCTGCACAGAGGATTGACCGCCCAAGGAAGACGCGACCGCCGCCCACGTAGGACCACTGAACGGATATCGGTTCCCGATCCCCAACTTTGTCGTAGAAGATGTTCATGCCGCCGCCTTCCCGCAGAGCTTTCCTGTCACTGCTCGTGGCAGCGCCGGTCCTGTCTGCTCCACGCGAGCTCTGGGCGGACGAGGAAGAGCTGGTGGTGATCGTCAACGCCGACAACGACATCAAGAGCCTCGACGCCCAGGATCTTTCGCGCATTTTCCGCATGAAGACCCGAACCTGGCCGGGTGGGGGCCGCGTACAGCCGTTCAACATGCCCGCCAATCACGACTTGCGCGAAACCTTCGACCGAGCAGTCCTGCACATGGACCCCAAACAGGTCGCCCGCTACTGGATTGACCAGAAAGTTCGCGGCGGCGCTCGACCACCTAGACCGGTACAGAGCGTCCGATTGATGGCAGCAGTCGTGGGTCAACTAGAGGAGGCAATTGGCTATCTTCCGGCCTCCGAAGCCAAGGGCAACGTGCGAGTTGTCGCCAGGATACGCGCCGGCAAGCTGGTAGAGCGCTGAACGCGCAATCAACCATCCGCTTACCGAGACTATTTGCGTCTCGAAAGCAGTAGCGTCCAGTCGTCGTCGCGGCCAACGGCAAACCGCTCAACGCCAGCGAAGATCTCCTCCGCCAACTGCTCCAAGTCGTCGTACTTGGCCGCCGCTTCCGCGACTAGGTCGCGAAAGCGCTCAACGTCAAACAGGCTTTGGTTCGCGTTACGCGCCTCCGTCAGTCCGTCTGTGTAGAGGCACAGGATATCACCGCTCTCCAGCTCCAGGCTGCTCACGGGGACGTCAGTTAGGTCTGGAAGTATCCCCAACCATGGCCCCTTCGCTTCCACGATCTCGCAGGTTTGGCTTTGTGCTCTGAAGATGAGTGCGGGCTCGTGCCCTCCGGCGCATTCAAATCTGCCATCCCCCCGATACGTGAGCAGCTGGCAGGTGATGTACTTGTTGTCCTTCAAACGCTCTGTAATGTTCATGCAAAGCAGACGGTTGACCGCCTTGAACACATCGGCGGGGTTGGCGTCTGGGTTGGACTCGAACTGCCCGGCGAATGCCGTCTGGGCCATCAACATCACCAGCCCCGCACTCAAACCGTGGTTGGATACGTCCCCAATGGTGAGCCACAGCTGTTCGCTGTCTCGGCGGGTCAAGACGTCGTAGAAGTCACCACCAACCTCATCTGCCGGCAGCATCTTCCCCGCAAACTCGAAGTCAGCGTGGACGGGCCCGGGTGGTAGCAACGATGTCTGAATGGACGCGGCAATTTCCAGCTCACTCGCCATTCTGACCTGCTCTTGCAGCACCACGCGGGCATTGGCGACCTCCTCAATCATGTGGTTGAAGGTGGCGCCCAACGTGCCCAACTCATCGTTCGAGTTAACGCTGACGCGCGCGTCGAGATCTCCCTCGGTGACTCTGAGCGTCGCCTGGTTCAGGTTGCTCACACTACGAGAGACTCCGCGAGCGATCACCCACCCCAATGCCATGCTGAAGATCACGACAGCGGCGGCAAGCCCGCTACCCAACAAGGTTGCGCGCTGAAGGTTGGTCAGCTTTTGCAGAGCCACCCGGCGCACACGTTCATTGAGTGTGCTCTCTATGGTTTGGAGAGCCTCGATCTTGGCTTGCTGCGCCTCGAACCAGGCGTCGACCGTAACATCTATCTCCTCTTCGGTGGCATCCAACGCCCGCTGCCGAAGTTCGTTCGCCAACACCGCTTTCGCACCAGCCATAGCCGCATTCAACAAGCTAGCGTTCTCGGCCGTGGCCAGGGTGCGAAACGCTCCTAGGTGAGTTTCTTCTTCACTCACCAGCGTTACCAACAGTCGGTACGATCCCGGGGGAAACTGTTTTGCAGCGAGGCTGTAGCTCAGCAAAGCGTGCTGTTCACTAGCTCGCTCCTTCAGCTCCATACTCGACACCAGCGCCGTGATCTCTCGCAGCAACTCACCGTCATCCGACAATTCGGCGAGGGCTGCCGTCGCACTGATCAGGTCACGCGTTTCACCCCGATAGTCCGCCAGCGTTTTCAACAATGCGTCTTCCGCGCTGGGCTTTTGCTCCCGAGTGCTGCTCAGCGTTTGCAGTTGCTCCCGGGCGCTGCCGAGATTTCGAGAGAGTCGCTCGGGCAGCTCCGACAGATCTCGCTGCTGCAGGAACACGTTCAGCCTCTGCAGCACTCCGTCCGTGGCCGAAAATCTCGTGCGCAGCGCTCCGGCGCTCGGCTTGGCGCGCTCTGCGCCCGCAGCTCCAACAGCCAGGGGCGTGCGCAGCCCGAGATCGCGACACAGCATCGCGCGTTCTCGCTGGAGCTGTCCCACCAGCTCGCTCATCAGCGCCGAGAGCTCAGCCAGGCTTTCCACCGAACCGATTGCTTCCGCCTTTTGCGACTGCTCTCGAGCATCACGGATGATCAATAGAGACAGCAGGACCGCGCCCAACACGGGAACACCAGCCAGCAGAGCTAGCTTCAAACGGATAGGAAAACGGAACACGAGGGACCCCTGCTGCGCCACGTCGCGCAAGAAACGCGATACTAGCAGCGGCAAAGCGCCTGGTTTTGCTAACCCCCGCCTCTCGCCACGGCTACCGGGCCGACTTCGACGGCCACTCGAAACGCGGCTTCTGCGGTTATGCTTTTTGGGGCCCTACCGTTTCCATGTGAAGTGAGTGCGAGCGATTCACCTGCAGGTGGCCACGAAAAGCCATTAGTCTTCATGCGCTTTAGACCTGCATGGACCTACATCGATGGGGTGCGGGAGTTCGTCCGATTCTTCTGCGAGAAGACGTTCGATGGCGGCGACCTAGCTGAGCGCGCTCGGATGGTGATCCAGGAGACCCTGGAAAACGCAGTCAAGTACTCCACCCAGGGCGAACGAAGCGAGCTGGAGCTGAGCATCAGCCGTGACGACGGTCACTTGGAGATCTCCGTGTCGAGTTTGCCGGACCCAGCACACTACGACACGCTGAAGCAGCAGCTCGCAGAAATTCAAGACACCGAACCCGAGCAAGCCTACATCAAAGCTTTCGAGCGCGCGGCGCTCAACCCAAGCAGCAGCGCCCAACTGGGTCTGGCACGCATACGCTACGAGGGCGGAGTAGAATTACAATTGCGTGACGAAGACCAGGGGCGCATTCGCATTGTGGCGCGAGGTAAACTATGAGCAAGCTGGAGCAATTGAGCACGCCTGAGCTACCAGGCGTGCAGCTGAAGGTCAGCGCTGGCGGCGTTTCACTGGCTGGAATGGTCACCATGCAGAACCCAAGTGAGAGCATCGGAAAGTTCCTGAAGTCGGTACATGAAGCGGCGCTTGCGGACGGCCTCAAGAAGCTGGACATCGACGTAACATCGCTCACTTTCGTGAATTCTTCGGCTATCCGAATGTTCATCGACTGGGCCACTTGGACCAAGGCACTCGCCGTGCCTCAGCGCTACATCCTGAACTTCAAGTCCAGCCGCTCAATCACTTGGCAGCGCACCAGCTTTGTCGCGCTCAAGGCACTCGCACCCGAGGTGGTATCCGTCGAAAGCGAGTAGTCGTTCGTTGCCACCATCTTTTTCTTCAGAGCCAACCAGCCTGATTCGGTTCAGCTGTGACTCAGGCGCCAACCTGCTGGACAGCATCCAGACGTTCGTTCAGCAGTATACGTCAGCGCGCTTTCGGCCGGCCATTGCAGAAAAGATTGCGGTCGCCAGCTACGAACTTTTGGTCAACGCGCTCAACTATAGCTCGGTCTCACGTGACGTGATCTTCGAGCTGGTCGCCTCCCATGACGTGGTGACTGTGCGGGTGCAGAACGAAACCATTCCAACCCGCGCCGCAATGCTGCGTGACCACCTGGCACGGGTAACCAAAGATCCCGAAGCCGCTTTCATGGAAGAAATGGGCAAGTCAGTCGGCGCTAGCGCCCGCCGACCATCGCTCGGGTTGGCCCGCATCGCGTTCGAGGCCAGAATGTCTTTGACGCTCGAGCAGCAAGATCAACGCGTCATCATGTCGGCGTCGACCCGACTTTGACCACTCCTTGGCAGCGAGCGCAGTAGTAGGTAGAGCGCAACTTCGGCCCTTGACGCCTCATCTGGATCCGCTCCGCGCAGCGCAGACATTGCTCTCCCGCCCGGCGATAGACCCAGAGCGCCGGCCCCCCGCGAGCCGAAAACCGGGTCTGGCGCACTCCGCGCCCCAAGTTACGTCGCAGCAGCCTGGTTGCCGTATGCAGCACCCGCCCCAGCTCTTCCGTCCCCAGTGCTTCAACTGCCTTGAACGGATTGACGCCACAGATAAACAGCACCTCTGACTTGTAAACATTGCCCAAACCCGCCAGCAGATCTTGACGCAGCAGGGCTTCTCCAATTGGCAACTCTCCCACCCCGCGAAGATTATCCAGCGCGAGAGCCGAATCAAACTCGGGTATTGCCAGATCCGGCCCCAAGCGCCGCAGTGGGTCGGCTTGGGGCAGCTTTCGCTCGTCAATCCAACGCAAGCGGCGAGTGGAGAAACACTGAGCGATGGTCGACTCGAGTCTCAACGCCAAACACAACTCGACCGGCGCGCGGCCCCGCAGCTTTCGCAGCCAGCTGGAGGCATCGTCTGGGTCGACGGCAACCACCCGCCAGGAGCCATTCATCTCCAGATGACAGTGTAGAGCTAAGTCTTCGCTGAACCTGAGCAACAAGTTCTTGCCTTGAGCTCGAGCGTCAAGCACGCGGCGACCCACCACGTCACTCCGCTCCAGGGCAGGCTCTCGGCAATAGTAGCCGGTAACGACTTGGCTCTGCATGCCGCTCGCCAAACGTCGGGCGAGCCGGTAGATGCTATCGCCTTCCGGCATGTTCCCTGCGGCGCACTAGCTCAGCGGGCGCGCGTCGCTTCATCAAGCCCTTGGCTCCGGCAACGAAACCAACGTCTCTGAGTGCGGCCGCGAACGGGTGACTGGTCGCGGGTTGCCCATCGATTGATGTGAGCAGCCAGACGCGCTGCTGGCTTTGCTCGAAATGAACTCGCAACGCCTCTGCCAATTGGCGCTGGCTCTGTTCATCCTTCTGAGTGAACAGGACTAGCCCACGCTTGCC
>JBNLEN010000262.1:0-7570 GCA_050304975.1 Polyangiaceae bacterium
GGCCGCTGTCGCCGAACTCGACTGGAAAGAGCACGAGAGCATTACGGGTATCTAAGACAAGCTGCGTCAGATAGAGGATCGCAGGCCCGGCGAATCGCACGTGACGCGCATCGAAGTGCGTCACGACGGAGAAGTCGTCGAAGAGCTGGAACTCGACATCGAGCTACTGGAGTCGGGTGACCCCACCTCCACGGACATAACGCTGCCCAATGGCGATCATCTACGTTATGTGTACTGGGGCGGAGACCAGTGCATCTATGTGTCACCAGAGCCGTGAAACATAGCTCGCCAACTCACGCTAGCCAATACCTGGGTTCACTTGCGGGGTTTGCGAAACTTGAGCACGAAGCGATCACTGGTGCCGCGGCGTTCGCCTGCGGCACTGGGCGCCGCATTCCAATCGCGTGAATCTTCAGGGTTGCGAAGGAAGTCCGCTCTGCCTTCGAGCATGAAGCCCACCGCCATCACTTCTTCAATCAGCACCTTTTCTTCGATCCGGTGCAAGGTCTTTGCAACGCTGGTGCCCGCTCCGTCAGCAGCGCTGTGATCCACAATCCCGTAGACGCCACCCGGTGCGAGCGCATCAAACACCGCTTGATTCATCCGCGGACGGTCCACCTCCATCCAGACGGTGTCGTGATAGAACAACACGTTGAGCACCAAGTCGAGTGGCTCACCGATACCGGGCAAAGGCGCATCAAATTCCGCATCAATCCGCGTGACATTGGCCAGCGCCGGTTTCTTCAGGCGCTCACTCCAGGGCTGCTCCGCAAACCGCTCCAGGATGAAGCGGCTATTTTGCCCGTAAACCGCCCCCTCGGATCCCACGACCCGAGCCAATAACTCCGTGGTGTAACCGCGCCCAGCCCCCAACTCGGCGACGCGCATGCCGGGGCGCACCTTGAAGAACTCGAACAATTTGACCGGATGTCGTTGCGGGTCCAAATCTTGGTCTCCCGGTTCGCGGTCGGACGCCTGCAAAGCTTGTTGAATGCTGACTGGCTCCAGCACCGCGTCTTTCTTGGACTCCTCCGCGGTCACTGCTGTGGAGGCTGGAGCAGGAGCTGGGGGTTTCGGCGGTTCATTCGCACCACCACACGCCTGGAGACTGACGCTGCCGAGCAACACAAGCGGCACCAGCGCTTGGCATATCAAACGGCCATAGGTGACATTGCGAGGCGTGGAATGACGAGTCATGGGCACGCTCGTATCACAAAGCCCGATGCGTGGTATGCTAACATTTGCCACCTGCGGAGCTTGAACGCGACGACATCATCGTTTTGTCCACGTCGGTGACACAGCCTGCGTGCCACCGGTCCTGCAGTTTTGGCACACCCCTTGCGTTGCAAGCTCGTGTGTGCTATCTTGATTGAACCTCGCAATTGCGAGCGGGTGGGTCGCGCCGTTTGGAGCGAAGCATGGTTTGTCCACGAGCTGTGACCCCAGCTGAAAAGCTGTGACCCCAGCTGCAAAAGCAGCCAGCCGAGCCAGCATTCAGTCGGCACAGATTCGACTGAGTGACGTCAAAACAGACAACTGCATGACGTCATGAGTTGGCGCCCACGAGTACGGTCCACTACAGACAACATCGGACAGTCGTGCGCGCGCCGACGGCGATTGCTGGCGCCCAACAAAGCCATTTCACTCTTCGTCCACAGGAGCACGCATGACCGATCAGACTCGCATTCCGACAGTTTTCCAGCACAAAAAGCGCCCCAACTGGGGCCTTAGTTTCTTGCTTTGGGAGCGTGAAGGCAAACGCTCCTATCTATTCGAAAATGGTCAGCTGCGCACGCTCGCCAGCGACTTCTCCACCATGATGCTGCCCGTCAACGCGCCAGACGAGGAGGTGCAAGCCATGCTGGCTCGCTTGAAACCCCAACTCGATGCGCTGCAAGAGCGTGGCACCGTCACGAAGCGCCACAGCTCCAAGCAAAGCTCGCCGACGTTTTCGTTCGATCAGCAGCTGGTCATCTTTCTCGAAGATTTTCCGGGCGGGTTCAGTGGGAAGCTCTGGCGCAACAAAGTGCGTGGTGATAACGCGCGTAAGCGTCTGAAGCGACATCGCGATGCAGCGCTAAACGACGCGAAAGATCAGTGGCAGCAGACCAGACTGCAGCCGCTGCTCGAGGTGGGTGACTACAGCGGCGTTTGGGAACGCATCATGACGGTACTCAGCGGCACTGACTTGGTCCCAGCCCAGCAAACCAAGAAACTGGCCCAGTTGCCGCCCGACATGGAGCGCCAGTTGGCGCAAGCCGTGGTCGACTTGTTGCATCCCCAACCAGCAGACACCGCTGACGAGACGTTCAACGAGCGACTCAGTTCGCTGCTCAGCGCACTGAAACGGGCTACCGGCAAGAAGCCCACTTGGCAGCTGGGCACAGTCATCTTGGCGCTCTACGACCCTGAGCGACACGTGTGCGTTCGCCCCAGCAGCTTTGCGGAACAAGCCAAGTCACTCTCGCCCAACACACCGAAGAGCAGCGAGGCGAGCACTTCGATGTACGGCGCGTACCAACGCATGGCGGAGAGCATCAAGCAGAAACTGGAGCAGCACGGATACGCTCCGGCAGATCTAATGGACGTGCATGACTTCATCCGGGTGACCACTAGCCCCAAGGCGCGAAAGCGCATGCTGCGCAAGGATGCGGAGCTGGCGCTGGAACCCACCACGGCATTGAAGAACACGGCCGACAACGAGACAGAGGCTGACGCCGACACCCAGGACGAAGCCGCCTAATTTCACGAAGAGGCACTGATCAGCACCAGTGCCTCTTTTCGATCGAGGCTTCACGCAGCTGTGCTACGAGGTGAGCTGGTGAAGCCGCTACTGTTGTTCGATATCGATGGCACCCTGATGCGCGCCCATGGCGCCGGTGAGCGCGCCATGGAAAAAGCCGGCAAGCTCGTGTTGGGGGAGCAGTACACCCTGCGGAATGTCAGCTTCTCTGGCGGCTTGGACCCGCTGCTGTTTCACGAAGGAGCGCGTCAAAGCGGCCTGGAAGCGACAGATGACCACCACGCCCGATTTCGTGAAGCCTACCTAGGTTTCTTGGCGGAGCAGATCGGACAAGAGCGTGAGACCGTGGTCGCCATGCCGGGCGCGGTCGACCTGCTGAGGTCCCTGCTCGACAATACGGACGTCGTGCTCGGGCTGCTCACGGGCAACTACCGGGAGGGTGCCCATATGAAGTTGCGTCACGTCGGAATCGATCCGGACTGGTTTCGGCTTGGCGCATTCGGCGATTTGGCACCCACTCGACCAGAGCTGCTGCCCATCGCGCTGACCCAGTACCAAGCCCTGCATTCCAGCTGGGTCGAAGGCCGCGCGGTGATCGTCATCGGGGATACGCCCAAGGACGTGCACTGCGCGCAAGTCAATGGCTGTCAGGTGCTGGCCGTCGCCACCGGCAACTTCACGCTGGATCAGCTGCGCGAAACCGGTGCCGATCGGGTTGTCGAAGATCTAGCTTCCCCCGAACCATTACTTGAACTGCTGGCCGAAGCCGCGATGGTCGCTGCTGAACAAAATCGCAAACCAGTGTCGTAATTGGCGTGTTCCGCGCGTCAGTCTACGTGAATCAACCTCGTGTGGCCCCAGGCGCGCCACCAAAAGCAGCGGAGCAAATCGATGGCATTGGACGCAGAAACTCTGTTCTGGGCGTTGGCGGAAGAGCTGATGGCAGACGATCCTCGGGTCGCAGAAAGTACGATCATGAATGGCCGCTGCTTGCGCGTGGACAAAGAGTTCTTGGCCCTGGTCGACTTCAAGGGCTCCGGCCTAGTGGTGAAGCTACCTAAGTCGCGCGTACAAGCGCTGATCGAACAGGGCGTCGGCGAGCCTTTCGCACCCGCTGGACGCGTGTTCAAGGAGTGGGTTGCCATTCCGAAGACGGACCGGCGCCGCTGGAAAGCGCTGCTCAAAGAGGGCATCGCCTTCGTCGGAAAGTGAGCATCTACTCGCTGCCGCGCTTAGAAAATACTTCAGACGACAGGCCGCAAGCGTGTTCCACGCGCCATGCCAGCGGCGTGCGGGGAAACTTGGACAGCAACTTGGACGCCGCGGCGCTGCCCCCTGGCTCGCCAGACAGGCAACCAGCAATCGCCCGAGTGAGCTGCCACTCCGCCACCAGAACCTGCGGCTGAGTCGCGTTGAGTCGACCCATCGCGGCCGCGGGCTGCCCGCTTTTCAGCAGCTCGTTCACCTCACGCAACGTTCGGGCTTCAGCCAACAGGGTACTGGCCTTGGTCTCTTGCTGGGGCGCGGCTGAAGCGCCCACGTCTTGCTTCCCGCGCGCTGGGTCAACGGCTACCTCGGTGCGGGTTTCGCGCTCCAGCTCGCGGTGTGCTTCCGGGTAGATGAGTCGGACGGGCTGGGCTGGACTTTGAGTCGCGGGGCGCGCGTTGACGGGGGCTGCCTGCGAACGCGCGTCTAGTATGTCGGTAGACTCTCCGCGTTGCACGACGCTGAACGTTCCTAGCCCAGCCAAGGCGACGAGCAAAGCTCCCCCGGCCCACTTGACGGCATGTGCCGCGGCCAGTTGCCAAGTGGCCGTCAGCGCGCCAGCAGCCGACAACGTGGCGATGCCTCGACGTTGGACCTTGGCGACGGGGTTCGACGCGTGCACCGCTGAGCGCAAGCGCTCGAGTCCGCGCTGTCGTTCGCTCTCGCTCGGCGAGTACGACAGTTTCGCCGCGGTTATCATTTGCCGGGCCTCAGGCGTCAACTCGATGAGATCTTCTGGGCTAGTCATGCAAACCTCCGCTGATCAGCAGCCCGATAACGGCGCACCGCCTCATTGAAACGCTCCCGTGCGATCTGCAACCTTCGGTAAGCCGCGCTGAAAGGTGCGGAGCAAGCCGCAGCGGCTTCTCGAATGGTCAACTGCTCGAGATCGACCAGGACGAATACGTCACGTTGACTCTCTGGTAGCTGCGCCAGGAATTCTTGGAGGAACGCGGACGCCTCCCGCCGCGCACACAGTTCAAAAGCGCTCGGTGCGCTAGGCTGCTCGCCGGCGGCAGGACCCCAGGTCTGCGTGTCGGCGGGCTCCACCTCCGTCACCACGTGGCGCGTTACCTCGCGCTGACGCTGGCGGCGGTAGTTGGCCGCAGTGCGCAGCGCAATCCCGATCACCCAAGTGCGGCGCGAGGAGGCGTGACGAAAGTCGTCCCAGCGGCGATGCGCGGTCACGAATACATCTTGGAGCGCATCATCTAGAGAAGCCTGGGGCACGCCCAGTCGCTTGAGCGTGCTCCACACCACGTCGACGTAAAGCACGTACGCTTCCTCGACGTCGCGCGGACTGACCTGTTGCTCCCCTGACGCGGCAGGTCCCTGCGCGGGCGGGTGCCCAGGTCCCGCCAACGCCACACTCTGGGAAAGGCCCGCCGTCACGACCAGTGGGTGTCCGAGCGAGCCAGGTTTTTGACCAAAATCCGCATCCATGCCCGCCTCTGCCCTCAAAACCGATGCAGCACGGCCAAACGCCCACTCATCCCGACCGCCGCCGGACGAAACAGCACGCGCTGTCGGCTCGTCGCTTGTTCGGAATAGCGGAACTCCGGACGTTTCAACGGGATCACCGCACCGCCCCCAAGCTCGAACTGCAACGACCCGAGCCGGTAGCCGACCGTTAGGTTGGGCCCCGCAGACCACCACATCACCGAGTCCGTTTGGGGCTTGGAGATATTGAGCGCGGTCGCCGTGACCCAATGTGCCTGCAATGTCGCACAGCTGAATAGTTCCCAGCGCTTCAGCGGTAGGCGCAAACACGGCTCCAAGCTGGCGCTGAACTGCTCTGCCTCCAGCGCGGCAGCATCGCCGCTAACGTTATTGGTCTTTGGCCACCAAGCGGCAGCAATCGCCACGCGCGCCGCTTCCCCATCGGCGCCCAGCGCCACCCCAAAGCCTGCAGAGATCCCGGGCAAGCTGCCGCTCCCGAACAGGGCCTGCAGCGCCAGGTGCCCATCGATGGCTGGCAGGGACCACCCCCGCGCGAGAGCTCGGTCCTCAATCAGTGCCGCCGACTGGGGCTGCCGTAATGGGTGAACTTCTGACAAGATTGCCGAGCGTTGCCGCGACTCGGCGGGCGAACTCGAGCCAGCTGAGCCGTCGTCGCTCGGGGGAACAATGGCGTGCTCAGGCGCGGACTCAGTCGCCGACTCAGGCGCGGACTCAGTCGCCGAAGACAGGCCGTCTGGGTCTACGCCGAGCGAGTTCGCACTGAGCGAGTTCGCACTGAGGGCGTTCGCACTGAGCGCCAGCAGGACCACCGCTGCGTTCACGAGCGCCGCGCAGTCTTCGTCATCCAGGCTGCGCTGAGCTTGACGCTCACCACGCCGCAGGTTGAGCTGCAATTGATAGCCTGCAGGCGCGAACACAACCATCACATCTACGTGTGCATCCGAGGGAAACACCACGTCAGCGTCTCGCAAAGCCTGCCGGAACGCACGCTCGTCAGGGCACAGACTCGGAGCTGTGTAAGCCACCCCGGGTTCGCCCAGCGGCTGAGCGCGAGCCTGTGCACTCGAGCCGCAAACCGCCAGCGCGGTGGCTGCAGTTACCCATCGAAGCAACAAGAAGATGTGCCTAGCCCCGCCCCCCGGGGAGCGGTCAAAGTGAGTCCAACCCAACACCCAGCGGTGCTGATACGGGGCTTTCCCCGCGATATCGCGTTTTGATCACGACAAACGCCTGCGCTCGAAGAAAAAATTCCGCGGGGCGATTTCGGTCAAAAAACGGGATCAGACCAACACTCAGGCAGCACCGCCTCGAGCGGGAGCAGACGACTTACCGGGGCATCACGCCTTGGCGACCAACTGAGGAATCAAACATGAAGACACGTAATCTTTCCTTTTCAATCATCGGCCGAACGGCACTGAGCTATTGCGCTGTGCTCGGCATCAGCCTGGCTGCGTTTGCCTGTGGTGACGCCGCCAACCTCGGGCAGGACTCGAACTCCGCTGGCACTTCACTCGGCGAGGGTGACGGTGAGATGGATGACGGGGTAGATGGCTCTGAAGCTGGCTCTGCCGACGGCGATGCGAAAGAGCCAGGGAGCGACGAAGAGGCGCCGGCTGATGCCGATGAACCTGCGGCAGAGGACGACAAGGCCGAAGAAGGCGAGCCGGGCGGAGAAGAGCCCGACGGAGACGCATCAGAAGAGGGCGAAGAGGGTGCCGGCGAAGAGGCCAGCGGCGATGGTGAAGGAGACAGCGAAGCAGAAAGCGAAGGCGATGAGCGCGCGGCCGCTTGCGAAAACTGCAAAGCAGAGCTGAGAGAAGCCGTCGAACGTTGCCTGCAAGAGCATGGCGAAGAGGTCTGCGTCCGCGAATTCGAGGCCAGCACGGCCGAATGCGCCGCGGTGTGCGCCCCCGAAGGCGACGCGCCCAAGGAAGACCCAGATCCTGAAGGTGATGCTCCCAAAGAAGAGCCCCCAGCCGAAGAAGGTGATGCCCCTAAGGAAGAGCCACCGGCTGAAGAAGGTGATGCTCCCAAAGAAGAGCCCCCAGCCGAAGAAGGTGATGCTCCCAAAGAAGAGCCCCCAGCCGAAGAAGGTGATGC